>JAYZVA010000021.1:0-20472 GCA_036156175.1 Myxococcota bacterium
AGCGCTGTTCGGATGCAGGCATGAAGGTCGAACGCCTCGGTGACTTGGTCGCCAAGGGTGTAATCGCGGATCCGCTTGGGATCCGCCGACCCGGCGCGATGCACCCGCCCAAGGCCATCGACCATGAGGACGGCAGGCGACTGCCAGTCGAGGTCCGCGAGTTCGTTCTCCGCTCGAACCCGAGCCGGTGCCATCAGTGGTGTGTGAAAAGCGGAGTGCAGTGGCAGTCGAAGCGGGAAATTGTGCCCGCCCTGAGCGATGGGTTCGAGTGCATTGACCGCGTGGGTCAGCGCAGCCTCGCTACCGCCGATCACGGCTTGACCGCCCAGTCGAATGGACCAGTGCAATTCCGGATGGCTTTGAATCGCATCGTTCACGCGGGTTTCGGCCTTGGGGTCGATTCGCCAATCCGCATCCACCATCGGGTAGACGAGCTGGCCTCCGACGATGTTGCCCGCCTGGTACTGGCCCATCGTCTCGACCAGCCGCGCGCAATCCTTCATCGGCAGTGCACCAGCGTACCCGAGCGCAGTGTACCAACCCATGGAGTTGCCAACGACACCAACCACTTCGAACCGGTCGTGGTTGATTTGGTCAAGGTCCGCGAGCGATACCCCAGCCGTGAGGGCACTGGCATTTTCCCCACGGATGTGAACTGCGCTTCTGAATGCCTCCGCCTCATCCATTTGGCGAACCGTGGGTCGACCATGGGCTGTGCGCATCGCGTCAAAGACATCGAGTGAAGGGCTGGTGAGCCCTTCGAGCGAGCCCAATGAATCGCGGCTGTACGAGCCCCGCCCGGGGCAAAGAATCAAGGCTCGCTGTTTCATTGGCTCACCAGTTCACGCGCGGCGTGTTCGATGTCGTGTTCGCCCACCAAGACCAGATTCGCGGCTGCTCCCAACGGAATGAAGGTGTCGATTCCAGCGACCCGTCGCATCTTGACCTCCGGGCACCGCTCCACCAGCGCCGTCATGATCCCCTCCGCCATGCCACCCGTCTGCCGGCACTCATCGACCACCAAAACCCGGCCTGTGGCGGTTGCTTCCCGCACCATGTCATCGACCGGGAGTGGGTTCAGCCATCGAATGTCCACGCAGCGGGCATCGATGCCGTCCGCCCGAAGGCGCTCGGCAACACGGAGGCTCATCCAGTGCCCGTTGCCGTAGCTGATGATGGTGAGATCGGTGCCATCGCCCCACGTTCGCGCGCTGCCGACTGGAACAGAATGGGACGCGGGCGGATACCGAAACGACCACAACCCGTCTTTGGCTTCATGGAGATCTTTGGTCATGTACAACGCGATCGGCTCGATGAAGGCACTGACACGCCCATCAACCTTGGCCGCAGCGATGAGCGTTCGCATCATTCCGACCGCGTCTTCACCATTGCTGGGGCAGGCCATGATCAGCCCGGGAATCTCGCGAAGGGATCCCACGGAGTTGTCATTGTGAAAATGTCCCCCAAATCCCTTTTGGTAGGCCAGGCCTGCGATTCGGACCACCATGGGGTTGGCGTATTGCGCATTCGAAAAGAATTGAAGAGAGCATGCTTCGCCGCGAAGTTGGTCGATGGCATTGTGCAGGTAGGCCAAATACTGAATCTCCGGAATCGGCAGCATTCCCATCTGCGCGGACCCCAATGCCAGACCGAGAATGGATGTTTCATCCAGGATGGTGTTGAAGACGCGTCCGACACCGGCTTTTTCCTGCAGTCCAGCGGTCACGTGGTACACGCCGCCCTTCCGCGCCACATCTTCGCCAAAGATGCAGAGTTCAGGGTGCTTGATCAGCATATCGCCGAGCGCGCGATTGAGGAGCATCGCCATGTGGCGTGGACGTTCCTCTTCGGGAAGCCGGCCGTGGAACGCCGTTCGGTCTGCCGGCGGCGCAAGGGTCTGCGCTTCGGCGGCCACCGCGTCGGGCCGAAGCGGGGCGAGCGGCTCGACGATGGCTTCCACTGAAGTCAGCTTTGGCCTGGCAACGGCTTCCCTGGCCAACGCCGCTGTGGTTTGCCGCGTGTTCTCGTAGAGCGCCCTGACCTGATTGGGGGTGATCCAACCCCCCTTGATCAACATGGCTGCGGTGCTCAGCAGAGGGTCTTTCGACTCGGTTGCGACGATTTCATCGGTCGACCGGTACAGTTGCTCAACGTCCGAACCGGCATGCCCAAGCAGGCGAACCAGCTTGAGATGAAGAAACGCGGGCTTTCGGGTCTCCCGTGCGTGCGCGACCGCGTCGTGCGCAGCCTCGTATGCATCGACGATATCGAGGCCATCGGCGCCAAAGTACGTGATCCATGGGTCCGCTCGAAACCGATCTTCTACCCAGCCATGCGGTGTTCGAACGCTGATTCCCAATCCGTTGTCCTCGCAGACAAAAACGATGGGGCATGGAAGGTTCTGATGGGTCACCATTGAGGCCGTGTTGAAGGCGGCACAGGCGGTCGCATGGTTTGAGCTTGCGTCGCCGAAGGAACACAGCACAACACTGTCCGGGGGCACAGGCGAGTCGAGACCCACCCGTTGTTGTCGACTAAGTGTGAATGCAGCCCCGACGGCTTTCGGGAGGTGAGACGCGATCGTGGACGTTTGCGGTGGAATCCAGAGCTCGACCGACCCGAACACTTTGTGGCGTCCACCCGCAATGGGCTCATCCGAAGACGCCACCAGGCCCAACAGCACATCAAAAACAGGCGTCTGCCCACCCATTTGACTGGCACGCTCGAGAAAGAAGCCGCCCGAACGGTAATGAAGGAACGCTGGGTCGGTCGGCCGAGATGCCGCGGCGACCACTGCGTTCGTTTCGTGACCCGACGAACCAATGGTGTAGAACGACTGTCCATCGGTCTTTAGATCGCGGCTGGTCAAGTCCAGGTGCCGGCTGGCGATCATGGTCTCGAACAGGTGCAGTGCTTGCCGTCCCGTGAGCCGAAACCCCGGGCGCACCGGCGAATCGAGGTCCGAGCGCGTGGCGCCCGGCTCCATCGATCCCAGGGCATCAACGAAGTTGCGGTCAACGATCTTGGCACGACTTACGGCCATCAGGCGCTCCTTCAATCAGTCAGAAAAGGTGCTTCGGAAGTACGATGTGGGCTGCTTTGGCTGCCCTTGATACCGCCGTTACGAGGTTTTTGTCGTCCGCAGCATCGGCGACTTCGTACGCAGCCCGAATGGCAGAATCTTCGTGGCCATCAATGCGGGCCAGCGCGAGCAGGGCGAACACTTCATCCCGATGGTTTGCAGTGGATTGGGCTTCGATTCGAGCCTGACGCGCCAAGCGCGCGCCCTCGGTGATGTTGCCTTGGTCGATGGCCGACACGGCTCGTCCCAACAGCGTATCGGGAAGGGGAGCGTTTGCCGCCACATCCGCAGCGACTTTCCCTCGGACGATCGTCGCCTTCAATTGCTTGAGTGCGGGGATGGCGTCAACCTCGCCAGCAGCCTGTGCGAGCGCGATTGCCTCGCGTATTTTTGCGGATGCGGCCGGGAGGTCACCGACCAGCTGATGGGCCTGGGCCATCCAGGTTGCGTGGCGAGCACGCAATGGGGGACGATCCCCGATGATGGGCTCGAGTGCGGCGCCGAGCGCGAGCGCCTCCGTTCCATCCTGGCGAGCCAGCGCCTGAACGAGCGCAACGGCCAGCTCATCGGCCTCCCCACGGATGTGCACATCAACCATGCGCGGCACCGAGAGCTTGGAGGGCGAGGGCGGCGGCGCGTTCTTCGAGGCCTTCGGGGATGGCCTGTTCGCCGGCGGGCAGCGGGTTTTTCGCCAACCACTCGAGCGTCAATCCAAGCAAGGCAAAATGAAGCAATACGGGTTCGGGTGACCCCGAGTTGGTCACGATGTTCAACGGGTGGCCTTGGGCCAACAACGCGACGGTTGGCCCGTCGGAGAGGGAATACCGAACCACATGATCGGCGACCTCGTCGCCGGCGGTGGCGTTCGCCCGGATTCCAGCAACATCGATTTCATCGTCGCCGTGACCAGCGTTGATCAACACGAGGCCGTTTCGTGCAGAACGGAGCATGTCCACCGTTATTGAGGCGGGTTTACCGGTGCAGGTGACAATGATCCCAACCCGCTTCAGGCAGTCATCGATCGTGGGCGTGGGAAACCCGTCATAGTGCGCAATTAGCTGACGAACGGGGCTCGGCTCGACCACCTCCACGGTCGCACCAGCGGCGCGGGCGTACGCGGCCACGCCCTTGCCAACCGGACCATACCCGACGACACCGATTCGACGGCCCGAGAGGTGCATTCCCGTCAGCGCTTGCACGGATTGCCACAGGCCTTCTCCCACGCCGTGGCGGTTCTCGATCGCGGGCTTCAACACCCCGTCGTTGATGTTGATCACGCCGAATGGAAGCGAGTCGAAGCGCCGGAGCACATGCAGTCCCGAGCGGGTCACCTCGACGGCGCCCTGGATGTGTTCGATCAGGTCGGTTCGCTCGCGCAGCAACGTGGACACAATGTCGGCCCCCACATCCGCGATGAGGTCAGGTCGGTGGTCCAGCGCTTGCCGGTATGCATCTTCCCGGTTGCCCAGGGTGTACACCGTAATGTTGTTCGAACGCAGCATGGCCACGACACCGTGGTCTGTCGTCGCATGGTTCACGCTGCAGATCACCCATTCACCCCCGCCCAGCGCCAACTCCCGGACCAGCGCCCCCGTCAACGTGGTGAGGTGGGCCGAAACCGCGATGGTCTTTCCCTCGAACGGCCGGTTGACGGCCATGGACGTTCCCAAGAGCGTCATGATCGGGAAGAACGCGTTGATCCTTGATATTTCGGCTGCCGCTCGGGTTGCTCTCGGATCCGAACTCATGGTCACCTCAACGGGAGTCGTCAACGGACGGGTCCCGTATCCTGTAGCAGTGGTCGCGGGTATACAAAATGGGCGCTGCCGCGACTGCCGCTGGGTGGGGTCACCGATACCGGAGGACTGCACTCACGAGGCTGGCCATCGCCAGTGGCCTCGAATCGAACCACTCGGCCCCACCGGGTCCGACGATCAGGTTGCTCCCGTGCAGTGCACCGATCACATTCGCAAACACCAACAGACTGCCGGTGCGCTCGCGCTGAGCCGTTGCGAGTTGCTCGAGAGCGTCCCGATCGGTGTTCGGTGCGGCGGCCTTGAAGGAGATCAGTTTCGCATCGGGTGCCCAGTTGTGGATGCGGTCCACAATTTTCGGTGTGGGCACTAATCGAAGCGCGACCGTTTGTTGCCCGGATGGGAGTTTCGAATCGACGGGCGCGTGGTCGACGCAGTAATCGCCGACGGCTGCGGCGTGAATGACCAAGCCGTCGGGGTGGGTTTCCGTCCATTGCTGCATTTTTTCCATCAGGTCGTGGGTGGAACCAAACCCAATTCGAGTGCAGTCGATGCGACATCGCAGCAAGGCCTCGGGGCTTCCCATTAGGTGCACGGTTCGATGCCGGTACAGTTGTTCCGCAATCCATACACCCGTCTGCCCGCTGGAGTTTGCGGATATATACCGCATAGCGTCAATGGGATTCCGAGTCGCACCCGCGGTAATAAGGATGTCCACGCCAGCCCCCGTGTTTCTTTTTGGTACCACATCAGGATGATTTGGACATGATCGGCCGTCAAACAACAACGTGGTTTTGGCTCGGAGTCGGGCTGGTCGCTGCGTACGGCTGGTGGACCTTGCCGGTGGTGAATCATCCGCTCGGGTCGGACTGGGGCCACTACTTCACCGCGGCGGAATACATCTGGGATCCGGTGGACGGCATCGCGTACCCGGATTTTCGGAAGCCGTGGTTTGGGTGGTTGATCGGCGGACTCGGGCAGGCCATGGGGTACCTCGATGCAGCGCAGTGGGTGAGTCGCATGTCCATGCTCGTCATGGTTGCATCGGCGGCAGGCCTGGGCTGGGCGCTCTCCAATCGATGGTGCGGGTTGGTCGCTGCGGCGGCGGTGCCCCTGATGCCGTTGGTCATGGATGGGGCCTTGTGGGTCAATCACTACCCCTTGCTCTCTGCAGCCGTTGGAATGGCTTTCGCCGCCGGGTCTGCCGCGGTCCGCTGGCGCCAGACGGGTTGGTTTTTGCTCGCGGGACTGAGCGCTGGTGCTGCATGGGCGCTCGACATGCGGGGTGGAATTGCACTGGCTGGAGCGAGCGCGCTGGTGGTTCTGGCTGCCCTTCGTTGCACGCCGCGTGCGGCGGCGGCCCGCTTGATGGTGTTTGGGGCTGCCGTGGCCATGATTTTGGCTCATGCAGCCTGGCTGGAACGGGCGTTTGATGTGCCTCAGTTGGCCTTCGAGCAGCAGCTGGAAGTGCAACGCAAGGGAACCTTGGAACAGATTCGCCAAGGGCTTTTCGACGACCGCCAACTGCAGGAGGCCTGCGCCAACGAGACGGTGGGGCGCTTTACCATCGGCGCGTCGGCCACTGCGTGTGGCGAAGCGCTGCGGCTCGCGAGCTACCGACGGCTCAGTGCGCTCCAACTTCTTCCCCTGCCGGCAACCCTTGCAGCAATGGGGGTCATGCTCGTGCCGTATCGACGCAAGAGAAATGGCCTTGGGCAACTTGCGGTGTCAACGGCAGCGGCAGCGGTGGTGCTGGGCGCCCCGGCGGTCAGCCTGTGGGCCGGCATGGGTTGGGTGACCTACTTTGACCGGTACGTCATGCCGTTCGCCGTCCTGTTCGCGGCTGCAGTGCCGATTGCGGCGGGGCGCGTGGTATCGTGGATTCCGCGTTGTCCCGCGTGGTTGGGCGCGGTGGGTGCGCTTGTGTGGGTCATTCGCAGCGACCCGGGGCTGGACGCCCGGTCCCTCGATTCACCCGA
Source organism: Myxococcota bacterium (assembly GCA_036156175.1). GTDB lineage: Bacteria > Myxococcota_A > UBA796 > UBA796 > UBA796 > UBA796. The sequence goes on from JAYZVA010000021.1 coordinate 6,816, forward strand.
ATTGGCGCAGTCATCGGAGTACCATGCCGGTGAGTTTGCCCGCTGGGCTGCGGAGTCAGTGGGGCCCGACGACCGGGTCCTCGATTGCGCTGGTTTGGCGGTGGACAGCCTTCTGCTTCCCAATCGAATCGATTACACACGGTTTCCACCCGGTGACCCAGAGTGCGTCAGTCGTCTGCGCGCGCCCGACCGGACTCGAGGGACGTTGTTTTTGATCACCATGCATCGCGACATACCGCCGCACCTGAGCGCCCGCGACCTTCCGTTCAACGCCGATGCCGTCAGGCGCCAAGGCTATGAACCCGTTGAGCATGACCTGACTCTGGACGGCTATCGTTTGTGGAGGCGCAGGTGATCCGGAGCGCGTATCGGGTGGTCATGAGCCTGTTTCTCATCGCGTATCTGGCAACCGGGTACGCCTCGCACAACCGACAGGACGAAACCTGGGGCGCGGTTTATCGGCAGTTCCGATGGATGCACACCACCCTGTGCTTCTGGCAGAACTGGGGAATGTTTGCGCCGCCCCCTGGCAGCACGTCTTGGCTGTTGCTCGAAGGGAAGACTGCGGACGGTGCCACTGTCTCCATCGAGCCGTTGATGCGGCCGGTTGGGGAAGACTACTTTCGATGGCGCTACGATCGGCGGCAAAAAGTTGCGCTGAGCAGCTACCAGAAAAGCCGCAAAGCGCTTCGAAAGGCGATCGCAAAGAACGCTTGTCACCGGTCGAAAGAGGCGGGTGTGCCGGTCGTCGAGGTGAAGTTGATTCGCGATCGCACATGGTCTCGACGACCGAAAAAGCGTTGGGCCGACCCCGAGGGTGTCGGGCGAAAAAAAACCACTGAGCTGGGGACGTTCAAATGCCCCTGAGCGACATCATGAAGGGCGTGCGCGTCGTGTGGGCGTGGTGGGTCTGGTTCTGGTTTCGGCCGATTCAGGCGGGCGGCACCGGGGTGATGCGGGTCCTGATGGGCGTCATGATGGTGATGACCACCATCGATATTTTCCCCGATTTGGCGATCTTGGTTGGCCCCGATGGGATCTACTCTGAAGCATCCGCGTCGCGGGGCGTGCGCTTGGCCCGTTGGACCTACTTCGATCACATACCGACCATGAGTGGCGTGTATGCGGCTCACGGGCTCGCGTTGGTCGCCAATGTCCTGTTCATGCTTGGCTACAAGAGCCGCACCATGGGGTTGTTGAGCGTGATCGCGCACGCGGCCCTGTATCAGCGCAACGCGTGGTTCATGAACGGCGGCGATCGGCTGGTGCGCGAGATGACGTTTTACCTGTGCTTGGTGCCTTGTGGGGCAAAGTACTCCATCGACGCGTGGCTCGATCAGCGGAAGCGACACCGGAAGGGGTTGCGACCGCGCGGGACGCCCACCGTGCCCATTGTTGCGATGCGCCTCATCCAGATTCAGCTCGCGTTCATGTACGTCCTGAGCGGAATCGAGAAGTGGGCGAGCGGCTCATGGCAGCGAGGGAGCGCAGTCTATTACTCGTTGTCGACCGACAACTACTCGCGCTCAGATTGGCTCGTGAGCCCGCTTCTTGACACCCGGATTGGATACGACATCACGCAGATCGGAACCATCGTTACGCTGTATTGGGAGTGTTGGTTTTGGGCGCTCGTGCTGTGGCGGCCCACGCGGTGGTTGGCGCTGGTGATTGGCGTTCTGCTTCACGGTGGCATTCATCTCGGCCTGATGGTGGCGTTTTTCTCATTCGCCAGCATGTGGGGCTACTTGGCCTTTCTTCCCTACGACTGGGTCGAGCGGCTTGTTCGTTGGTGGCGATTGAGGCGTTCAGTCGGCTGAGATTGGAGCGGCCCGAGGCGGGCGGGTTGCGTGCGAGGCGTGAATGGCCGATGGTGCGGCAAAGCGTTACGCGGACGCTCCAAACCGGCACTGCAGGAGCCCGTTCATGTTTACGCATCTTCGCCGTCTGGAAGCCGAGAGCATCCACATCATGCGAGAGGTGGCTGCGACCGCCGAGAACCCCGTCATGTTGTACTCGGTGGGGAAAGACAGCTCGGTCATGCTGCACCTCGCCATGAAGGCCTTCTATCCGTCGAAGCCGCCATTTCCGTTGATGCATGTGGACACCACTTGGAAGTTCAGTGAGATGATCCAGTTTCGGGATGACCTCACCAAGGAACTGGGCCTCGACCTGATTGTGCACATCAATCAGGAAGGGGTTCGGGATGGGGTTGGCCCATTTACCCACGGCTCAGCAGTCCACACCGACGTGATGAAGACCCAAGGCTTGAAACAAGCCCTCACCAAGCACGGGTTTGATGTTGCATTCGGTGGTGCACGCCGCGACGAAGAGAAGTCGCGAGCAAAGGAACGCATTTTTTCATTCCGCACGGCGCAGCATCGGTGGGATCCCAAGAGTCAGCGTCCGGAGTTGTGGAACGTTTACAACACCCGAATCAACAAAGGCGAGTCGATCCGCGTGTTCCCGCTCAGCAACTGGACCGAGCTGGACATCTGGCAGTACATCCATCTCGAGAGCATTCCAATTGTGCCGCTGTACTACTCAGCGGTGCGTCCGGTGGTTGAGCGCGACGGTGTATTGATTCTGGTTGATGACGACCGCATCCCGCTCCATGAGGGCGAAGTGCCCATGCAGAAGATGGTGCGATTCCGGACGCTTGGCTGCTACCCGCTGACCGGCGCGGTGGAGTCGGAGGCCACGACCCTGCCGGACATCATTCAAGAGATGTTGTTGACCACCACCAGCGAGCGTCAGGGGAGGGTCATCGACTTCGACTCCTCCGCTTCAATGGAAAAGAAGAAGCAGGAGGGCTACTTCTAATGGCCCATAAAGACGAACTCATCGCCGAAGACATCCTGGCGTATCTCGATGCGCAGGAAAACAAGTCGCTGCTTCGATTCATCACCGGCGGATCGGTGGACGACGGAAAATCGACCCTGATTGGCCGACTCCTGTTCGAGTCGAAACTCCTGTTTGAGGACCAACTGGCTGCGCTCGAGGCGGACAGCAAGAAAGTTGGGACCCAAGGCGGAGACATTGACTTTGCACTCTTGGTTGACGGGCTCGCAGCAGAGCGAGAACAAGGCATCACCATCGACGTGGCGTATCGTTTCTTCTCGACCGACCGCCGAAAGTTCATCGTTGCCGACACCCCCGGCCACGAGCAATACACCCGCAACATGGCCACTGGCGCGTCCACGGCGGAACTCGCCATTCTGCTGGTCGATGCCCGACACGGCCTGTTGACGCAGACCCGTCGGCACAGCTTCATTGTGTCAATGCTTGGGGTGCGGAAGCTGGTGGTGGCCATCAACAAGATGGACCTTGTCGACTATTCCCAAGAAGTATTCGACCGCATCGTGGCTCAATACAACGAGTTCGCAAAGGTTCTGGATGTCGACATGATTCGCTGCATCCCCGTGTCAGCGCTCAAGGGCGACAACGTGACGGAAGCCGGGACCAACACGCCTTGGTACGAGGGGCCAACCTTGCTCGAGTACTTGGAGACTGTCCCCGTTGGAGACCGGGCGATCGAGAACCCATTTCGGATGCCGGTTCAATGGGTCAATCGACCCAACTTGGACTTTCGTGGGTTTTCGGGCCAGATTGCGGCGGGAGAGATTCGGCCGGGCGACGCGGTGAAGTCACTGCCCAGTGGGACGGAGTCGACCATTGCGCGGATTGTCACCTACGACGGCGACCTCGACGTCGCGCACGCGGGACAATCCGTCACCATTGTCTTGAACGACGAGATCGATGTGTCGCGAGGAGACGTGCTGGTTGCGGGGAAGAGTCCGTGTGGGGTCGCCGACCAGTTCCAGTCGACTGTGTTGTGGATGAGCGACAAACCCATGATGCCCGGTCGTCCGTATGTCATGAAAATTGGCACCCGCGAGGCCACCGTGACCCCGGCACAACTCAAGCACAAGGTCAACGTCAACACACTGGTCAAAGAGCCGACCAAGACGCTGGCTTTGAATGAAATCGGCGTCTGCAACATCAGCGTTGATCGCGGCATTGCATTCGACCCGTACACCGAGAGTCGGGCCACTGGTGGGTTCGTGATGATCGACCGGATGACCAACAACACTGTGGGGCTTGGTCTGATCAACTTCGAGCTGCGACGGGCCTCCAACATTCACTGGGAGGCAATGGACATTGACAAGGCCGCCCGGGCTGAAGCCAAGGACCAGAAGCCCGTGATTCTGTGGTTTACCGGACTGTCCGGCGCCGGGAAGTCGACCATTGCCAATATTGTTGAGCGGCAACTCCATGCTCGGGGCAACCACACGGTCGTCTTGGATGGAGACAACGTTCGGCATGGCCTCAATCGGGACCTCGGCTTTACCGAAGCCGACCGCGTGGAGAACGTCCGACGGGTCAGTGAGGTGTCCAAGTTGATGGTGGATGCCGGCCTGATCACGTTGTCGTGCTTCATATCGCCCTTCCGATCGGAGCGTGCAATGGCCCGGGAGCGGGTGGAGCCCGGTGAGTTCGTGGAAGTGTTCGTCGACACGCCGCTAGAGGTTGCCGAGGCTCGGGACGCCAAAGGGCTGTATGCGAAAGCTCGAGCTGGCGAGATCAAAAACTTCACCGGCATCGACAGTCCGTACGAGGCTCCCGATGACCCCGAGATTCACCTTGAAATGAAGGGTCAATCGGCAGAAGACGCAGCAGGTGTTGTCATCAAATGGCTGGAGGCCAACGGCTACATCCGCTGAATCCCTCCACAACCGGGTGAGCCCACACGGTTTTGGAGGGTTCGCTGGCGGGAGTGGGGTACAGACGAAGGCGCGCAGCGCAGGGGGAAGTCATGCGATTTGTGGTTACTGGGGCCACCGGATTTGTGGGGTCGGCGCTGTGCGCTGACCTGATTGAAAAGGGACACAAAGTCGTAGCAGTGTCCCGGAATCCAGAGGCAGCATCGGCGCAGCTGAGCGGGGTCGAGGCCATCGGTTGGGACGACTTTGCCGAGACGCTGTCGACCAAAACCGATGCCGTTGTGCATTTGGCGGGTGAATCGGTCCAGGGCTACTGGAACGATCGCAAGATTGAGTCGGTACGGTCCAGCCGGTTGACCACGACCGAGCGCGTGGTCTCCGCCATTGCCCAAGCCGAGGCACCGCCGAGCGTGCTGGTGTGCGCGTCGGGCGTCGGTTTCTACGGATCGATGGGCGAAGCGGAACTGACCGAGTCTCATCCCGCAGGAGACGACTACTTTGCCGAGCTGTGTGTGGAATGGGAGGCGTCCGCGGCACGGGCGCCGTGTCGTTCGGTCATGATGCGATTCGGCATCGTGATTGGGCCGGGCGGGGGCGCATTGAAGACGATGCTGCTCCCCGCAAAGGCGGGAGTGAGCGGTCCACTGGGGGGCGGTCAGCAGTGGTGGAGCTGGGTCGACATCGCCGATGCGGTCGGAGCAGTTTTGCATGCAGTGGAGACGGAAGACATCCGTGGCCCGGTGAATGTGGTGGCTCCCGAGCCCATCCGGCAGGCCGACTTCAATCGCGTGTTGTGTGGCCTTTTGGGTCGCCCTTCGTTCATGCCCGCCCCGGCTTTTGCGCTGCGACTGATCCTCGGGACATTTGCCTCGGAGATCTTGTCCAGCAAACGGGTCATGCCCCGCGTGCTGAGTGAGTCGGGATTTCAGTGGCGTCGGGCAAGTTTGCATGAATCAATCGAGGCCGCCATCGGCTGACGGATCGTGGCAAGCCGACGTTCAGGCCACCCAAACAAGGAGGGCCGGCCCCCCGTTGGGGAGGCCGGCCCTTCTGCCATGGTGGCGCCGATTCAGAGGCTGTCGACGGTGCCTTCTGCAACGTTGATGCGAGCGAACTCAGTGTACGTATCTTCGCCTGCGATGACGCGCGTATCGCTCCAAACCAGTTCGCCATCCAGCCGGATGTTCACAGTGACCGGATTGCCGGCGGTGAATGTCTGGGACGTGTGGTCGTGCACGATGACGGTGTAGGTGTCGTCTTCCGGACTCTCGATGTTGATGTTTTCGGGGCCGGTGAGGGTGATGTCGTCGAGATCCAGCGTGGGGTTGTCGTAACTCTCGCCTGCAACGCCCCAATCGAGCCCATCACCAAACGTCGGTGTGCAGTTCATGTAGTAACAGTCGGTTTCGGTCTTCAGAGTGCCGCCAGGGGCGAGCAGATGGAGGTCCATATCGTCGCCGGCGTTTTCCCAGAACATCTCAATCCAGAGTGCCTCGACGGGTTCCGCGGTGAGGGTGACCTCACACGGCGGCGATTGCACACCGGACTCGTTGGTCACGATGAGCTGGCCCACGTAGTCACCCGCCAGATCGGTCTCGAATCCCGACCGGTCCGGCGTCGCTCCACTGGGCATGACGGCGGATGAACCGGATGGCCGGTCGGCGAGGGTCCACGAATATTCGACGATTGCCTCGTCATTCGGGTCAAACGATTCGGATCCGATCCAGCGAGCCGTCTCGATGATCGGACGGACCTTGTCCGGTGTGACGTCGCAACGAGCCACGGGAGCATCGGGGTCAATCGGTTCTTCTTCGACTTCTTCCTCTTCCGTGACACCCGTGTCAAAGAACCCATCCGCGCCAGCGATTGCATCGGCATCGGCGATGACCTTGTAGTCGGAGGCGCATGCAGTGAGCATAAGGGCGACAACAGCGGATTGTTTCATCGGAGACTCCTCGTGGCCGGTCTCGGCAACGGCTGGGGATGGAAGGGGAAGGCTGGCTGAATCGTTGTTACCGGGATCTCATCCACTGCGCCACTTGGGAACAAAAAACTGGCGTCGTTTAACGCATTCGTCACAGACACCCATGGTTCTACCCGGTGTTTTGGACACCCGATAGGAAAAAGAGGGTCTCAGCGCGGTCGTCGCGCCCTGGTCTGTCACCAGGCGGCAGCGAACCCTGGTCCCGACAGGCTTGCGCTACCCGTTGAAGACCCAAGACACCTTGGTGAACGCCGTCCATTCGCGTTCCGGGTTTGCGACAGGATCCTCATCGGTTCCGTTGGTGATGGCGGTGTGCCCGCCGACATAGACCGCCCGGCCCGGGGACTGCTCCCACGCGAGGAGGCCCTCATGGCTGACGCGCCCGCTGAACGTCGACACGTCGGCGATGTAGCGGCCCCACACAGTCGGAGTGGCGAAGGCTTCCAACTTCACGCGACTGATCGTGCCCGAATAGACCTCAGTTCCCTCGTCATCGAACCGTTCCCAACCCACCTGCGGGGCGATGCGCACGAACCGAGCGGGCTGAAAACCAACATCCACAAACACCGAGTTGCGCCGACCAACGACGGGGTCGGCTTCGTCGTACAGGAGCGCTTCGCCCGCCTTGCCGCGAATCCACAACCGCAGCCGCTGTGACACGGAGCCACCGCCCATAAACCGGACGCTGCGGGTGGTGAACCATTGATCGGCAAACTCCTCGCTTGTCCATGCGGTCGTGCCCATGAACATCAGGCCACTCCGGGTCCAAAACCCCCCATTGGGGGCCCACTCGGTCAGGCGGGGGTCGCCGGCTGAATCCCACGCTGCCTCGACGTCGATGGGGTTGAAAAAGACCCGCGGAATGAAGCCCTTCTGAGGAAAAATGTGGAACTCGCTCTCGTTGCTGATGCTTGTCCAGTCAGCACGCGGCTGGAACCCATTTTCGGTTCGAAAATCAGGACTTAGGTGCTCAAAGTCGATGTCATTTTGCCAGTTTCGCGTCCGGATGCGATTGCTCACCGTGGCAGCCGGCGTCCAGGTTCCATCTTGACCGGTGCCTTGGGTGGACGAGGCAAGGGCCGACGCTTCGATCGTTGTCCGCTCGGTCAAGCTGATGCGCCCGTCCACACCGACCAGGTGGTGCCGGTTGGTTGTGCCAAGCAAGCGCTTGTCCGAGACAATGGCCCCGAGCATGTTGTCTTTGCCAAAGGACCGGCGAATCCGGCCGACCGTCGCGATCGCCTGCCGCCCGTCCACGTCGTCGCTGCTCCAGCCCTCTCGCTCAGTGACCGAAGGAGCGGGACTTTGGTCCAGCACATTGAGTGCCGCCACGGCCCACCCCGATGACTCGCTGGTGACCCGCGCTCCGGTAAGCGGGGCGACCATGGAGCGGGTGTACACAAGGTCGCGCATTGGGTGCGAAAACCACTCCTGACCCTCCAGAAAGAACGGACGCTTTTCCTCGTACTGGAGGCTGTATCGACTGTTGACATCGATTTTCGCTTCGTCTGACTCGACGTTTGAGAAATCCGGGTTGACCGTTGCCAGCACCTGCAGATTGGGCGAGGGGTCGTACCGAACGGTGCCGCCGGCGCTGAGGCCACTGAAGCCGATCCGGTCATCCGGGGGGCCATCTTGAGTCTGGATTGCGGTGAACTCGGGTTGAATCCGCAACTGATGCGCAGTCTCGGTTCTGCCTGGTCCGGTCATGGTGGCCGTTTGAACCAACGTGCCCTGCACATTGGGGTCCAAGGTCGGCCATGAGCTCATCTCAACCGTCCGGGCGACCCGCCGAAACACCATGAAGCGAAAAGAGTCGATTCGCTCCGGGTGCCGGACCGCAGCCCACGGAATTTCCAACTCCACGTCGTAGCCGGATTCGTGAATCCGGCCTGCGGAGGACCACTGGGCATCCCACGAAGACCACCCTCCGCGCCATGGGACTGGATTTCGATCGCGCCCCCGAACCAGCGTTCCGTCCAACTGAACGCCCAGCGGGTTCACGATGAACAGGTTGGCGCGCTCTCCTGTGCCCAACAGATCGAGCGCGATGCCCACGTAGTCGTCGTTGCGCCGGGAGTCGCGTCGTCCAAACCCGGCTTGTATCCGGTCTGCCGATGCATCGCGCGCTTCGAAGTGGAGGTACAACGCTGAGTCTGTCGATATGAATCGAACGGTGGTGGTCTCGGAAGCCGGCACACCCGGCTTGGGACGGTAAGCGACGAAATCGGTCAACTCGACGGCGTCAGCCCAGGCTGCTTCGTCCGCCACGCCATCGATTTGGATCTGGGCGTGGTCGACCTTCGGCAGGTCAACGGGTGGGAGGAGCGGCATCGTCGGTTCCGTTTACGGTAGAGTACGAGTCGAATATCGTCGGAGACCCGCGTGCAACAATACAGATTCCAGCATGTTGCCGAAACTTGTCGAAAAGAATTCGGTGCTCCCCCGAAAGTCGCGGTGATTCTGGGCAGTGGTGTGGGGGGACTAAAGGATGGCCTGACCGACCCGCGTGAAATCAGCTACGAGCGTGCCGGGTTGCCCACGATGTCGGTTCACGGCCACGCCGGCACCGTGACCGTCGGATTCCTCGGTGAGAAACCGGTGGTCATGCTCGGCGGGCGCAAACACAGCTATGAGGGCGATGCGCTTCACGATGTTGTGTGTGGGGTGCGTGCGATGGCGGCGTGGGGGGTCGAGATCCTGGTGATGACCAGCGCCGTCGGGTCGCTCTCGAAGCGACTGAGCCCTGGTGACCTCGTTCGCATCACCGACCACATCAATCTGATGGGAATCAATCCGTTGGTTGGTCCCAACATTCCGCAGCTGGGCCCTCGGTTTCCGGACATGTCCCGTGCTTACGATCCCGAACTGGGGGCCGAAGCGGAAGGCGTGGCTGCAGACCTTGGGGTTGCAATGACCAATGGGGTGTACGCGGCGGTTCGAGGACCAAGCTTTGAAACACCCGCCGAGGTGCGGATGCTCCACATGCTTGGTGCGTCGGTGGTTGGGATGAGCGTGGTTCCGGAGACCATCGCTGCAGTCCATGCCGGCATGCGGGTGTTGACCATCGCCATCGTGTCCAATGAAGGCACGGGTTTGTCGGATCAGGCGACCGACCACGACTCGGTGACCGAAACCGTGGGCCGTGCCGCGGGGGACTTGGTGCCCGTGATCGCACAACTGGTGACCAAATGGTGACGGACAAAGACCGCGCGCTTCTCGAACAAGCATTTGCCGTTCAGGCCAATGCCCACGCCCCGTTCTCAAACTATCCGGTGGGGTCGGCGGTGCGAACCGAAGACGGCACGGTCTTCACGGGATGCAATGTGGAAAGCGCGAGTTTCTCGCTGACCTGTTGCGCCGAACGGGTGGCGGTTTTCAAGGCGGTCAGCGAAGGTCACACCCGCATGATGTCGTGCGCCATCGTGACCATCGAGGACGAGCCCGCGCTGCCGTGCGGAGCATGCAGGCAAGTGCTGTGGGAGTTCGGGGGCGACCTGCGGATTGTGCTGGGTAACGCCGCCGGGAAAACACGGGTTTTGCAGTTGGCGGACATCCTTCCGGGTGGCTTCACCGCAGCGCAGCTGCCGGACCGCAACGCGAAGAGGGATTGAACAGACCCCTCATCTCGGTTAGACCTGACGCGTGCGCGGTCCGGCGACGGTTTGGATGTTGGAGTTCCGCACAATGCAGGACGGTGATGTTCGGAAAAACCCCGCTGGTGATGATCGAAGACGCTGATGCTTTGGCCGCAATGGTTGAGAAGGTGAGTGGTGCTCCAGTCGTGGGCGTCGACACGGAAGCGGATTCGTTCCATTCGTACCAAGAGAAGGTCTGCTTGGTGCAGCTGAGTGATCTCGAGACCGACTACATCATCGACCCACTGGCGATTGAAGACATGACACCGTTGAACCGGATCATGGAGGATCCCAACACCGTCAAGGTGCTTCACGGCGCCGATTACGACATCGTGTCCATGAAGCGGGACTTTGGGTGCACGTTTGTGAACGTGTTCGACACCATGATTTCGTCTCAGTTTCTCGGCTTCGAGCGAATTGGGCTGGCAGACCTCATCCAGCGGTTCTTTGGTCATACCATCGACAAAAAGTATCAACGGCACGATTGGTCGAAGCGACCCCTCCTGCCCGAGCACCTTGATTACGCCCGCGGCGACACCCACTGGCTTCCTGCGCTGCGCGAACTGTTGAACATTCACTTGAACCGGAGCAACCGCGCCGATGCGGTGGTCGAAGAGTGCGAACTTGTCGCCCTGCGGACGTGGCAGGGGAGGGAGCATACCGAGGCGGACTTCCTTCGGGTGAAGGGCGCTCGGACGCTCTCTGTGGAACAACAGCGGGTGCTGCGGGCCGTCTGGGCCTACCGGGATGGCGAGGCGCGTTCGGCAAACCGCCCCGCGTTCAAACTAATTCCAGACCCGTTTTTGTTGACCTTGGCCAAATCCCAGCCTTCGAACGAGGCCGAACTCGCCAAGCTGGCCCGGAAGGGGTCCAGCATGGTCCGGCGCCACGGCCCCGCGCTGTTGCGTGCGGTGCAAGAAGGCCTCTTGGATGAGCGGGAGATTCCGGCCATTCCCAAGCCGAGTCGGACACGGGCCACCCGTGCAGGGCCGGGCGCAGACCGGTACCTGGTGCCGCTGAAGGAATGGAGAAATGAGCGGGTACGACGGAGCGGGATCGCGCCGGTTGCTGTGGCAAACAATGCATTGCTGAAGGAAATCGCTCGACTGGCCCCCGCCGACATGCAGGCGTTGCGGGAGGTGCCCGGAATACGCAGGTGGCAGATCGCTGATTTTGGAGAGGAGCTGCTCGAGTTGGTGGCAACGGTGTCCGAGCAGCGGCCGGCATCTGCGCCGAGTAAATCGCGTCGCCGACGGCGAAAGAAGAAGCCGGGCAGCGAAGCGTAGTTGCCTGGCAACCGAGCGTCAGCCCCCGATTGCAGCGATGCAGCTGATTTCGACCAACGCATCCTTGGGCAACCGTGAGGCTTCCACGCATGCTCGTGCAGGCCGGTGCCCGTTGAAAAACGCCGCGTATTCTTCATTAACGACCGCAAAATCGTCCATGTCCGCGAGGAAAATCGTGGCGCGGATGACCCGGTCCGGCCGGCTCGAGGCGGCCATGAGCACCTCGCGCAGGTTCGCGAGGCATTGACGCGTTTGCGAGCGGACATCGGTTCCGGCCCACTGGCCTTCGGCGGTCAGGCCGATTTGGCCGGAGCAGTAGACCACTCCCGCGTGGGCGATGGCCTGACTGTAGGCACCGATGGCAGCCGGTGCTGCGTTTGTGGAGATCTCATTCATGGGGTGTACACGGCGACATACGGGAGGTTTCGGTACAGTTCAGCAAAGTCCAGACCAAACCCAACGACGAACTCATCGGGGATGGCGAATCCCACGTAATCTGCCGCCATGTCCACCTCGCGGTTGGCCGGCTTGTCGAGAAGTGTGCAGACGGAGAGGCTCTTGGGCTTCCGAACCGAGAGCATCTCGAGCAGGTAATGCAGCGTGAGTCCGGTATCGATGATGTCTTCCACGATAATGACGTGTTGCCCTTCGATTGGCTTCGAGAGATCTTTGGTGATCTTCACGACGCCGGTCGATTGGGTGCCGCCTTGGTAGCTGGAGACACCCAGAAACTCGCATTTTACTTCGCCCCCAATGGCGCGAACGAGGTCGGCTGCAAAGATGAAGCTGCCTTTGAGGACGCACACGCATGTGACGGGCTTGTCGCCAAAATCGCGGCGGATTTGGGCCCCCAACTCATCAATGCGGGCGCGCAGCTTCTCTTCGGGGATCAACACCCGTAAGCGGTTCTGGTTCGTCTGAGCGGTGCCAATCATGGCGTCTCCTAAATCCAAGCGTTGTTGAGCAATTCACCGACACCACCTGCGCCGGGGACGATGTACTGCTGGTCGGTCAGTCCCACTTCTTCATCCCATTGCGCCCCCGGCACGGCAGCGAGCGTGCGCTCCGTCGAAAGGCCGCGATCGAGTCGAATGGCAAAGATGAACAGGTTCGGAAACTCTGCGGTCATGCGTGCCAGGTACTCCGGAGTCACGATGAGGTGAACGGCAACCATGGCGCGCGCGCGCCCGTTGCAAATCTTGCTGTAGTGATCAATCACCCCGGCGAGGCTGGTTCCCGTTGCGCCCATCGGATCTGGAAAGAGCACCGTCGCATCGGCGATGTCTCCGCCAATCTTGCTGCCGTCCAAGGTGACGCCCGTGACCGCACCGTTGGCGTCGGTCACCCGGCTCGCGACCACGTGGTCCTGTCGAATCGAGTCGGCGCGCAGGATCCCGTGCAGGCCGTCGTAGAACTGATCCGCGGGCACAATCCCGGCTCTGGCCACATCGACAACCACGACGCGCTGGTCGGGATCGATGCATTCACCGATGTAGACGCCGTGTGGGGTGATCGATTCCATGCGGGTGGGCGAGGTGACCACGTTGCGCGCCAGCATGGTGCTCGCAACGTCGGCCAGCAGGCAGTCGTACAGTTGGCGAACCAGGCGGTTTACGGTGGGTTGAACCACGGTCGGTGAGCACAGCCGTTCCAACAACGACATGGCATACGGATGCGACAAGATGCGAACCTTGTCGCCGTAGGCGTGAGTCAGACCCGGCCCTGGGAGGGGCAGGTTTTGGTATTGAATATCAGGCATCGGCTTCGGATTAATCGGTGCTGGACCGCTCGAAACCCAGGCTATCGAATACCGTGGCGAGCGTCTGCAACATCACTGTGACGGTGTCCGAGGCGACCAGTTCAGCCACAAAATGAAGGAGGTTGGTTCCATCATGTATGTCGGCAATTGCCGCGTGCAGTCTGGCGTTTTCAACCACTTGCAAGCCATGGGTATAGACCAGTTCGTTGGCCGTCCATCCGGCCGGAGAGTCTGTGGAGGCGGTGGGCTCGGCGGTGCGGGCCCATTTG
>JAYZVA010000022.1:0-19738 GCA_036156175.1 Myxococcota bacterium
GTGGAGTGCGCCGTGTGCATCACGCACACGCACTGGGACCACATCCAGGGACTCCCATTTTTCACGCCTCTGTTCGTCCCCGGCAACACTGTCGATGTGTATGGCGCCTTCGACCCGGTGTACCAGAAAGACCTGAAGTCGATCTTGTCGCAGCAAATGGAATACTGCTATTTCCCCGTCCGAGAGCTCGAGCTCAAGGCCGACGTTCGCTACCACACCATTCGCGAGGGCGTGTCCGTCGAATATGCAGATGCCACCATCACCAACGTGATGATGAATCACCCCGTCATGACGTACGGCTACCGCATCGACTGCAACGGCAAGTCGGTGTTCTTTACCGGCGACCACGAGCCCCCGTACAACATCTACAACGAGGACGATACGTTCTACGGGGAATACGAGCAACTCATCGACGACAAGGTCGAAAACATCTGCAGAGCGGCTTCAAAAGTTGACTTGTTGATCGCTGACGCGCAGTACACCGAACCAGAGATGGTGAATCGTCGAGGTTGGGGCCACGGCACCTTTGCGTCGTCCCTCTCCATGGCGCGTCGGGCCCAGGCGAAAGCCGTCTGCTTCACGCACCACGACCCGACCCGCACCGATGACCAGCTGGACACCATTGCACAGAAACTCGCCGCGCAACCTCGGCCCAATGACCCCGACCTGTACATCGCCCATGAAGGGCTTGAGATCGACCTGGGATGATTCGGCGGCTTCTGCCCAACACCGACCTTGAGATCTCCGTGGTTGGATTCGGCTGCTGGGCCATTGGGAAGACGTATTGGGGCGACGACGTCGATGATGGATCGTCCAAGGCAGCCATTCGCGCGGCGATCGATGTTGGGATCAACTGGTTTGACACGGCGCCCCTGTATGGCGAAGGGCACGCCGACCGCGTTCTTGTGGATGCCCTCGGTCCCGACCGGCACAGGGTGGTCATCGCGAGCAAGGTTGGGGTGCGATTCGGGAGCAACGGCGAGCACGCGCGCAGCGACCTGTCTCCCTCCTGGGTCATTGCGGATGCGGAAAGCAGCCTCCGACGGCTTCAAATCGACTGCATCGATCTGCTGCAAGTTCACTGGCCCTGCGAAGTGGGCACCAGCTTGGACGATACCCTCGAGGCACTCGAACGCTTGCGGGCATCGGGAAAAATTCGGCATTACGGCCTGTGCAACTACGACGCCGACAGCGTGACCCAGGCACGCGCATTTCCCGGGATGGTGTCCCTTCAAACTCCTTACTCCCTGTTGCGCCGCGAGTTTGAATCCACGCTGCGGCCGACCTGCAACGGCATGGGCGTGGTCGTGTATGAACCCCTCTGCCGTGGACTCCTGACCGGAAAATACAAATCCCCGCCGCGGTTTCCCGACACCGATATGCGCTCATGGGATGAGCGGTTTCAAGGGGCCCGTTTTCGGCATGCCGTGGGCCTCGTCCGCGACCTCGAACGGGTCGCCTCGCGACTGAATGTACCAACTTCGGCTGTCTCCATTGGATGGACGCTGGCCCAGGAAGGCGTCACCGCTGCGATCGCCGGAGCCAAGCGACCCGAGCAAGTGATCGAGAACGCCCGCGCAAGCGAAGTCGTCCGCAACCCAAAGGCGATTTCGGTGATCGACAAGGTTGCTGCGATCCATGGAGGATGGTGATGAAACCCATTCACCTGGCTCCGATAAAGGTGATTAGCTGGGACATTGACGGGACGATGTACGCGCTCAAGCCATTGATGGCGGCCTTCAAGCGTGACCTGCTGCGGAGAATGTTCAGCCGCCACTGGGTGCGCGCATGGGTGGACTTTATACGCCTGTTGCGTTTCAAGTTGTTCATGGATCGAGTTCGAAAAGGGGGCGGCTCGTATTGCGTTGGTCAAGTTCCCCACCGCGAGGCAATCGGCGCAACCCAGGACGAAATGTATGGAAGGATTCTTCCGACCATCGGTACCCTTGAAGGCGTTGAGGACCTGCTCCAGTGGTTCGCCGATCAAGGGTACCGACAAGTTGCATTTTCCGACTACCTGCAGTCCACAAAGCTCACAGCTCTTGGATTGAGCGCCTACTTTGAGGGGGTGTATGCGGGCGAATCCATTGGCCACCTCAAGCCGGCCCGCCAAGCGTTTGAGCACGTGATTGCGGACCTCGGCATCCGCCCAGAACAACTCCTGCACATTGGTGACCGTGCCGACACCGATGGCGCGGCAGGGCCCGAAGTGGGGTTCCAAGTTGCGCTCGTTGGAGGCGCTCATCCATCGGCTGCGTCCCTGCTTGCCATGCTTCGAGACCAAACCGATGCGGGCCGATAGCGCTGGCGGCACCGATCCGAACACCGCGGAACCGCCCATCCCGGCCTTGGCGATGCACGCACGGCTCCCCACCGCCCGCGCAGCCGGATAGAGCGTGCCCATGAAGCAACCTCCTCACGCGTCCGGGGAACGGTTCATCTGGATCGCATTGGTCGGCATCTGGGGTGCATCGTTCGTGTACACCAACACACCGCTCAACGATGAGGTGTGGTGCGTTTGGCGACGGTTTGTGAGCCTCGAGTGCTTTGGCTGCGGACTGACCCGGTCATTCATCGCCGCGAGCGCGGGCGACCTCAGCTTATCCATGCGATCGCATCCAGCAGGCCCATTCTTGTACGCGGCAATGGTGTGGAACATTCTCGCGATGACCGCGCGGCAAATCACCGCGAGGCCCGCTCTGGGTCGCCTCCCACACCGTGCTGTGGTCGTGTTCTGGTGTGTGACGGGACTCGTGTTCTGCAGCCATGCCGCAAGGGTTGTCGGCGGATGGTTTGACGCGTGACGATACGGCACGAACCTCCATCGCAAACGCAAATGCTGGCCGCTCTGCGCTGCAAACGACAAGCGTGGGAGATGGGCGGGGTACCAGCGAACGCAGTTGGCATCGAGCACCAGGTTCGACGACGCAGCCGGCGCCGCCTGGTCACCGCAGCCCTCCAGGCCGTTGCGCCCAACGCCGAGCACCATCTTCGGATACGGACCCCTGCGGTGACGCTTCAAATTGACGGCCTCATGGACGGCCGCACGCTCATCGCCGTCCAACCCGGTGCCACACTGCGGCGCCACCATCTGGAGCGGGTTGCGCTTCAATGGTGGGCTTTGCGGGGTGCGCAGGTACCCATCGATGGGTGCATGCTCATCCACCTCAACTCAGCCCACCGAGCACCGGGGCCCGAGCCCTTGTTTTTGACCCAAGACATCACATCAACGGTCGAAACGGCCGTCGCCCGACTGGGTCCGCGGTTTGCAGCCATGCAGGACCATTCTGCGGATAAACCGCCCGACCCGGAGCCCGGCACGCACTGCACGCGGCCGCGTCCGTGCGCTCAACTTGAGGCCTGCCAGGGCGAACCCACGGAGCATTCACTCTCCGACCTTTATCGGGTAAAGGACCGAGTGCTGAAGCGCCTGCAGTCCGGGGGCATTACCCGGATTTCCGACATTCCCTCCGACTTCCCATTGCCACCGATTGCCGACCGGCAGCGCCGAGCGGTTCAGTCGGGAAGCTTGGTCGTTGACCCGGGCATTGCAGCGGCCTTGGGCGGGATCGTGTCCCCGACGTCTTTCATCGATTTTGAAGCAGTACAACCCGCCATCCCCTTGTGGGCCGGCTGCCGCCCCTTCGAGGCCATCCCAGTGCAAGTGTCGGTCCACCAGATGGATGCTGAAGGCGCAGTCCATCATCTCGAGTGGCTCGCGAGTGGTTCGGGGGACCCGCGACCCGAACTGGCCGCCTTCTTGGCGCCAATTGTCCGGGAAACGGGTTCGTTTGTCGCCTACTTTTCTCAGTTTGAGCAAAACATGCTGACCATGCTGGCTGATTCTGCCTGCGAGGCCGACCGCGATGCGCTGCTGGCCTCCACAACCCGGTTCGTCGACCTGCTGCCCGTGGTTCGGGAGCATCTCTACCACCCTGATTTTCACGGTCGTTTCAACCTCAAAACGGTTGTGGGTGCACTGCTGCCCAAGCTGGCCTACGATGACCTGGTTGTGAACCGCGGCGACTTGGCGAGCCTCCTTCTCGAACAGTTTCTGGTGGATGATGCATCCCAATCGACCGGCAGCCAGGACCCCCGCCGCAAGGACTTGCTTGCGTACTGCAAACGCGACACGCTGGCTCTGGTTGAGCTCGCCCGGCTGTTGTGGACGCTCGCCCCCGAGCACCGCGAGACGGAATGACCACTGTTCGAAAGGTCCTCGCAGAAAGCAAACCGCACGTGTCGACGAAAACAGCGTGGCGCTTGATCATTCAGTTTGCGCGACAGCAAACGGTTCGTGGACCGCTGGCCAAACGAGCCGCGGTCGAGGCCATGCTCAATGCGACCGTCACGACCGATATGGACATCGGTTCGCTCAAACGCGCGCTTTACGGATGCGTCAATGCCGCCAATCAAGCCGAACGAAGCGCGTCGTTTGACGCCGTTGAGGCATTTTACAAGCATCATGTTCCGCCAATCTTCGCCGGCACGCTCCCCGTCAAGGTCAACGTTGTTGGGGTTGTTCACCCGATCCACGGCATCGACAGGTGGCTCGGGACCACCGGTGGAAGGATCGTTCTCGATGCGCGGGATGCAGTCCGACTGCATCACCACCTCGATCGCCATGCGCTTGCCGGGGGTCACTTGAGCCTCTCAATGACCGTGCCGGAAGGCCAGCGACTGCCTCCGCTCCGAAGGGGCCAGCGCGCGCGAAAACCAACGCGCAACCATCAAACATGGCTTCCCCACACCGACTCAGAGGGTCGATTTTCCGCGTCCCCTCGGTCCCTTGCCGACCTGCATGCCAAACTGCTCGGTCACTGCGAACTGATTATTGACCCCTTCTGCGGTGCTGGCGCAGACGCCATCGGCTTCGCGCTCAATGGAAAACGGGTTTTGGCTTCCGATACGAACGCGGAACGCCTCGACCTGGCGATGCGGAATGCCCGGCATTTTGGCGTCCTGGATTCGATCGAATTTGCCCTCAAGTCCGCGGACCACGCCCTGATGGGACTCGTCGCAGACCGACGTTCCGGGGTCTACTTGGACCCCCCATGGGGCGGTCCAGGGTCGACGTTTCAACCCGAGGAAGCGTTGACGCTCTTGCAGGCTGTGCCGGCCTGCGTGGATACCGTTCTCAAAGTTCCCCGGGATTTCCCGGTCGCAGTGCTTCCAACCATGGATGCGGCGTGGAATGTACACCTCGGATTGGATGTTGAGATGGTGGACCCGGCGGATCGGCTGAAAACTCTGGCGCTTCACCGGACTTCAACCATTTGATTGCGGTCAAGACAAACGCTTAACAACAGCATGAAACGATCCGAAAACCCAAGTACGTGGCCCGGTTTCTTGGCCACCCTCAAACGTTTTTCATTGCGCGGTATTTGCCCTGAAACCTACGGTTTGGGCTGGCGGATTGGTTTGTAGAGGCTATATTTCTTCGATGCCAAGCAGCATGCCCAGAGTCAGCAGCGAAGTGGTCCTCAGCAGTGATGACTGCCTCTACCATCGTGGCCCATTGGCCCACACGGGTGTGCTCTCGCTCACGCAATCGCAACTGCGATTTCGACCATCAAAAGTCCTTGACCGCCTGACCGGTGCAGAAGACCTCATCATCGATGTGAACGCCATCACCGAGGTGTCGGCCGGCGGAATCAACCACAACTTGGCGATCAAGGCCGGAAAGGTCAGCCACCGACTGTCGGGGCGCGGGGCGCTTCGGGTCCACGCACGGTTGGCCGCGTTGTTGGCCGAGTTGGGCTCGTCCGAAGGGCCGCCCACCGCAGGAAACCAGCCAACGTTCGAGTCCGGCGAACAGGTCCTGCTCCAGGGCCGCGCCGAGTGCTTCGTGAATGACGTGATGGCGGTGCGCGGCGAGTTGACGCTGACCGACCGACGCTTTCGATTCTTCTCTGGGTTGGGCCTCGAGAAAGTGCTGTGGAGCTCGACACAGATCGACATCCCGCTCAGCGAAGTCGATGAATGGAAACTCAAAGGGCTTCGGCGCCGTCTCCACCTCGAGACGAAGGGCGGTCCGGTCGTCCTTGGGGGAGCGCTCACGAGTCAGCTGTTCACCTCGCTGGAGTTGATGCTCGGCGAGGACCATGACGAGGAGTCCGTTGCGGATGTGGCGCTCGATACCTGGGAGGTCCTGCTTCGACGAGGCCCCATCGCCCATCCGGGCGAGCTCCAGTTCACGCTCAACCACATTCGGTACACGCCGACGGGGCTGCTCGACACGATCGTGGGAGTCAAACCATTCGAGTTTGCGATCAAAGACATCACTCGAATCTCCATCCGCGGCTGGCCCGACCGAAAGATGCTCGTGCGAGTGGGGCACGAGGTGCACACCTTTGCCATGGCGGACATTCAAGACCGTTTCGGGTCCCTGCGGCATTTGATCCGCGACCATCACTATCAACTCGCCATGCGCGGACTCAGTGGGCCACCGCGCTACCAAAAGACGATCGATAGCTGGTCCCGGAAAGTCGAATACGAGCACGGCGAACAGATCGTGCTCGGGACCTTTGTGATGGAGCAGGTCAGCGAGTACGAAGCTCGGTTTGGATGGCTCTTGCTCTTGCGGCGACGAATTCTATTTCTGCCACTCGGCGGCCCAGCGTCCCGAGAAAAAGAGGTCGAGTTTGCCCTCGACGAAGTCTGCCGCCTCGACGGCGGCCCTCGGGCAAGGCAGGACCAAATCATCATCTCGACCGATAAAGGCCATGTCCGCTACCTGATCAGCGACCGAGATGGCGTCGTTGAAGACTTCTGGAGTCAGTGTCGTTCGCCAACCCGGATTTTGCCTTGGGACACCCTGGGGCCCCGATCTACTTCTCGAATCATGGGGCCGTGCCGATTCGTCCGGATCATGTCCCACGGGGACACGGTCGTGGACATGAGCCCCGGAGTGGCCGTCGAACACCGATCCGGCGTCGCCATCGTGCTCCCCGGTCAACCGGGCAGTTCTGTTCCCATCAACACATGGGTGACGGTTGAGATCGGCCAGTCCGAGGGGGTGTACCAACTTGACTCAAAGGTTGTTCGTTCGGTTCCGACGCCCTTGGAAGGGGTCATCCCCAATCCCCGGAATACCCACCTTTTGATTGTCGATGTTCCCAACGAGGTGCGCGTGTACAACCAGCGCGAAGGGTATCGAGTCGCCACAGAGGTGGAACTGGAAGCAGCGATTCTCAGTCAAGTGACGGAAGGCGGACCGTGGGGCCCAACCGGCGAGAGCTTCGACGCGACCGTTGTGGACCTGTCGATTGGGGGATGCGCGATCGAATCCGCGTACGACCTTCCATCGGGCGGACGCATCAGCCTCACGTTGCCCCTTCTCGATCAATGGGTTGAGCTGAGGGCGACCTGCGTACGGGCGGTGCCGTCCGAGCAGCGGGAGTCGTGGCTGCGCTACGGCCTGGAGTTCCGCGAGTTGTCCCTTGCTCAGCAGGACATCTTGCACAAGGCCGTTCTGGCGATGCAGTTGGAAGACCTCGCAGACGACGAAGATGGCGACAACGACGATGAGGCCGCCACGAGCGAGTAACGAATCGCGGGGCGAGCCCGGTCACCATCACCGGGCTCGATCGCCGATGACAACCGAGAGCCGCGCGCGTATGATTCGTCATTGAGGTGCGCATGCCAAAGCAGTTTCGAGTCGTATCGCCCGTCGATGGTTCGATTGTTGTCCGTCGAACGGAAGCCACCCCCGCGCAGATTGCGCGCGCACTGGATGATGCGAAACGGGCGCAACGCGAGTGGCGCGCGACTCCCCTCACCGACCGCATCGCTGCCGTTGGTGCGGCCATGCAGCACATGGCCGGCATGCGCGATGCGATTGCGGAGACCCTGACCCTGTGCATGGGCCGCCCAGCGCGGTGGGCGGGCTTGGAAGTTGACGGAATGGTCGGACGAGCGGAGCACATGATGGGCATTGCCCCCGACTGCCTTGCCGACATTCACCCTGCACCCATCGAGGGGTTTACGCGGTTCATGCGCAGGGAACCACTGGGAGTGGTGTTGGTGCTCTCCCCTTGGAACTACCCTTACTTGACGGCTGTCAATGCAATCGTGCCTGCCCTGATCGCCGGCAACGCTGTCATCCTTAAACACAGCGACCAAACCCCGCTCGCTGCGGAGCACTTCGCGGACGCGTTCGCTGCGGCGGACCTCCCGGCGGGCGTG
This sequence comes from Myxococcota bacterium, assembly GCA_036156175.1. Taxonomy (GTDB): domain Bacteria; phylum Myxococcota_A; class UBA796; order UBA796; family UBA796; genus UBA796. Next base: position 8,188 of record JAYZVA010000022.1, read on the forward strand.
TTTCAAGCGCTTCACATGAACCACGAGGCCACTCGGCAGGTATTGGGAGATGATTGCATCGACCACGTCTGCTTCACGGGTTCCGTGGCTGGAGGAATCCAGGTCAATCGCGCCATCGCTTCCCGTGCAGGTCGAAACCGCTTCATCGCTGCAGTTCTCGAACTTGGAGGGAACGACCCCGCCTATGTGCGGCCAGACGCCGACGTGGCCTTTGCCGCCGAAAACATCGTCGAGGGCGTGCTGTTCAACTCCGGACAATCCTGCTGTGGAATCGAGCGAATTTACGTGCACGAGGACGTGGCGTCCGAGTTCATCGAGGCGGCTGTCGCGGCGGCAAAGGCGTGGACGCTCGGCGACCCGCGGGATGACGCAACCACGCTGGGTCCCGTCGTTCGACAGCGCAACGCCGACGGCATCCGCACACAGATGGCCCGCGCACTCGAAAGCGGCGCCAGGCCGCTGCTGGACGCGACCGCTTGGGCAAAAGAGCGGGCGGACTCCACCTATGTGGCACCGCAGTTGCTGACCAATGTGGACCATTCCATGGCCCTGATGGCAGACGAGACATTCGGGCCGTGTGCCGGGATCATGAGCGTCCGCAACGATGATGATGCGGTGCGTTTGATGAACGACTCGACCTTTGGCTTGACGGCCTCGATCTGGTCCGCCGACGAGGTGAAGGTCACCAACCTGGCAGAGCAAGTGGAGGCCGGAACCGTATTCATGAATCGATGCGACTATCTGGACCCCGCGCTAGCCTGGACGGGAGTCAAGCACTCTGGACGGGGGGTCACCCTCTCCAGTCTGGGTTTTGAGCACCTGACCCGGGCCAAGTCGTTCCACTTCCGAACCCGGATGCCCTCATGACGATCGCTTCCCATGCCAATTGGAACTACCCCACCGCAGTGCGGTTCGGACCTGGCCGCATCCAGGAGCTACCAGAGGCATGCGCATCCCTCGGGATCGCGCGCCCCTTGGTGGTCACCGACCCGGGAATCCACGCCCTGCCGGTGTTCCGCACCGTAGAGGGCGCACTTCGTGCGCTTGGCGAGCCCGTAGGGGTCTTCAGTGACATCCAAGCGAACCCGGTTGGCCGCAACATCGAGGACGGTGTCCGTCACTTTGACGCCGGAAAATACGATGGCGTGATCGCGTTGGGTGGTGGAAGCGCGCTGGATGCTGCGAAAGCCATTGGCTTAATGGTTGGACAGCAACGGCCGCTGTGGGATTTCGAAGACGTCGGAGCCAATTGGAGGCGTGTAAACGCCGACGGGATGGCGCCCGTCATTGCAGTCCCCACCACTTCTGGGACCGGCTCGGAGGTGGGCCGAGCGTCGGTGATTGTCGATGAGGCGACGCACACCAAAAAGATCATCTTTCACCCAAAGATGTTGCCCCCCGTGGTGATCGCCGACCCGGAGCTGACACTGGGGCTTCCAGCGCACATCACATCGGTTGTCGGAATGGACGCGTTGTCACACAACCTCGAGGGATACTGCGCCGCTGGAAACCATCCCATGGCGGACGGCATCGCCCTGGAAGCCATTCGACTCGTCGCCAGCCACCTGGACCAAGCCGTCAACGACCCCGCAAATCTCGAAGCCCGGAGCGCCATGATGGTCGCGTCGCTCATGGGTGCAACGGCATTCCAAAAAGGCTTGGGTGCGATGCACAGCATGGCGCACGTTGTTGGCGGACACTTAAACACACACCACGGACGCACCATTGCAGTTGTGATGCCATACGTTCTGATCGCCAATCGTGACGCCATCGAACCGCGAATCGTCCGGTTGGCTCGCCACATTGGCATCGAGAAACCCACCTTCGATGGATTCTTGAGGTGGATCTGCGACCTCCGGGAGCGGTATTCCATCCCCAACACCCTCGCGGACCTGGGTGTTCGAAGCCACCACATCCCCGCGTTTGCGGACGCTGCGCTTCGCGACCCCAGCACCGGGACGAATCCGAGACCCATGAGCCTCGTCGATTTTGAGCAGCTCTTCGATGCGGCAATCCAAGGCGTCCGCCCATGAATCGTTCCATTGTTTTTCCTTCGCTGATGGCGGTGGTCGCCAGCGCCGCTGTATCGTGCTCAAACGAAGCATTGAACGCCAAAGACACGGGGGGAACCACGGTCAGCGCACCCGCACTCCGGCCTCCGGGACTCCCCAGCGACGGCGCGTGCCCGGCGATGAATGAGACCGGCACCGACACATTCTCGAGTGGCGGACGGGACAGAACCGTCACCATGGTTGTCCCATCCGACGTCTCCAGCGGGATGCCGTTGGTTTATTTTTTTCATGGGCTGCTCGACCCGCGTTCGATTCCGATACCCACGTCCTACATGGCAAATGGTCTGCGCCTCCAGGCACTCGCCGATGAGCTGGGCGTGGTGTTTGCGCTCCCGCAGGCCGGTACAATGACGCGGATGGGCTTCCAGTTCTACCTCTGGGACCTTGAGGATTCCGCCAGCGCCGACATTCAACTGTACGACGACCTGCGGGCCTGCGCGCACCAGGAGCTCGGAGTCGATCTCCGGCGCGTGCACGCCATCGGCAACAGCGGAGGCGCGCTGTTCACAACCGTGCTGGTCGGTTCGCGCGCAGACACGCTGGCATCCATCGTGGAGCTGTCCGGCGGAAGCGACATCGACATGCTCACATTCGACGAGCCATTGTCGGCCTACCGCACCCCTGCGGTCGCGGTGCCATCGCTGTTGGTGACCGGCGGCGCCACCGATCAATGGCCGGGCGGTGGGATGACCCTGATCGACTTCGACTCATCCACCAAGGGGCTCGCAGGTCAACTATCGGAGGACGGGCATTACGTTGTGCTGTGCGAGCATCAGCTTGGGCACACGGTGCCGCCAAACGGGATGACGGCGGCCGAGGTTTGGGTCAGCAGTCATGCCTTCGGCGAACCGTCTCCGCTTGCGGCGGAGGGAATCCAAAACGTCGACGCACTCTCAAGCTGGTGCGTCGAGGCGGACTAAGCGATTGGCAGGGCCACCCAATCGTCGATCTCCACAAACCACACCTCAAAAACCGGCCGCTCCGCAAGGCTCAGGGCGGACTGGAGTGCCTCGGTATACGCGTCACCCTGACCCCGGTACTGCGCCGCAATTGCCTCCGGGTCGCGTCCGTTGACAGAGGTTGTTTTGAAGTCGGCGACCACGAGCCGGCTAGTATCCGGATCCCGAAAAATCAGGTCGATGGTGCCGACCCACGCGACCACAGGCCCCTCCGTTCCCGAGGACCGAAGCGTCATCGGCACCTCCACCCCAAGGACCTCGACCTCCTCAAAACGAGCGATCAGTCGTCCGTTTCCGAGCGAGCGAATCAAGGCATCTGCTCGCTCCCGCAATTCAGCAGACAACGGCTTCCCTGGAGACACCAGCCGCGCAGCGCGCTCAAACAGATCGGGAAGCGAACTCTTGTCCACGGCGCAATCCCGAGGAAAATGCTCGAACATCCAATGAACAATGGTCCCCAAAAGTCGTGCATCTTCCGAACGAAGACTCGATTTGGCAGCATCAACGTCGTGACCTTCGGCGTCGCCCTGTTGTGACGGGCCCTGCGTGAGTGGCCGGCGCATTCGAACGAGCGCAGACTCGAGAACCGATGAATCCACGATCTCGCGCCGCTTGATCGGGGCAGAGCCGCCCGCTGGAGGCGGGGTTGGCTTGCCCATTGCAACCGCCGGGAAAACAACCTCGATCGGACCATGGGTCACCCGCCCCGTGGGATCAAGGCTTTCGGCAAGTTTCGCGAAGTTCGGCAGCGGCGGTGAACGTTCGCTCCACAGATCGGTCAGTGCCCTCGCCCGCCCTGGACCGCGCATTGCGATTGGCCACGTACCAGCCAACACGAGGCGGTCGCGGGCACGGGTCATCGCCACGTAGACCAGCCGAATGCGCTCCGCTTTTGCAACCACGTCCGCCCGATGCCACAGCAGTTCGTACCCAAGCGGCCAGATCCCCATCAGTTGGACCCCGGCTTGGGCGTCCACAGTCGTGCCAGTCGGACGCGTGCTTGTGCGCAACCCATGGTGCAAATCCATCACATAGGTGTGTTGAAAAGCCAAGCCTTTGGCCTTGTGGATCGTCATCAGCTTGACAACCCCATCGGCATCGAGCGGTCGCGCCTCTTCCGCCTCCTGCTGTTGCGACACGGCCTCGCGCAAGGAGCAAAGCAGTCGCGCGGTGTCGCCGGATGACTGGTCCATCTGGTCGACAACTCCCCGAAAGAAGGCCTCCAAGTTCGCCACTCGGTACTCGTTTTGGTACTGCGTCGACGCGTGCACATCGGGCAGCAACAACGCGCGGACGTTCCAGATCCATTCGTCAAACGGCGTCTCAGCGAATGCTTGCCGCAGCTCTTGGACCAACGTCACCGCACGCGTAAAGCGACCGAGCCAATCATCCGATGGCCCATCGTCGCGCTTCGACAAACCGTCCGGCGCCATTCGTTGAGCTGCCTCCGCCGCGTCCAGGAGCGGTTTGAGGGTCTCGGGCTCGTGCAGGTCCGCCCACAAGCCCGGCACCCCCCTGATCCACAACGGAATCAAGGCGTGTGCGGGGACCCCGACCATCGAAGACCGAATGAACCCGAGAAACCCCAAGGTGTCGAGCGGATCGAGTACGGCACGGAGCATCGCCGCGGCTTCGACAACCTCCCTGCGTCGGTAGTAGTTCCGGTCCCGCGTGACTTCGTATGGGATGCCAACGGCCCGCAGCGCACGCTGATACACTTCGAGGTCGGTCGTCGAACGAAACAACACGCCGACCTCGTCCAAATCCTGGCCCGCGGAACGCAAGCGAAGAATGTCAGCCGCCAGCGCATGGGCCTCAACCTCACGGCCACGAACCACCGATGTATCCGGAGCCGGCGCGCCCGCTGCTGCATCCCAAGACACCCAAAGCGAAACGGGACTTTGCTCCTCGCCGACACCTCGGGCCGCCACAAGCGACTCATAGGCGGGCTGGACGCCGGGCTTGGGTTGCATCAGACCAGCCATCAATGCGTCGACCTCGGCCAGAATGGGTGCGGTGGAACGAAAGTTCTGGACCATCCCGTGCTCAACCCCCCCCGCCTCGATCACCTCGCCAATGAACGCCTCGTAGGCCCGCAAGTCTGCGCTGCGCCAGCCGTAGATGGACTGCTTTGGGTCGCCAACCAGAAACAACCCGGGTCGACGGGCCACTGGACCGCGCAGGGCCAAATTTCGAATCAGGTCACACTGCACCCCATCGGTGTCTTGAAACTCATCGACGCACAGTTGTGTGATCCCGCTCTGAACGGCAGCCAGCACACCCGGATTTGCCAAGACGCGCGCCGCCCGTTTGAGCAGCTCCGAGAAGACCACCACCCCCTCGGCCCGCATCCGCGCCTGGACATCCTGAAGGATTGGCTGAACAATCTGAAGGCAGACCTCGTAGCCCCGTTGGTCCGCCCCCTTCAGGCACACCAACCGATGCCACACCTCAGTGGAGCGGTCGGCGAACGATGCACTGCACCCCTGCAACGCTTCGGTTTCAGCCTTGCCCGCATCGCCTCGGGCCCACGCTTTCGCCAAGTGGTTCACAAGGTTTGACGGAACTTCTTCGTCCAACCGCGCCTGCGCCAACGAGAGCGGACAATCGACGGTCAATGAATCGCGCAATGCCTCCAACCCCACCATCAATTTGGGGGCGTTTCCTCGTTTGACCGAATCGAATGCGGCACCGGCGGCATTCAATAAGTCGGTGATCGAGTTGCGAGTCGCCAACAGCCATTGGCCAACGTTCTGGTCTGCAAAGGCATTCGTAGACAACGTTGACGCCGCCACTCCCGAATGCGCGAGCGTCGCCACCGCCTCTTCCACGTCCGCGGGCGTCTTTCCAAGCGCAAACAACTCCAGGATTGAGGCATCATTCGAGTCGAGCCGCGCGGACAAATGTTCTTCGACCGCGGCCCTGACCATCCGCGCTGTGGCCTCACCATCGGCGTCCACATCAAACTCGGGGTGGATCCCTGCCTCGATGGGAAACCGTGCCAACAAGCTCCGGCAATACGCGTGGATTGTCCGTACGTGCATGTGCTCGACGGCCTGCGTGAGGAGCGCAGCGCGCGTTGCCGCTTCGCCGTGAAGTGCGTCGCTGGGAATGCCGCAAACGGGCCGCTCCTCACGAAGCTCGTGGAGGGCCTCGGCAATCCGCTCGGCCATTTCGGCCGCCGCCGCCTCAGTGAACGTGATGGCGACGATTCCCGACATGACAGCATCGGCGACACGGGCAGGTTCGTCATGCTTTGCGGCTTCGATCGCCCAACCGGGGCCGGTACACCAGGAGACGATTCGTGCCACAAGCGCTGCCGTCTTGCCCGTCCCGGCCCCGGCCCGCATGATCACCGGCCGGTCAAACTCCGACCGAGCGACCCGCCGAGCCAAGGCGTCATCGTGCAGTGCTCCAGTGGTCATTCAGACCCCCGATGCCAGAGCGCCCGTTCGGCCCTATGCGCCGCGTCGTTCTCCCGGCCCCCGACCCTGTTCATCACCGCCCGGCGCGCCGTTGAGTCCTCCACGGCGCAGACTTCGCGCACCCGACAGTGGCTGCACGCAGTCGGCTTTTTGTCGCGGTCGGCCTCACTCACTCGAGGAAACATTGCCCCGGTTTCGACGACCGCGTTGACCTCTTCGAGGATGCGGTCCATCGCCCCGATGACCTCGTCATCATCCGCGTGAAAAACGAACTCTCGCACGGGCAACTCGCTCGTCGGATTGAGGTACACGTATCGGCCGCGATCGGCCGACTCACTCCGCGCGTACAGAGGGCCCTGGAGCAGTTCGCCCCGCCGTACCGCCTCCACAATTTTTTTCCGTCGACTGGACTCCGTCTTGTGCTCGGTGGGTGGACGACCGAGTTTGATGTCGGTCACCAAGGTTTCGCCCGCCTGCGCCTCGATGCGGTCGGCACGAAACGAGAGCGCCCGCCCGTTTGGCGCGTTCCACACGAGATCGACCTCTCCCCCAAGAATTCCATCAAGCTCGGTGTCCATGGTTCGGAGCAGCCCGAGCGCGACCATGGCGGGCGGCACAACGGCGCGCGCGAAGCCAATCCACCCCGCGCCCTGTTGGCGCAACGCCTCCCGGGCTGCGTCCTCCACCCACGCCCGCAGCGTGGGCTCGTCCGGCCAATCCATGGCCGACGGCTCGGCCAGCACCGCACCCCCAACGGTGTGTTGGACCACCCGGTCAACGGTGGCGTGAACGGTCAATCCGATGAGGTGATTCGACACGCTGGGGAGGTCCGTGCCTGCACCCACCCGGTCGCGAATCCCGAGCATCCGCTGCAAAAACGCCGACCATGGACAACGGGCCAGTTGCTCCACCATCGTGACGTAAACCGGGCGATTTCGCGGATCCAGGGAATGAACAACGGGACCGACATGCCCGAAGTTCACCTCCGGTGCTGGAAGCGGAACACCGACCCCCGCCATTGGCGCCAGGCCGCCCTGGACGGCCGTACCGATGACCTCACCGGCTTCCGCCCCTTGCAATCCCCGATTCACGGCTTCTCGCCACGCCGTCGGCGTCACCTCAAGGATCGGTTCCGGCACTGAATCCAGCGCACCGGCCAACATCAGTTCGTTGAGAAACGGTGACGGATGGAGGCGCTTCCCGTCGGCCGCGATTCGACTCGATGTCAGGACGACGGCAGGGGCGCTGTTGACCAGCTGCGCAAACAAAAAGCGTTCTTCAAGCAGCCCGTCCATTCGGAGCCTAAGATCGGGCAACACAACCTGCAGGGCTCGTCGCGCGGCATCGGGGAAGAGTGAGTCCTCCTGGACGGCCCTCGGGAACTCGCCGCGAACGAGCCCCATGAGGAATACGCTGTGGAAGCTGCGCCCGCGTGCTTCGGTTGCTGTGAGCACCGCAACGCCGCCGCCGGCCCCTCCGATCTTGCTTCGGCCGACAGAACGAACGGCCTGGCAGAACATCCGGGCAACGCCGCGTTGGTCGATCTGACAACCGGTGGGGACTTGGGAAACAGTGCGTAGCGCCGTGTCCACGATCGGAGACGATGCGTCGACGCGCAGCCTTTTCACCAAGAGATCCCTCAGGTGCTTCCGGTGAACTTCCGGCGTATGCGACCCCGCCCATCCCTCCAGTGCGTCCCGCAGCTCCTCGGCGCTCCGGCGCAATCGCTTCATTCGTTCAGCGTCGATCATCACCGAGGCCACCCTCGGCGACGCTTCACCGGGGACGAGCCCCCGAATGGCAGAGGATCGGATCACACCGCGACATTTTACGGCAGCCTCGTCAATCGTGCGCGCACCAACGGAGTCAATCGCCATCTGATCGAGCCCGCCGCCCGTCCAGCCACACGCCTCAAGCCACGCCGACGCGGGTGCGGCGGCACCATCCGACAGGACCCGCGCAACCGCGTTCGCGCGCCGGAATACGCCCCCGCCGGGGCGGCTTGAATCGACCCCCGAGAACGGCACACCGCGCTCCCGAAAGGCTTCTCCCAGTGGGTGAACCCAAGGCTCAAGCATTCGAACGACGACCCCAATGTCCTCGGCAGGCACACCATCGGCAATCAATGCCTGGACCCGTTCCGCCACGTCCCTGGCTTCGGCATACGGATCGGACGCGCCTACGTGCACCAAGTGGACGGGGGCCGAGAGGGTTCCGCACTCGACTGCATCAGCAGCGTCAAACCGGCTTCGATAGGCCGCGGCAAACTCGCGACCCGGGTCAACGCGGCTGGGGGTGCTTGGGTTCGGGGGAGAATCGAGCACCACAACTGCGCCCGCGTGGGTTTGAGCGGCCTTGATCAGATCGGCGAGCCGCCCGGTGGCATCCGCGAATCCCACGAAGGCTGTGCCTTCGATGCCTGCCCTGACCGAAGGCTCCGCTTCCACCAGTTCGCGGGCACGGGAAAACAACAGCGGCCCGGTGCAGACGCCGACTCCTTTTGTGGCCTGCTGCACGCGGCAGGCCACCCGGACCAATGCTGCGATCCGTGGCGGAACACCGGCCCCAATCCCGCCTCGGCCCGGAAGATGGCCCACCGCTTCCAACATGGCGGCTTCATGGGCAGCGGTGAGTCCCGCGTCAAGCAGTTCCCGGACCTGTTTCGCCACGAGTCCAAAGCCATCGTCCAGCTCGCCGAGTGCCCGCCACAGCGCCGGCTCATCGGCCGAAAACTCCCGCACGAGCTCGTCGGCCCACTGGTCACGGTCCGCCGTGGGAATTTCCTGGTCGTGCACGATCGTCCGCGCGAACCGTTTGTGGGTGCACACCTCCACACCCACCGTCGCTCGGCAAGCGCCGGCAATCCGGCGAACCCAATGCTGCCGCAGGCTTTCCGACGGCACGACGATCCGTCGGATCCCGTTGGCTGAACCGAAGCTGCGCAGCGAGGCGATGAGCCAACGTTCAAACACGGCAGGCGACCGAACGTCGATGATGGAACCGGGGGTCAGAGGCATAACGAAAAGGAACACCTTCGGGTTCAGTTGACAACCCGAGATGCGGACGAAATTCGTCCGATGCACTCGACCAGCGGCTGCGGAGTCATCGCGTTACGCTCCGCCCATGAACACTTCGATCTTTGTTTTGCTGTTTGCCTGCAGCGGGGCCGACGATGCCGCCTCCACTCCAGCGCCTTCCTCCACCGAAGCATCCCAGCCGACCGACGCGGCGCCCATGTCCGCTCCACCGGATGTGGCCGAGCCGCCGGCGGACGCATCAACCACCGAGAGCGGGCTGGCCTACCGCGTGCTCAAGGCCGGTTCGGGCACCGTCAATCCAAAGGCCACCAGCGAACTTGAAGTGCACTACACCGGGTGGCAGACCGACGGCACGATGTTCGACAGCTCACACAAGCGCGGTCGGCCCTTGAACGCGCCGCTGAACCGCATGATCCCCGGTTGGATCGAAGGCGTTCAGTTGATGGTCGAAGGAGAGAAAACTCGGTTTTGGATCCCCGAAGATCTCGCCTACAAAGGGCGCCCCAAGCGCCCGTCTGGAATGCTTGTCTTCGACATCGAGCTGATCGCCATCGCGGCAACCCTGAGTGAGCGATTTCCCGCTCCCGAAGACGTCGCCGAGCCGCCTGCGGATGCAAAACGAACCGCCAGTGGTTTGGCCTACAAAGTCCTCAAGGCAGGCACGGGCGCGGCGCGCCCGACCGCGGCAAGCAAAGTGTCGGTGAACTACACCGGTTGGCAGACCGACGGCACGACCTTTGACTCGTCCTTTAAGCGTGGGCGCCCCGCAACGTTCCCATTGGGCGGCGTCATCGCTGGATGGACCGAAGGCCTCCAACTGATGGTCGAAGGCGAGCAAACGCGGTTCTGGATCCCAGAAGATCTGGCATACAAGGGCCGAAAGGGTCGCCCATCAGGTATGCTTGTATTCGACGTCGAACTTCTGGAGATCAAATAAGACCCGTGAAACTCTTACCGTTCATACTTTTCAGCGCACCGAGCGCCGCGACCGAGATTGTCTTTCAGGAAACAATATACGGCGGCGTATCGGTTGATGCGTCAGGTACCACGTCTCATACGGCGTCTGGCAGCGACCTGATTGCGGGCGAGAGTTTTACGGTTCAAATACCCGATACGGCCACCGTCACCGATGCGTTTTTGATTCTGCATGCCAAGATGGAGGGGTTCTCCACCGTCACCGGGTCGGGCGTATACGTGAACGCCATTCCACTCACGGCCGCCCTCTTGGTCAGTGAAACGGATGCCACCGAAGTCTACGATCTCGACCCGTCCGTTTTCGGGATTACGGGCAGCGGGTCCGTCAGCTACGCAGAGAACGGCGACGTTGAGAGCAGCTTCCATTTCGGCACCGGCACCCATGGCGCCACCTTGGCGGTGGTGTACGAGGACTTGTCGTTGGTCGGTCGGCGCCACGTTGTGATCGCCACCGACAACGTGGCATCCGGGGCCGCTGTTCTGACCGACCTTCCACGGGCCAATGCGGTCGCAGAGGCGGTGGTGTCATACGGCATTTCCAATGAGTGCTCGAACGACCAATCGAACACCGCTGAAGTGGACGGGTTTCTTCTGAGCACGACCGTGGGCGGACGGGACGACGGTCCCGCACACGATGGGAACTGCGGTAGTCAAGACTGGAACAGCCTAATTTCACAGGGTTCGTTCGGTTACACCAACGACGACCTCGTCACGGGCCTTGATGGCGATGATCCCGACCTGGAGCCCAGCGGCGGCTCAACCACCAACTCGCGGCTATCCGACGAGTTGTTCCGGGTTGTTTACGACCGCACCGGCGACATGGTGGTCAGCTACACCGACGTCGACGAGGATTCGCAGCTCACGGCCGTGGTGGCCGTCATCGAGATCGATGGGGACGCGGATGGGATCGCCGACGCGACAGACAACTGCCCCGACGAAGACAATCCGGACCAGATCGACAGCGACGGCGACGGGGTCGGCGATGCCTGCGACGACTGCACGGACGCCGACGGAGACGGGTTTGGTGCACCAACGGCGGCGGATGCGGTCTGCGACGGCGGCGACTGCGACGACACCGACCC
>JAYZVA010000023.1:0-49362 GCA_036156175.1 Myxococcota bacterium
GAGAACACTATTTCGCAGCAGCCGCGTCAATCCCACCGGACCCAAACACACTGCGCAAGCGCTCCAGCGCGGGGCGTTCTTGGTTGAAAAACAGGAACGAGAAGAGGTTGGACGCCGCGAGGTACTTTCGGACATCGGCCCACGAACGCATGCTCTCCGCGTGGCGCGCCAACGTGACCGGGCGGAAATAAAACTCGCGATAGAAGCGGCGATGGAGCTCGATGATTTCCTCCGGCTCCATGCCCCACGGGACGAAGGTGGGTTCCCAGAACGACTTCTCGTCGTGGCCCGGGTTGATCACGCGGCCCCACTTCTCGCCTTCGGCCTTCCACATCTCCTCTTGTGGTGTCTCGGGGAGAATCGTGTTGATCTGCACCGTCACGTCGTGCAGCGGGATGGATTTCGCGAACTCAATGGTCTCCAAGATGCTCTCGCGCGTGTCCGGCATGTGACCGACCATGAAGAACGCTTTGGGTCGCAGCCCCACCTCGTCGGCCCACGTGATGGCGTTGCGGATCTTTTCTTTCGTGATGCCCTTGGAGATGAAATCCAGCACGCGGTCGGAGCCGCTTTCGACCCCGAACCGAGTCCGCCAACACCCGGCGGCTTTCATCTTCTCCAACAACGGCTTGTCGACCACTTCCACGCGACTCGAGCAGGTCCAGCTCACCTTGACTCCGCGGCGGATCATCTCGTCGCAAATCGCATGCACGCGTTTCTTGTTTGCACAGAACAACGAATCCACAAACGCGATGTCGCGCACACCGAAGTCCCGGACCAGGTGCTCAATTTCATCCACGATGTACCCCGGACTGTGGCTTCGATAGCCCGTTCGGGATTTTTGGCAGAATGCGCAGGCGTGCGGGCAGCCGCGCGACGTCACCATCGAGAATTTCGGAAACGCGTGCTCGTCAACCGGCACCGGTCGGTAGATGTTCGGAGGGAGCAGGTGCCGAGCCGGAAACGGAAGCTCATCCAGCTTCTTGAACTTCTTGCGCTTGGCAGTGAAGTGCAGACCGTCAGCGGTGTGGTAACAGATGCCCGCGATGTCCTCGAGCGAGCCGCCCTTTTCGTAATAGTTCACCACCTCGAGCATCGTGTGCTCGCCTTCGCCAAGCACGCCAATGTCGAAGTTCCGATCTTCCATCGCTTCTTCGGGAACCAACGTCACGTGGTAACTGCCGAGCACAATGGGGACGTCCGGAAGTTTGGCCTTCAGTTCCGCGGCCAAACGGCGCGTCGTCTCAAAGCTGACCGTGAACGACCCAATGCCGATGACATCGGGTTTGAACAAACGAACCCGCTCGACCACACCATCGACGTTCAGTTGCTCGGCCGCACCATCGATGGCGGCCACTTCATGGCCGGCTCCCTCGAGCACCGAAGCGATGTACAGGAGGCCCAGCGGCGCCGAGTTGTAGAACAGATAGGACGTTACAGGAGACGCGTTGCCATTCTCCAAAACGCAATCAATCGGCGGATTGATCAGTATGACTCGCACGGTCCCCCCTTGTGGCCACTCCCCATCATAGCCCGGTTTTTGCTCTGGGGGCCACGGGGAGCACCACCGCGCGAGAAAAAGTTGGGCCCGCGGCGCGTTCCCAGTCGGTCGGCTCTGGCGATCGGCTCGACCGGTAAAAACAGCGCGTTACGACGCCCGCAAGCGCACCATCGGCATGACTGACCCCATCAACCATTTCTCCGATCTCTTGGATGCCGAGGAGACCGTCGTCTCGACGCTTGCAGGCCCCGGCGCCGCGGTTGGGTCTCGACCCGTATGGTTTCAAATGGCGGTCACGGATCGGCGGCTGTTGGTGGTGGAGCTTCGGCTGGGCGTCCACGGTGCGTGGCAGCCCGCCCGCCGTGAGTCTGCACCGTTGTCTGCCGTGAGCATGGCGCGGTACCAACGCACCGCGACCACGGCCCCCCGGCTGGTTGTCGAGGGGTTGAGCACCGCCATCACCGTGGTGGACATCGATCGGGAGGACGTCTTTCCTATGGTCGAGCCGCTCATTGTGGCGTGGGGTGGACGGCTGGGCGGGACAGGAACCGAGCGGCCGATTACACGCCCTGCGGTCCCACCGCCGACCGGGGTCATCGCAGACGCTGTTGGGCGAAACCGTCGTCCTCTGGCCATCGGCGTCGGGTGCGTTGCCCTTGTGCTCGGTGGCTTCGCCACTGCGGGACTCCTCGGCTTGGTACTCTTCGTCATTCGGAACACAGCGTGATCCCAAACTTTCGCAACATCGCCTTGGGCATCGCGTGGTTCGCCGTCCTGTTCATCTGGGATGCGCTCGACAGCCTGTTCTACCTTCGACGCGCAACCGCCCGAATCAAGACCGATGAAACCACCGTTGCACAGCTCAAAGGCGCCGTACTGGAGTACGTGACGAGCGTGGCCACCGCCTACCTCGTGATGGGATTGCTCGCGGGCATCCTGATTCACCTGGTGATGCACATCTTGCACCCGAGCCCCCCGTCCCGGCGGCGGTGGGCGGCCACGGGGGGCATTCTGGTGGTGGGTGCGACCGTCTTGGGCATCGCCCGTCAAATCATCACCTTCCCCACCCTCCACGGCTGGTTTCCGTGGCGGCGTCACTGGGCCGAGTTCGCCGAACCCTGGTGGGTGGACAGCGTGTGGGCCCTGGCGGCCATCGCGATTGTGGTCGTGGGCTGGCGGCGATGGTCCGGGGCCTCCATCGCGGGCTTTGCGCGCCCCGTGCTCATGTCCCTGGTGTACGCCGCTGCAGTCACCGCCGTGCTCCAGCCGCTCGATGCCGACGAAGCGGTCGACAACGAGGGATTCAATGTGGTGCTGTTGGGGGTGGATGCACTCCGTCCGGATCGCCTGGGGCACTTCGGGAACCCTCGAGACACCAGCCCCCACATGGACGCCGTCCTGGCGGAGTCCGTCATCTTTACCCAGGCGTTCTCGCAGATCTCTCGGACGTACCCAGCCTGGACGACCACCATGACCGGAGCGTGGCCCACCACCCACGGGATCCGGGACAACCTCCCCACCAGTGACCGGCTCGTGCCGAGTCAAGCGCTGTTGCCCCAGGTGCTGCAGGACTCCGGTTACGCCACCGGCTTTGCGACGGACGACAGCCGGTTCTCCTACATGGTGCCCGAGACCGGCTTTCAGATGATTCGCCAACCCACGGTCGGGCTTCAAAACTTTGCCATCAGTGTGAACGAGCCCCGATTTCGCGCATTCCACGGTCTGCTGCACAACCGCGTCGGGTTCACCCTGTTGCCCGTCCAAGCCTACAACCAGTCGTTCGGCTCATCGTACCGACCCGAACAGTTTGTCGAGTGGACCGTCGACGGCCTCGCGGAGCTGAGCCGTGCCGATCGGTTCTTTTACGCGGTCCATTCCTGCGTTCTCCACGTCCCCGGCGACCGCGTCTATCCGTGGTACCGCATGTTCGACCAGGTGGGCTACAAAGGCAAAAATCGCTTCCGATACTCGGCATCGGGTTCGTCGCTCGTGGTCAATGAGATCGACAATGCCAAAGGCAAGCGCGCGCAGCGCATCGCCGAACAGGACCTGAAGATCTACGACTCGGGGATTCGGATGGCCGATGATTTGGTTGGTGAAGTCGTGGCAGAGCTCAAGGAGAGCGGCCTGTGGGACAACACCCTCCTGATTCTGTTCTCCGACCACGGCGAAGACATCTGGGAGCCCGACCTGCCCTACAAGTGGTGGGGACCCAACCACGGGTTCCACGTCTACGGCGAGGGACACACCAATGTGGCCTTCGCGATCCGCTTTCCGGACGGCCATCCGGGCGCCCAGTACGCCGGCACCGTGGTCGATGAACCCATTCGCTTGATTGACCTCGCTCCCACCGTGGCGGATGTGTTGGGAATCGAGTGGCCCAACCCCGTGGATGGCAAGAGCGTGATGCCGCTGATCACGGGCGAGCCCGAGGCGGAGCCCCGCACCGTCTACATGGAGACAGGCCTGAGCGAACCGCGGTATTGGGTAAAGGGTCACAAAAAATACCCGTTCAAGCGGGTATCAAAGCGGTACAAACTCGATCCTCGCAGCGATCAAGTTCACATTCGGACCGAATTCCTGCCGCACCTGATTGCCGCCAAAGATCGGGCCCTTCAAATCGGGAAGTGGAAGCTGATCTGGCACAGCATGAAGCGGGGCTTGCGGGTCGACCTCTACGACCGCGAGACCGACCCGACCAATCGCATCGACCGCGCGGAGGATCACCCCGAGATCGTCGAAGAGCTGGGCCGAGCGCTGCTGCCCTTCTTGGCGGTCGATGGCATCGACCCGCCCCCGGTCGAGACATGGGTCGCGAAGAGCCGCAAGGCGAAACTCAGCGACACCCGCTTTCGATCGCGAATGGAGCGACTGGGCGGGACCTTGCCGCCGGGCGCACAGGCCAATGAAACCGGCCCGGTGGACACTACCGGCGGCTCGCCAGCACCGTCTGAAGCATCGCCCCCGACACCGTGAGAATCCCCAGCATCCACAGGTCCGTTTCCCGCCCCAGCGCCCACGCCACAGCGATGGCCCCGAGCAATGACGTGAGCAGCGGAAGCGCCCGTTTGTAGACCAGCGGAAAGCCGATGGCTCCGAGGGCCCCGGCGGCGTAGTTCAGAAACCACGGCACCGCCTTGCCAAAGACCTCGGGACCCAGCGCGATCGCCGTGCCCACCGCCAGCGCCGCGCCCACCACGCGAAGCGCCGTTTGCTCCATGAGGTGCATGACGAGTGCGCCGATCAGTCCCACACCAACCGTGATGGCCAGCTTGGTGACGTCGTCGCCAGCCGGGGCGTAGTGGTGGGTCAGCAAGACCCCCCCGACCATGCCGGGGCTCAAGATCATCAGCCGATACAGTCGGCTGCCCGCCACAATCAACGCCGCGCCGATGGCCACCACCACGGTGCGGGCGTCGAGCGCACCAAACCCCCAGTTGTTGGGGTCCATCCATTGCATCAGGTCATTGAGTTCCGGCATGTTGGGATCCTTCATGGCAGGATGCAGGTATGCACCCGTTCTTTCGCGTATCCGTCCTCGCAGCCCTCGTCAGCGCATGCGCGTCAAAGACAGACTCCAACGATACGGGAGCGGCGGGCGCCGCGGCCAACTCCAACGACCCGCACGACGACGGCACGGCCGACGAGGCGATCCCGCCGGCGACGATCGACGCGGAAGCCGCATTCGATGTGATGGGCGGACCGTACGACCTCGCCATGGCACCGGACGGGCGGTTGTTCATCAGCATCCAAGAGAGTCGAATCGACGTGTGGGATCCCGAAACGGCGTGGGTCGAAGAACACACCCGGCGGGCGGGATCCGTGTTCGGAATCGCCTGGCACGGCGAGCACTTGTACTACACCACCTCAAACCACCGGCAGTCGGGCGCATTGCTTCGCCTCGATGGCCGCGAAGGCACGGTTCTGGCCACCGCGGCGGGCACCACGGTGTTCCGCGAACCCACCGACCTGGCCGTTGCTCCAGACGGACGGTGGGTGGTGCCCGACCCAACCGTGGGGACCCTCTTCGTCGTTGCGGCGGACGGCTCCACCGTCGACATGATGGATCCGGGCGTCCGCGAGCCGTCCACCGTCGCGGTCACCGGGAACGCGGTCTACGTGGGCGGGACCGACGGTGTGACGCGAATTGAATGGCCGGATGGCGACCCGGAACGGATCGATGACCGCCCGGTCAATGGGCTCCATGCACCCGGCGAAGCGCTGCTCGGCGCGGGACCCCGCTGGGGGGCATTCGATGTGGGCGCCGACTCCGAGCCGATGGGAAATGAAACAATCCGGCTGGCGGGACGCATGGCAGGAGACGACACGTTGTTCGTGTCCGATTGGGGTGGTGCCACCGTGTGGGCCATTGCTCGGTGACGCCTTAGAATCCTTGAAGGAGCCCGCTGATGGAAGGCGTTGACCAAGAGTTCGTGTTTGTTCTGGCCGGAAGTTTTTTCTGCGCATTCCTTGCCGTTGTGGCGATTGGCGGTGCCTTTTTGTTGATTCGACTGCGCCAACAGGAACGAAGCGGGACCCCCGCCCCCGAGCCGCCTGCCATGACCCGAGACGAGCACGCCTCACCGCCGCCCGAATACCGACCGCCTGCGCAGGCCGATTCCCCTCCGGAACCGCCGACCACTCCCGCTGAACCCCTGCACAGGCCGCCCCTGCGGCTGGCCGAGACCCCGACGCTTCGACCGGCCGCAAGCCGCCCCCCGCCCATCGACGGCGTTCCGCTTGGTCTGGGTGACGGCGATGCGACCCTGGATGAAGATGCAGAAACGCGGGTCCTGCCCAAACCCGCGGCCCCCTCCGAACCCACGGCTCGTCGCCGTCCACCACCGCTCACCCCCATCTCGTTGACGGACGCGCTCGACGACGAAAACCCCACCGTGATCGTGGATCGCACGCCCCCATCACCGCCCAAGGACGAATCATGAGCGACTGCCCACTGTCATCAATGCACACCGCCGCGGGTGTCGAATACGCCCCCATCGCTGGAATCGACGTTCCCGATTCGTTCGGCGACTCCGCTTCGGAAGCCGAAGCCCTGCGCACCGGCGCCGGTGTCATCGACTTGGCACACGTGGGCACCGCTTCCTTGGAGGGACCGGATGCCCGCCGCTTCGCAAACGGCATGTTCACCAACAACATCCGAGACCTGGACGTGGGGACTGGCAACCGTTCTGCCATGTGCGACGATCGCGGCCGGGTCCAGGGACTCATTGACGTCCACTGCACCGAACAAGACCGCTTCGACATCGTGCTTGAGGGGGTGACCGCTGCGTGGTTTGAAGAACGCTACGGGTTGTACATCGTCTTCGACGACGTCGAACTGACCGTCTCCAATTCCGACCCCCGTGTGTTGACCGTGCAGGGTCCAGAGAGCGCCGGCGTTTTGTCGGCCGCAGGCCTGCCCGTGCCGCAACCCGGACGCTTTGCGGTCACGGACACCGGGATCCGGGTCGCGTCAAAGGACCGATCGGGACTCGGTGGATTCGACCTCATCGTGCCGCGCAGTGCGCTCGCCGCCGCGTGGGAACGGCTTCAATCCTGCGGCGCCACACCCGCTGGCCATGCCGCCCTCGAGAGCGCGCGAATTCGTGCGGGTCGACCGCGGTGGCCGGTTGATGGAACGGACAAGACCCTGATTCACGAGTTGCGCATCAACCCCGAAGTCTGCAACTTCAACAAGGGTTGCTACCTCGGCCAAGAAGTCATCAACCGCGTGGATGTCAAGGGACTCATTCAGAAGCGCTTGGAGCGCATCGTGCTGCCCAAGAATGCCGGCGCCGTCGGAGCGGCCGTGACGCTTGATGGCAAGCCCGTCGGGACCATCAGCAGTGTGACGCACGGAAACGAAGACAGCGTCGCTCTCGCCGTGCTGCGAAAGGCGGCCTGGGAAGTGGAATCCGTCACTGTGGAGACGGATGGCGGCCCGGTCACGGCCCGCATCGAAGCGGTCTGAGTCGTGATCAGCCGCCGCGCGTTCGTGTGCGGGACCGCCGCCCTCGGCGGCACGCTGTCGATGCCCGCCGATGCCCACCAATCGGTTCGGGTCAACGAACTCCTGGATCGCGCCATGGACGGCATCGACCCCAAGCGATTCATCGACGCCCACAACCACGTGGTGGGTGTGGGGCATGGCGGCAGCGGTTGCGCCGTCCATCCGTCCATGACCGATGGGATCCGCCATCCCCTCAACTGGGTTCGGTTTCACGCCTACGCGCGGGCCAGCGGCATTGAATCGATGGACGCCATCGATCAAGAGTACATGGACAAGCTCAAAGAGCGGGTGGAAGGGATGCCCCATGCGGGCACCCACTTGCTGTTTGCATTCGACCGCGTGTACACGGAGTCGGGCATTCCCGACGCCGATCACACGGTGTTTTACGTGCCCAACGATCACATGCTTCGCGCCGTCGCCATGTCCGAACGCTTTGCTGCATGCGCGTCCATTCATCCGTTTCGCCCGGATGCCATTGATGAGCTTCACCGCATGGCGGATGCGGGCGCCGTGGCGATCAAGTGGCTGCCCAATGCCATGTGGATCGATCCCGCCGACCCACGCTGCATCCCGTTTTACGAAGCGATGGTCGCCCGACAGTTGACCCTGATCAGTCATGGTGGCGAAGAGCAAGCGGTGCCCTCGCCCCATACGCAAGAATACGGGAACCCGCTCCGTCTTCGACTGCCGCTTCAGGTCGGCGTTCAGGTCGTCGTCGCCCACTGCGCGAGCTTTGGAAAGAGCCGGGATCTGGACCATCCAACCGCCGAACCGGTCCCGTCTTTCGAACTCTTCCTCCGACTCATGGACGAGCCCTCGTGGCAACGCAACCTGTATGGCGAGCTGTCTGCGGTCCTGCTGTTCAACCGCGTTCGGGGGGTGGTCGACACCCTGTTGCGCCGCACGGACCTTCATCCACGCCTCATTCACGGATCGGACTACCCCATCCCCGGAATCGACCCGCTGATCAACCTGGTCCAGCTTTGGAGCTTGGGCTTGATCCGCTGGTCCGATCGGGCGCCTCTGGCGCACCTCTTTCACCAAAACCCCCTTCTCGGCGACTTTGCATTAAAACGCGTTCTGACGGTCGACGGCGGGCCACCGGTGGGATTTCCACCGAACATTTTTTGCCCCGATGACGCGGTCTTTCCCCGGCTCACACGGCCGGCCTAGCCCACCGCGCCGCTACGCATCTCCCCAGTCTTCGATGGGCCAGCCCTGCTTTCGAGCCAGGCGTGTCAACCGGGGATCGGGATGAACCGCGACCGGTCGACCAACGCGCTCCAACACAAACCGATCCGTGTAGCTATCGGTGTAGAATGCGCAGTCGTCGAACGCCACGCCCAGGGCGGCCAAGACGGGTTCTGCGGCCGTTACTTTTCCACGGCCGTAGCACACGGTGCCTTCCCCGGTGAACACCCCGTCGTCGACCTCGAACACCGTGCAAATGATGCCATCCAGCCCCAAGGCATCGACCACGCATGCCGAGAGATAGGTGCTGCTTCCGGTGAGCAAGTAAATGGGCTCGCCGAGCCGGCGATGACGGGCCAACGCCTCGTGCACCCCAGGGCGAATGCGGTGGGCGATCTCTTCGGCCCAAAACACCTCGGTTTCGCGTCGAATGTCGGCCTCGGATTGCCCCTTGAGCCCGCGGATGGCGTCCCGCACTCCGTCATCGACATCCCCCATTCCCAGCTGGTACATCCCAATCATCAATGCCATCTTTGCCGCGTCCATTCGCGACATCTTGCCTTCGCGCACTTGGCGCTTCACCCACAGCGTTGCCGAGTTGCAACCCAGGATGGTTCGGTCGAGGTCAAATAGTGCGATGCCAGCCATACGATGTCGTAGCCCGGCACACCGATGGGGGATACCTCATTTGCATGACGACGGACGATTCCAACACGCTGGAAGCGGGACTGCCCGGGTGCGGCCTGGGATTGTATGCGTTGTTGCTCATGTTCATCTGCGGCCTGGGAATCGCAGGCATGATCGGTGGAACCATCGGCCTGCTGAACAGCGAACCCGATGAAGCCCGCAGCCTGGTCCACGGATCCGAAGTGCAGACCTGGCGTCTGCAGCCGATGCGCAACGCGGGACTGCTGGAACTCACCGAGGTGCCGGCGGCATGGCACGACGAGAGTCCCCGCTTCGACGGCACCACCGCTTGCGTGATCCGCACCCGGAGCGTCGGCCGCATCGAGAACGGCAAGGCCACCGAACTCACCTGGTCCAACATCGTGGACACCGCAGTCGAACGCACCGCCGACGACCGAATGAGCATCACGGTGAAGGGCGATGCCTCCGCGTTCACGTGCCACTTTGGTCCCGACGAGGGCGCCGAGCGATTCCTGCGTCAGATCGAGTCGGAGCGAACGAAGGCATCCGACGGAGAGCTCAGTCCGTCTCCAGCGGACGAACCGTCTCCCGCGCCGCCAGCAGACGCTCCGTAACCGACCCCACCCACTGCGTTCGCGCGGCAACCCGCACGCCTTCGTCGTACCGTGCGTAGGCCTTGGAGCGCAGAATGGCCGACTTGGCCGCTACGGTCTCTCGGTAGGCTTCGTGCTGCTCGGCGGGCACCGATCGGGGTGGCGGATAGGCGAGCATCGCATCGTACAACGCGACGTACGCGTCGCCCAGCAGCAGCAATCCTTCGAGCGCGAACTCGGGCTCACCCAAGGTGAACATCGCAATCGCTTGTTTCTCGGCAGACGCGATGAGCTGCGAGCGTTTCTGCAACTGTCGGGCCGCCTTGGCGTCGCCCTTGAAGACCATCGCGGCGGCCGCGTCGGTCTGGACTCGCACCAGGGCGAGCCGCGCCTTGGCGCGAATCCACGTGCGGCCGCTGTCGCCGGACTCGAGCGCCTTCAAGATGCGTCGGATGCCCCGCT
This sequence comes from Myxococcota bacterium, assembly GCA_036156175.1. Classification (GTDB taxonomy): domain Bacteria; phylum Myxococcota_A; class UBA796; order UBA796; family UBA796; genus UBA796. Next base: position 10,406 of record JAYZVA010000023.1, read on the forward strand.
TGGTCTTGCCCGCTCGGGTCTCGGCGATGCCGCGCTGCAATTCCATGCTGCGCTCGTCCGCCGCGCTCCACCGACCGTTTCGCTGGAGTTGGCGCACCGCGCGGACAGAGTCCTTGTGCTGGCCCATTTCTTCGAGGCAGTACGCCATCCGAAATCCCGCGTCGTTCGCAGAGGGCGAGTCGGGCCATGTTCGGGTCACCCGGCGGTACGCGGCAACGGCGGCCCCCCACTGCTCCGTGACTTCCAGCAACACGCCGGTGTGGTACGCAACCTCATCATCGGCATCGCCCGAGGCCCGGCGCGCGGCATCCAGCATCGCTGACGCGTCGTCGAACGCCCCCATGCGGCGCAGGGCGACGGCTTCTTCCAACAACTCGCGCTGGGTTGGGGGCGCGGCATCCACCGGGGCTTCGAGCGCCTCACTGGCATCGCCCGCGGCGGGAGCCGCCGCGTCCGGAGCCTTCGCTTCACCAGCCAAGACCGCGGCACTCAACATCACCAACAACAGCACAGCCCCTCCAAAACAAGACCCCCCTCTCGGTTAATTCATCCGAGAGAGGGGGGTACCACCTTGGCGGTGAGGACGGTCTCTATGGCCCCCCCTAAACAATAAGGGGGGATCCTTGATCGCCGCTTCAGCCTTCCTTTTCATAAAGGCATGCCATCCACGACAAGAGCTGGTTCCCATATGGAAAACACGGGGGCCAAACGATCGGTCCGAAACACCCTCCAGGCAGTGATCTGATGATACCTGGAAGACATCACGGCGCCAAGCACCCGCCGTTCAGTTTTTGAACGGGTGGCGCCCCGACTGGGTCGGGCTACCCTGCGGTCCTGATGCCGCTTTCTTCAATGATCGCATTGTCGTATGCCGCCTGCCTTGGAACGCTGGCGCTGTGGGGCGTGCACCGCCTTGCCCTGCTGCGCTGGTTGCAGTTCACCGACCCGACCCCACCGGGGCCCGACAACGCCGACCAACCCGTGGTCGTGCAACTTCCGCTGTACAACGAGGCGCCGGTCGCGGCCCGGTTGATCGATGCGGTCGCGCGCCTGGATTGGCCGCAACTCCGCATTCAAGTCCTGGACGACAGCACCGACCGCACGACGGCAGTGGTCACGGAGCGGGTGCGGCACTGGGCATCGCACGGGGTCGCGATCGCGCACGTCCGACGCCCGGTCCGAACGGGGTACAAAGCCGGCGCGCTTCATCACGGCCTTGGGCTCGACTCGGCTCCGTTTGTGGCCATCTTCGACGCCGACTTTGTCCCCGAACCGAGCTTCCTTCGCCGCAGCATGCGCGGGTTCCACGATCCCAGGGTCGGCATGGTGCAGGCTCGATGGGGCCACATCAACCGCGACGACGGCTGGTTGACTCGGGTCCAAGCCCTGCTGTTGGACGGCCACTTCATCATCGAGCACGCCGCACGGTACCGCTCTGGGCGGTTCTTCAACTTCAACGGAACCGCGGGAATTTGGCGCCGGGAAGCGATTGAAGACGCCGGTGGATGGGCCCATGACACCGTCACCGAGGACCTCGATCTGAGCTACCGCGCCCAGCTCCGCGGGTGGCGGTTCGTGTACCTCGACCGCTTGGTGGCACCCGCGGAGCTTCCGGCGTCCATGGGGGCCTTTTTGACCCAACAACACCGCTGGGCGAAGGGGACCGTTCAGACCGCGCGGAAGTTGCTTCCGGCGTTGGCCTCCGCCCCGGTGGATTGGCGGGTGCGCTTGGAAGCCTTGGTTCACCTCACCATGGTCGCCGCCTATCCGATGGTGTTTGGCCTCGCGGTCTTGCTTCCATTGTCGATTGGTGCCCGCAGCACGGACGCCGCGCACCTCCCGCTCTGGATGGACGGCGTGATTGTGGCGGCCACCATGCTCAGCATTGCGGCATTTTACGGAACAGCCATGCGCCGGGCCGGCGAGCGGCTGCGCCATCGGTGGTGGGAAATTCCGGTCGCCATGGCCTTTGGAGTGGGGTGCTCGGCCAGTCAAACGCTCGCCGTGATCGACGGATTGGTGAGCGACGATGCCACCTTTGTTCGCACGCCGAAGCGGGGCAGCTCCGGTGTTCCCGCCCTGGTGCCGCGAGCGCCACGATCGCGGCTGATCCTGACCGGACTGATGGCGGGGTATTACGCGGTCGCCGCGGTCGGCGTGGCCGCCATGCACCACTGGGTGAGCTTGCCCATCGTGCTGCTCTTCGCTGCTGGATTCGCCGCGACCTTCATGCGGCTGGCGACCGAGGATTCCGAATCTGAGGAAGCCGTTGAAACGGAGCTTCCACAACCGGCCAACTAGCCGGGCGATCGACGATTGCCCGGGTGGCCCGAATGCCCACGGCCTCGAACGGCGTCGGGTCATCGCACCCTTCGACTTCAAGCCGATAGCGCTGGGCGAGACGGGCGATCATGACGGCCCGTTGCGCGCCGGCACCCATCGGCTCCGGACCGGTCAGCACCGGCGTCCAAGGCGGCGCGTGTGCCGAGAGTGCTCTTCGGAAGCCCGCTTCGCTGCCCAGACCCTCGGGGCATGCCGCGCGCAGGACAATGGTCCCACCGGCATCGAGCGCTGGAGCCGGGGATTCGCTGAGGTACGTGGCCGCACGACTGGCTTGATACAAGCTCACCGCCTTGGCCGGAGGGACCGTCAAAACGATGCCGGGCGCGGAACGCTCGACCCAATCCCACGGCTCGAGGCGGCTGAGCGCATGCCGGATGACCCGTTCCGGGGAACCGAACATCCATTCCCCCAGCGCCGGCACCCACACCAATGCCCACCGACACCGGGCGGCCCGCCCCAGTTCGTCGATCACCGCTCGAAAGGGATTTCCGTCGATGCACCCCATCCGCACGCCGGGCGCCAACACCCGCTGCCGGGCGTGAAGCGCCCGGATCGTTTCGCGACCGCCGCACCCCACTGCGACCGCCTTGTGGCCGCCGCTGACGCCGGCGTACTGGTGCAACTCCACCACCCCAACGGCCACGGCAAAGGGCGCCTCCGCCACCCATCGGGACACGCTGCCGGCGATCCCATCAACGGTGGCGGTGGGCACGGCATCATCGGGGTCATGCTGCACCGGACGGAAGGCCGCCAAATGGCGCAACTCCGCATCCGCCATCGGGCGGTGCAGCCCCAACCCGATCACCACTGGGCCGGGCTCGGACATGCACGCCCTGAGGGCATTGAGCGCTAAAACAAGGTCGAGGTGTCGGGTTCCGTCTGGGACACAGATCGCCGCTGGTACGCCACACCGCCAGGAGCCCAAGGCCCCGGCTGGGTCGCGTGCTGTGCGAACTCCCACAGCAGCGCCATCAAGAACGGCAGCGTTGTCAACAGTGGCGGCCACCAGGGCTCCTCCCATGCGCTCGTTGTCGGATCGTAGCTGACCAAGGCAGCGTACGACAATGGAATCAGCGTGGCGAGGAGGGTCCACGAACGAACCCCGCACAACAGTGCGGGCACCCATGCCCACAAGACGTACCAAGGATGCACCGTGGGACTCAACACAACAAATGCGCCACCGGCCCACAGCGCAATCCGGCCAAGGTCGGGGTACAGCCGGATGGCCCGGAGCACCAACACCGCACCAACCGCAATCGCCACCGGTCGCGCATAAGCGCCCGCCACAGCCTCAATGACCACGAACAATGCGCCGTTGAACGACCAATGGTGCACGTAGGTGTTCAGCCCCGAGAACAACGCGGGCCCGGCGTCCAAAAACGGCCAGAGCGTCCCGATCCCAGCGAGCATTGCCGCCACCATCAATGCGGGCCGACCGCGCCAAATTCGAGGCAACAACACCACCGGTAAGAACTTGATCCAGACGCCGAGGGTGGCCCAGACGCTGCCTTCGCCGCGTTGTTCCCACGCGTAAATCGCCTGGAGCACGCACAGCAGCGCCAGCGACTCCATGTGACCGCTTCCCGCCGACTCCACCGCGCCCAGCGGGTGGAGCCCGTACAACCACGCCGGACCGAGGTGGCGATGGCGGGCCTGCAGGATCAACCCAAGCGTCCACACCACGCCAACATCGGCCAAGCCCATGGCGGCCTTGGCGATCCACGCTTCAGTGGTGAACTGTGCAAGCAAGCCGAACAACCAAATGGCCAGCGGCGGGTAAATGGCCGAGACGTGACCGTGGGCCACTTGGGCCCGCAGCGCCGCCGCTCCAACGGCATCGAGCTCCGAACTGTCCGGTGCATGGAGGTACGGATTGGCCCCCGACCACGCCACGTGGCCCTCCCACAAATAGCGAAAGACATCGTCCGACAGACTCGCCGGACTGAAGATCAGCACGACGCGGATCAACAACGCAACCGCAATCAAGTGCCCCAGACCGAGCTTGGGTCTGGGCAGCACCCAGACCAAGCCGCCCCACACCACCATCACCGCGATGGCGGACGGCGCGTGCGCCCGGAGATCCCCCAGCGAAACCAGGGCGACGGCACTAATCAATGCGAGAACGATGCTGCTCATTGCGGAGTCGTCTATCCTGAGCGCGTGAGTGCATCCCCTTCCGATCCCAACTCTTCGCGCTCTCGGTGGGCCGTCATCTTGGTTCGAACGCCCTCCGACCCGGCCGTGACCCGTTCGGTGCTGCCCCGGAGCCGGCCAATCACGCCCCACGATTTGCCACTTGTGACCCGGGTTACCGACAACCTTGAGGTCGCCCATGCGACCGCCGCGCGGCTCCGAGAGGTTGGGGCGAAAGTGGTCATCGTCGAGGAACCTACGGGACGCGGCGAGACGGCATTCTGCGCCATTCATCCGGCGCAGTTCTCCGCGCGGCAATGCAGCCGCTGCGAGGCCGCCATCTGCCCGGGGTGCATCGCCGACGCGCGCGGTGCGCCCCTGTGCCGCGCCTGCTGGACCCGCCGCGAAGAGCGCCTCCGCGCCACCCGCATCCGCCAGCTCTTTGCGCTGTTGGTGTTTGTGGCGTTCTTGTACAAGGTCTGGGATCACCTCAAGGAAGACGCAGCGCAGGTTCAAGGGACAGTCCCCATCACCATCGGCATCGTTCAGTTCGCGCCCAAGTCCGCCGAAGGCGCGCAAATCATCCGGCAACTGAATCAGGCGAGCGCCAACGAACCCACCGGCCAAACCCTGCGGGATGTGGCCGATTGGTTCAATCGAGAACACGCCCGCTATACGGCGGACAAAGACCGCCGATTTCGGGTCGAGATCCGGGGTCCCTTCACGGTCGATGTGGAGCCGCCCACGCTTCGCAACGATGGCGATACGTGGTTCCAGGCCATGTTTCGAGCGTGGCAATACCCCCAGTACTTCAAGGGTCTGGCCCGGGACCACGGCGTGCCAATCGACGACTACACCGTGAAGGTGTTCGTGGTGTACGGCGGTCACTCGCCCGACATGGCTTCCCATTCCCGGGGCTCAAAGAAGGGGCGGTTCGCGACGGCCTTCGTGAGCCTCGATGAGCGCAACCCCGGCTACCCGCTGGTGACGATCGCTCACGAGGTTGGGCACGCCTTGGGGGCCAACGACGCCTACGACCCGGAGACCAGCCTATCCGTGCACCCCGAAGGCTTTGTGGAACCGTTTGCGGACCCGCTCTACCCCCAGCGCTACGCGGAGCTGATGGCAGTGGACATCCCGGTGGGGCCGAACGTCGAATGGGAAATCGCGCGTCTCGACCAGCTGCGGGTGGGCCACCAATCCGCCGCCGACATGGGATGGATACCGCCGGAGCAGGCCAAGTTGTTCTACACACCGCCCGCCGTGACCCCCGAAGAGCGCCTCGACCCCGCGACCCGGCCCGACGACGCTCCCCCCACGCCGGCGAACTGAACACCGCCGCATGGCGGCGCTACCGCACCACAGGAGCCGGACCCAGCCGCGCCAGCACTTCGAGCGCCTCGGCGGCGGTGGCGTACCGCGTCGCAGACGCCCTTGGATGGTCCCGGTACAGGGTCGGTGCGGTCACGAAGACATACTGCACAAAGCCGGTCGCGGTGTCCGTGAACAGGCAGTGGCAGTCCTCTCGCGGTCCCAAATCGCCCAGACGACACCACGATTCCCGCGTTCGGGCTTCATCCATGCCCAGCCGACCGGAATGATCCAGCGTGAACACTGCCGGGGGCCCCGTCTCGGCCAAGACGCGGTCGAATGGACTGCGCCACTCCATCACGGTCGCTCCAACACGCCGCGCCACCCGGCCATGCCGCCCACCAGGTAGCGGGCGTGGATCCCTCGAGTCCGCACCCAGACCGCCATCTCGGCCGCCCGCGCGCCTGCTGCATCCACCACAACGATCCAGGGAAACTTGGACAACACCCGCACCGCCTCGGCTTGAAACTGGTTGTAAGGCAAGTGCATCGCACCGGGCAAGTGCCCCCGGATGAACCGATCTTCGGTGCGAATGTCCACCACGCAGGGAGGCGGTTCCATCCCCGGCCCAAGTTCCCAACCGTGCATTTCAAGATCGTTCATCGCGCCTTCTGGATATTCACTTCGTTCCCCCACCGTGCGAAAAATTGCGTCATACTGAGGACCTATCGGGGACCGGATGCGACCGTCACTTTACATTTTGGCATGGCTCGTCGGCATGGGGTGCTCCGATAACGGGCCTTCGAAGGTTGACGAACCGGGTGCCGGGGTGGGCAGCGTGATCACCGGCGATGACATCGTGGGCGGCGACGGCGGAAGCACCTCGGAACCCGACGAGGTCTGCGACGGCATCGACAACGACGGCGACGGCGAGATCGACGAAGGCACCCTGCTCACCTTTTACGTGGATGCGGACGGTGACGGGTACGGTGGCGAGGCGGTCGAGGCCTGCGAAGCACCCCTCGGCACGGTGGAGACCGACGGCGACTGCGACGACGAAGATCCGGCGGTCAATCCGGCCGCGGTCGAAGCGTGCAACAGCATCGATGACGACTGCGATGGCTACACCGACGAAGGCCTCCTCCGCGAATACTACGTGGACGCCGATGACGACGGCTATGGAACCCCGATCGGTGCCGTGGAAGCCTGCGAGATGCCCGAAGGATACGTCGACAACCGCGATGACTGCGACGATGGCAGCGCTTTGGTGTCGCCAGACCAGCCCGAGGCCTGCAACGGAACCGATGACAACTGCGATGGGCGGATCGACGAGGGCGTGAGCACCACGTACTACAGCGATGCGGACGGCGATGGATTCGGAGACACGGAGAGCGCGTTTCCATCGTGCGGGTCTCCCACCGGTGTGGTCTCGTTGCCCGGGGACTGCGACGACACCAACCCCCTGATCAACCCGGCCGCGGATGAGGTCTGCGATGGCGTGGACCAGGACTGCGATGGCGTGGCCGACGACGGCGCAGTGGACGGCACGGTGGCGTCGTACATGGACGTCGATGGCGACGGATTCGGCGCTGGAGCGGCGGTGATCGAATGCACCGTGCCGAGCGGATACAGCCCAGTCGACGGCGACTGCGATGACTTCGATCCCTTTGTGTCGCCCGATGCCCTCGAGGTGTGCAACGGCCAAGACGACGACTGCGATGCCGCCGTCGACGAGGGGCTGCTGACCGAGTTCTACACCGACGGTGACGGCGATGGATTTGGCACTGAGCCGGTGCTCGCCTGCAGCCTTCCCCCGGGCGCTGGGGCCGAACCCGGCGACTGCGACGACGCCCGCGCCGACGTAAACCCCGGCGCCGATGAAGCCTGCGACAGCGTCGACAACGACTGCGATGGCACTGTCGACGAAGGCCTGCTGATCGAGTTCTTTGTGGACGGGGATGGCGATGGGTTTGGGACGGAGTCGGTGTATGCATGCGAGCGGCCCGCCGATGCCGCAGCCGAGCCCGGAGACTGCGACGACGACCGCGCCGACGTGAATCCGGGGGCCGAGGAGGTCTGCGACGACGCCGACAACGACTGTGACAGTGCGGTGGATGAAGGCGTCCGAATCGAAGCCTTTGTCGATGACGACGGCGACGGCTTCGGCACGACGCCCGTGTCGGTGTGCTCGATCGAACCCGGGACCGCCGCCGAACCCGGCGACTGCGATGATGACCGAGCAGACATCAACCCCGAGGCCGAGGAGGTCTGCGACGGCATCGACAACGACTGCGACGGCACCGCGGACGCCGACGCAATCGATGCGCCCACGTGGTACGCCGATGGCGATCTCGATGGGTTTGGGGATCCCGAATCGGCGGCCGTCCGCTGCGCCGCGCCATCCGGATTCATCGCTGCCAGCGGCGACTGCGATGACGACCGTGCCGACGTGTACCCCGATGCCGACGAGCGATGCGATGACCGCGACAACGACTGCGATGGGTCGGTGGACGAAGACACCGTCGACACCCCGCGTTGGTACCCGGACGACGATGGCGATGGGTATGGCCAGGACGACGACGCCGTCGACGCCTGCGATGCGCCCGACGGCTACGTGGCGTCGAACACCGACTGCGACGACGACGACGACACGACCTACCCGGGTGCCGACGAGTACTGCGACGAACGCGACAACGACTGCGACGGCGAAGAAGACGAAGGAGCGGTCGACGGATTCCTGCTGTACGTGGACGACGATGGCGACGGCTACGGCACGGGGGAGACCATCGAGACCTGCGAGGACGACGACGACCTGAGCGACGAAACCGGCGACTGCAACGACGACGACGACGACATCTACCCGGGCGCCTTCGAAGACTGCGACGGCGTGGACCAAAACTGCGACGGCATCGTCGACAACACCGCCGACTGCCCGTGCACGCAATACAACTACGACGGAAACAGCTACTTGTTCTGCACCGACAGTCGCCGGTGGACCAGTGCGAGAAACGAGTGCCGCGACTACGGCTACGAGCTGGTCACCATCAACGCCGCCCTCGAGCAGGAATGGCTGTTGACGGTGATCCGAACCTACTGGGACGTCCCCAATGACTCCTACTGGACCGGCCTCAACGACCGATCCTCCGAGCGGGGCGGGAGTCGGTCCGGATGGACGTGGGTGAGCGGGCAGCCATACACGTTTTCAGCGTGGCACTCGACGTACTACTACCAGCCCGACAACTACGGCAACGAAGACTGCGTCGAAGTCAACCGGTGGAGCACCAGCGTGTGGGACGACTGGAACGACCTGCGATGCGGCGACAACCTCTACTACGTCTGCGAAGCGGGGTAGTCACCGCGGCATCGTGTTCATTCGCTCAATGAGCGCCTCGATCTGCGCATCGGTCATGCGGGCGTTTTGCACGCGGCCCGCGTAGTTGCGGGCCACATCGCGGATGTCTCGGAACCCTTCAATGTATTCCCGGACCTGGGCCCGACCCTCCGCATAAAAGCCGGACATCGCCGGGGTGCGGATGGTGGTGACCCGGTGAAACTCGCGGAGCTTCGACGCCAAAGCGCCGTCTTTTCCAATGGTTTCCGATGCCTGTGGCACGCCCGGTCGGGGCCGATACTGCCACACGGACGACGCAACGCTGTCGACGATCTTCATGGTGCCTCGCTCATTCCCCGGCGGCACCGGACGATTGTACCAGAGCGCGAACCGCCCGTCATCGCTCTCCGCGATCGACGGCACGACCGTCGCGCCGGGCGACCAGGTCCAGTACGGCATCGATCGCCTCGTTTGACACGCGAACCGAGCGCGCATTGGCCGCGTAGGCGTGCTCGGCCGTCTTGGCACGAAGCAGCGACCGCTCCATGTCAACGTGGACGGCGGGGCTCGTCTTCGAGTCCGGTCCATTGAGGACCGTCGCCGTCGATGACGCAACCTCCCGCACCGCTTCATTCAATGCACGACCGCTGCGCTCGAGGCCTTCTCGACCCCGTGCAACGCCGTCCCAGACGCCGGTGGCTTGGACCTTCATTCACCCTCCGCAGACTCCAGCGTAGCAAACCGGGCGGAGGGTTGGAAAGGACGAGGGCTCAATCCGAGGAGTTGCCGCCGCGGTTCCCACCGCCGCGCCGCCGCCGACGACGACGACGTCCATCGCCGCCACCGTCTTCCGAGCCGCCGCCGCTGGCCCGGGCGCCCTGGTTGCGATCGCCGCCCCGATCCCGGCCACCGCCACGACCCCGGCCGCGCCCGCGGCCGCCACCGCCACCGCCACCGCGCTCTTTCCGTGCCTGGCGTTCTTCCGCCAGCGCACCGACCGAGTCGGGTCCGCCTTCGGCTTCGGCCTTCCGGATGCGATCCCACAGGAAGAATGCCCGCATCGTGGCTGCCAACAAGACGTCGCCATCGGGGCGCTCCTTGATGGCGCGAACGGCATCGAGGTAGCTCTCAAACGCCATGGTACCCATGGCCTCTTTGATCGCCCGCACTTGCCGTTCCACGCGCGCGGCTGCCGCTTCTTCCTTGCTGGGAAGTGGTCGCACGGTGAAGTCGATCTCGTACTGACCCGACAACGCCTTACGCGTGTGCAGTTCCGCGCCGCCCACAAGGCTGATGCAGATGCCTTTCTTTCCGATCCGCCCGGTTCGACCCGACCGATGCAGGTACACCGCCGGATCTTCGGGCAACGAGTAGTTCAGCACGTGGGTGAGGTCGGAGATGTCGATTCCCCGGGCCGCCACATCGGTGGCCGTCAAGAACTGAGTCCGACCGCTCTTCACCCGCTTCATGACCGCTTCGCGCTTGTTCTGCGGCAGCTCGCCGCTCAGCAGCTCCACATCCAACCCTTGGCGGCTCAAGAACGTTGCGACCGTGGCGGTGTCTTCCCGCGTGTTGCAGAAGATGACTGCCGACTTTGGTTGCTCTTGTTCAATGATCGCCAAGAGGGCCCGCGCCTTGTGGAAGTCGGGATTCGACTCGTAGATGATGTGGTCGATGTTTTCGACTTTGTCGGCATCGGTCGACAAGCGCAGGTCAAGGGGTTCCTTGGTGTAGCGCTGGATGATGGATCGAACCCGTTCGTCGATGGTGGCCGAGAACATCAGCACCTGACGGTCTTCGGGCGTTTGGTCCAGAATCTTGGTGACGTCTTCATAGAACCCTTGCGCCAGCATCTCATCGGCTTCGTCAAGGGCCGCAACGCGGACGGTGGACAGGTCCAGCGTCCCGCGGCGGAGGTGATCGAGCAGCCGGCCCGGGGTCCCCACCACCAGCTCGGCGCCTTCCGCGAGGGCCTGTTCTTGGGCGCCAAAGCCAACGCCGCCGTAAATGGCCACGACGTGGATGTCCTTGAACTGCGCCAAGGCAGTGGCTTCTTCGGCCACTTGTCGAGCCAGCTCCCGGGTGGGTGCCAACACCAAGCCCTGCACCTTCCGAGCGCCCGCTTCAATCTGCTCGACAATGGGCAGAGAAAACGCGGCCGTCTTGCCGGTACCGGTCTTGGAGCGCACCACCATGTCCCGGCCGGCCAGACCCGCATCCAAGGTGGCCGCTTGCACCGCGGTCGCGGTGGTGTACCCGTGTTCTTCGATTCCGCTCAACACTTCCGCAGACAACGGAAAGTCGGAAAACGCGCGGTTGGAATCGTAATCCGACACGTTCAGCACTTGCGCGCCCTCGACTTCGGCGTCGGGGGTCTTGGCGGCGTCTGCTTCGCCATCCGGCGTGTCAGCAGGTGCTGCTGGGGCATCGTCGGCGGGGACTTCTTCCGCCGGTACCGCTTCCGCTTCTCCAGCGGCGGCAGCCTCCTCTGCTTTGGAATCCGGGGCTGCATTTTGTTCGTCTGTCACAATGGCTCCTTAGGCTCGGGGCCCAGCTAATGGCTCGCTTGGCTTACCGCCATCTTTCTCACGAGACAGAATGGGCGTACAATGACGGCAACAGCCAGCGAGACTCCATGAACATCATTCGTATTTCTTTGCTTTTGTCGGTTTTTTCCTGCGGTAAGGACGACACCGACGCCCCGAGTGACCCCGACCTGGGCGACCCCTGCGAAGCCGAGTTCACCGTACAGATGCCCGACGGAACCGCCGTGGAGATGGACGAATGCAAACACCACGGCGTGGAGGTCGAATTTGCCACCATGCCCGACATCTCGCTGCCGCAACCCCACAACATCTCGTTCGTTTTCCGAAGCACGAAAGACACGGCCGTCGATTGCTGGGTCCGCTGGGACGTCTCCCGCTCGTGCCCGGACCGCACGCAGTACGACTTGGGCGGTGACGACAACACGCTGACGTGGAACACCAACGGTTGCGACGTGCCCGAGGAGGCCCGCGGCGAGTTTGAAGCCACCTACGGCAGCTCGGAGTTCACCACGATGACCACCACCCCCCGGTCGGGACTCGAAGAAGCCAGCCCCATGGCCATCAACTTCTCGGCGACCATCCAAGCGGCTGCCGAGGACGGGACGGAACTCAGCGGAACCATCGTGGTGGACCGCGATGTTCCCCTGACCTACACCGCGTTTGCGGGATGCTCGGGCTCGGAGGGAGACGCGGACCAAGACGGCTCGATCGGAACGCAATACGGCGGCGACGATTGCGATGACAACGATCCGACCATCGGCCCCCACGCGATTGAGGTGTGCGACGAGGTGGACAACAACTGCGACGGTGCCGTCGATGAGGGCGTGACCACCACCTACTACCGGGACGACGATGGCGATGACTACGGCCAAGACGAGGCCACCACAGAAGCGTGTGAACCGCCCGCCGGCTTTGCCGCGTATGCCGGCGACTGCGACGATTCTGCAGCGCAGATCAATCCGGCCGAGACCGAGGTGTGCGACGGCATCGACAACGACTGCGACGAAGTGGCGGACGAAGGAACCGAGATTGCCATCTACATCGACGAAGACGGCGACGGGTTTGGCGCCGATCCCCCCATCGCCACCGCGTGCCCCGATGATGTGCCCGCCGGCTACAGCCCCGAAGGCATGGACTGCGACGATGACAACGACGCGGCGCATCCGGGCGCGCTCGAGACGTGCGACGGCGCCGATAACGACTGCAACGGCGAGATCGACGAGCTGCCCGAATGCGACTGACGCCCGCCCTTTCCCTCCTCGCGGTGCTCGTGACCGGTGCAGCGCCCGCTTGGGCCTCGGATCCGTTCTCGCTCGAGGCGCTGCTTGACGACACCGCCGTGCCCGAGGAGGTCCGCGGACCGTCGGCCCTGTGGCCCACCGCTGCCGTCATCGATGCTGGAGACCAGACCCTGACGCTGACTTGGCCCAACGAGCCCACCGAAACCTTGCCATTCGCGGCCATCCTGCAGATCGAACACGCCCGGGCTTGGGACGCCGATCCCGAAGAACTCTTCGCGCTGTTTTCCGATGGCCGACGCGTTCTCCTCGACCGTGGAGATGGGGTCTCCAAGAACGTGACGCTCTTGAAGGCCTGGCTGGCCACCAAGATGATCGAAATGCCGATTGGCGAAGGGCACGCACAACCCCCTGACACCACCCGTGCATCGCCCACGCTGACGGTGGCCACCGGCGGCGGGTCTCTGACAATGGGGCGGTTGAATCCGGTCGCCCCCGCCGCAACCCCTCAGGCCTCGGCGCCGTGCACGGACTGCATCGCGCAAGCCGACATCGACCGAATCGTCAAAACCCGCATGGACAAGATCCGCGGGTGTTACCAGCGCGCCCTGCGGGACAATCCCGGCCTATCGGGCAATCTGGTGGTCAAGTTTGTCGTGGGCCGCGACGGCGGCACGGCGAATGCGGTGGTCAAGGATTCCGGCCTGGGCAACGTTCAGGCCGAGCAGTGCGTCCTCGAACAGTTCCTGCAGCTGCGCTTTCCCCGACCGCCTGGGAACCAAGAGATCGCGGCAAGCTACCCGCTCATGTTCTCGGCCCGTTGAGGGCTACGGTGTGAGGCCCAATCGCACCCGGGCATCCACGCAGTTGGCACCCCCCGCCGCGAAGTCGCGGCAGGTCTTGGGTCGATCGCCGTAGACTGCGCATGGCCACGTTCCAGCATCGGGCTCGAGGCATCCGCAGATGGCCCCGGCTCGCCGCACGTTCAGTCGCCCCTCCACCTCCACCACGCGCTCGGGATGCGCCCGCACGAACGGATCCCGCCGGCCCACTTCCACCGCATCGTAGGCCTCACGACAGCACGCACCGCACGACAGACAGTCGAGGCTCGGTTCGTACGAAGGGCATGCCGGCCAGTCCGTGCGAATCCGGTGGTTCGCGTGCCGCCGGCACCGGTCCACCGCCCGTCCTCGTCCCCCAACAAAATGCCACACGCACCCCACGCAACGGGCATTGGGGAATTCTGCTGCGGTACCGAACGGGTTGGCCTTCATCGAAAACAGGCTATCCCGCTGTCCATGAAACCCGGAGAACTTCACGATCCCGCGTACGTTCGACCCATCGCGAGTCGCTACGTCGACCCCTGCGAGATGGTCTGGCTGACCACCGCCGCCCGGCTGGGGCTGCACATCCGTCGCAGCCCCTTGGTGTTCTCCGCCACCGACGGCAGCGGGCGGCTCCAACTCAGCACCCGCGACGACCTGGACGCCGACGACTGCTTGGCGCAGATGCTGCTCCATGAAATCTGCCACTGGTGCACCAACGGCGCCGAAACCTTTGCAGAACGGGACTGGGGGTTTGCCCTCGACGGACCCACCGACCCCCGGGAACACGCCGCGCTTCGGTTGCAGGCTTGGCTGGCCGATCGGGTGCACCTCCGCACCATGTTTGGGCCGACGGGGGTGTACCGTCAGTACTACGACCGCATCCCGGCCGACCCCACAGAGCCCATCAACGGGTCGGCATGGGAAGCCCACGTGGTGGCAGTGGCCAAGACGGCAATCGACCGCATCCAGCGCGCACCCTGGGATCCGCACGTCCGCCGCGCGCTCGACGCGACGGCTCAACTTCGTGGGATCGTCCAGCCGTTTGCAAAAGACTACGCGTCGGAGCACAGTCGCGACACGCTGCCGTCTTGGTGGACGAAGGAGTAGCGATTCGATGCACCGGCTGTACACCGAACTGGCCCCGCTTTGGCCCATGCTCACCGATCGCGAGACGACCGCCCAAGAGGCGCATCACCTCCAAGACCTGATGGACCGCGCCCACGGCAACCGGGTCGACTCGATCCTTGAACTCGGGTGCGGCGGGGGCTCCTTGGCGGCGGCCTTCGATGGAGACCGGGAGGTGGTCTTGACCGACCTCGCACCCGAAATGTTGGCGATTGCACAACATCGGAACCCGACCCGCCGCTGCGTCCAGGGCGACATGCGCACCATGAGGCTGGCCGATACCTTCGATGCTGTGCTGCTTCACGACGCGGTGATGTACCTCACCACTCCTGCAGACCTGCATGCAACCGTTCGGACCGCCGCCGCCCATCTCGCCCCCGGAGGCGTGCTGATCATCACCCCGGATGCCACCAAAGAGCAGTTCGTCGAACGCGCCGTGAGCGGTGGACGGATCGGGCAACCGGGCGTCCAGATCATGGAATGGCACTGGGATCCCGACCCCAACGATGACACCCACCAACTGGACCTCGTGGTGCTGCACCGCGACGACCACGGCACCATGCAATCGATGCATGAATCCCACACCCTGGGCTTGTTTTCGGCCACCACCTTCATCGACGCCATTCGCGCAAACGGGTTGATTCCCGTGGGCGAGCTTGTGTGGGACGACACGCTCTTCCCCGAGGTGTTTGCGGGGCGGAAACCCGTCCCATCCTGAACCGGCGATCCACCTCCCCGACGGCACCGCCAAACGGCATTTTCGACGCATCGCCCAACGCAGTTTTGACCAATCTCCAACGGTGTAAGGGATGAAGTTCGGCGCCCGTTGCGGTATGAATAGGCGACTTTAGCGGATGAGGAGTGTCATGCGACGGGCAATGCGAGTTCTGATTTGTGGTTTGGCATCTGTGGCTCTGACGAGCGGGATGGCCATGGCCGGCGACATCGTGGTTCCGCCCATTTTGGCCCGCGGAGCGCCGTCTCAGACGGCCGCAAACATGACCACACTGGTGGCATCCGAACTCGAGTTCACCGGCGAGTTCGACACCGTCCATCAACTCGCGACGCGGCCCTCCCAGCTGGGAACCAACTGCTTGGCATCGTCGCCGTGCTTGGCCGGGATTGCGCGCACCAAAGGCGCGACATCGCTCATTGGGGGTCGCGTCACCAAGTACGGACCCGAGTTTGAAGTTGCACTGACGTTCTTGGAGAACGGGAAGATCGCCCGCGTCGTCAAGAAGCGCATGCCCACCGATCCCGCCGCAGTTGCCGACGAGATTGCCTTCTTGGTGCGCCACGCCGTCACCGGCGTCGACCCGGCAGCGAAAGCGGAAGCCGAGAAGGTCTCCGGCTTTGAAGGAGGCGGCATCGCGCTGATGGATGACGAAGAAGACGAGGACGACGACGATCTGCTGCTGGCCGCGCCGGACGTTCCCGCGTCACCCGACCCGATGGGCGACGATGACGACGACCTGTTCCGTGAAGATCCGAGCGACGACGACGACTTCGGAGTCGCCGCTGGCGCGGTTGGCGGCGCCGCTGCAATCGCCCTGGACGACCCCGGCCTGACCGACGACTTCGACCCCGATGCGATCAGCTTTGGAGGCGGCAGCGCAGACGACATCTCGTTCGGATCCGCGAGCGGGATCATCGAGGTCGAGGACGAAGACCCCATCGAACCCGAGCCGCGCTACGCCGATGACCTCGATGAGGGACGCGCAACCGTTCAGACGCCGCGCCAACGCGCCAAGCGCGAGCGGGCCACCCGAGAGCGAGCCCCGCGCGAGCGAACGCCGCGCGCCCGCGGGCCCCGACCGAGTCGAGACGGCGTGGCCATTGATGTCACCGGCCGCATTGGCTTCGCCAAGTTCCAGTTCCTCAACTTTCTCACCTACGGCGTTGAGGCAGGACTCCAAGTGGCGCCGAACATGGCCGTTCTTGCGGGCCTTGAGGCCTATTCGACCCGGCGCTCGATCCCCGAGGGCATCGAACTCGCCGAGGGCACTTCGCCCGTTCAGTGGAACACCCTCGTCCCGCTCAGCGTTGCCGCGGTCTATCGCCCGGAGGAAGGCACGTTGCGACCCTTCGCTGGGGGCGGCCTTCAAGTCATTCCAGGCTACGTCAAGGACTCCACATCCCTGGCCTTTGGCCTCCGCGGTCTGGGCGGCATCGACTATGCGGTATCCGACACCATGTCGGTCTCGGTCTCCGCATCGGCCGGATTCTGGGCCGGCAGCGAGTGGTACCAGATTCAGAATCTGCTGAACACGGGCTTCAGCGGCCAACTGGGTGCCGGCGCCGTGGTGCGCTTCTAACGCCATGCATCCCGGAGTCAGCGTCGCCAACCTCGTGCAGGCCGCAATCTACGGCGCCGGATACGCCTGGCTCCGGGAACGCTGGGGGCTTCCGGCCGGCGTCGCACTGGGCTGTTGCGTCCTCCAAGTGGCGGCCGCGGGCGCGTTGCTCGCACGACGCGATCGGTGGGCCCGATGGGCATCGCTGGTCTGCCTGATTGGCATGGCGGCGCTGGTGGGCATGTACTGGAGCGCGGCCCAGCACATCACCGAAGCGTATGGCTCGGAAGCGCGAAAGATCGGTGAACGGAGCCTGGACACGCTGTGGTTGTCCCTCCCTTGGGCATTCTTTTTTCCCGCTTGGCAAGCGCTTCACGGCGGTGCAAAGGCATTGGTCGCCCCGCTTGTCGCTCTGGTGGTGCCATTGATGCTGCCGATGGCCGTCGGCGATCCGCTGAACGAGTGGCCCTCCCAGCCCAATGCATCCGAGGTGGCCGAGGCCGCCTTTTCTGTTTGGAGCGGCGAGGATGCATCGATCCCACCGGGAACCGGCCCCGCGACCGTCCTGCTCACGGCGATGGTCGACGGCGTCGCTCAGCCGAGCGCGCGTGGCGACGGTTCGACGCTCGGTGAAGCCGTGGAGCGCGCACTGGCTCAACTGACCCCAAAACCGGCGTCCGGCGGCGCGTTGGTGATGGACATTGCCCGGGTGGAGTACCCGCAGAAGAGCGCGGTCCCCCTCACCAACGGCGGTGGACTGCATGCCACCAGCGGCGTCTCACCGGTCGTCGCGTGGCGACCCAACAAGATGGGCTCGATTCGCGTGGCACCCAAGTGGGTGCTTCCCCGCCCAAAACTCAACCGCGGCAACCCGACGCGATTCGACTCCTTGCTGGTGACCGCTGACGGCAGTCGGCCCATGACCAACGGCTGGACCAATGGGCCCGAACTCACCGCCGAATCGGCCCTTGCGGCGGCGCTCGATGGGGGCCGAATGCTCGCCCGTCACCAAGAAGCCGACGGCCGGTATGCGTACCGCGTCCGGGGACCCTCCGGACGGATCGACAACCGGAGCTACAACTTTCCACGCCATGCGGGGACCACGTGGTTCCTCGCGCGCCTCGCCCAACGCACCGGCGATCCGGGCATCATCGAGGCCACACAAAAGGGCCTGGCCTACATGGCGGCCAACACCAACGACCTGGGCGATGGGCGGGCGTACCTTGGCGACCCCCGCAGGAAAGACGGCAGGGCCTGGGTGGGGACGACCTCACTGGCGGTGCTGGCCGCGGTCGCCGCAGACCACCCACTTGCGCTTCCCTGGGGCCGCTTCATTGCGAGCACCGTCGATGAGGCGGGCATGGTCCGCGGCGAGATGGATCGGTCCACCCGGGCGTTCGTCTCCGTGGGCAAAAACCCCTACGGCCAAGGTCAGACGACGCTGGCGATTGCCGCGCTGGTCCGAGCGGGACACGACGAGTTCATCCCCGTTCTCAATCGCCTGGCGGACTTCATGGACGGCGACTACGCCCCCGGCGGCGTTGGGCGCCTGGTGGTCTTGGATGAGCACTGGACCTGCATTGCCTCGTTGGTGGTCAAGGATGCAATTGGGCGGTCTGCCGGCGACGACATCTGCTTCGCGTATCTGCACAAAGAACGCAGCAAGACGCCGGATGCCTCGAGCCGAATTCGTCCTTTCGCCGCTGCAGCCGGGGGACTGGCCGAGGCGGTTGTTGCTGCGGCGTACCTCGACGACAGCCACACCGCCGACGCCCTCGCCTTTGGGCAATGGTTTCTGAACAGCGCCTACGCTTCGAACGATGCGTCCCTGCTGCCGCGACCCGCGGCCCTGCTGGGCGGGTTTCGCGACACCCCGTACAAACTCGACGTCCAAATGGACGGCGTTCAGCACATTGGATGCGCACTCCTTGGCGTGGAAGCACTGCTGGACAAACCGCATCCCGGCACCTTGCCCTGACCGTTTGAGCGGTGGTATTCTCGGGGCCCACCGTCCCCCCGGAGGCCGCGATGAGTGCACGACTGTTTTTCACCTTTGCCGCCGTCGGGTGCTCGATTCCCGCCCAATACGGAAGCACCGACGCCACACCCGAGACCAACAACCCACCGGCCAATGCGGCAGAAGCCGAATCCGAAGCGGGCCCGTCCACCGCGTTGAAGACGCCGCTTCGTGCCGGCATGGTGGAAGTGCTGCTCGCCCCAGACGCGTTGACGATGGGCCTCGACCCAAACGACGTGGACTACGACAACTTCCACGTCCCTCACTTGGTTGAGTTGACCCACACCTGGGCCATCGGCGAGACCGAGGTGACCCACGCGCAGTGGGAGACCTACATGGACTACCCGATCCGGGGCACCAGCGACCGGATCTTGAGCGACGACGACTGCCCAAGTTGCCCTGTGCACAGCATCACGTGGCACGAAGCCCAAGCATTTGCGAATGCGGTGTCCGCGGCATCGAACTTGGAGTCTTGCTTCGAATGCGAGGGCGAAGGCCCCGACGTTCGGTGCACGCCGTCCGTCGACCCCTACGAGTGCCGGGGCTTCCGCCTGCCCACTGAAGCGGAGTGGGAATACGCCGCCCGGGGCAATGAATCGTTTGTCTACCCGGGTTCAGACAACATCGATGCGGTCGCATTCTGGGAAGAAAACTCGGGAGACCAGTCGTACCCGGTCGGAAGCCTCGCACCCAATGGCTTCGGGTTGTACGACATGGGCGGAAACATTCGCGAGCGCGTCTACGACGCGTATGCCCCCTACTCGGGCGCGGATGGAATCGACCCGGTGGCGATGCCCGACCTCGACGCGCCGTCTGAAATCTTCGCTGAGCGCGGCGGTTCCTATGCCTGCCGAAGCCCCGAAATCCGATGGAATCGCCGCAACCTCGTCTGGGACTACGACCGCGACCTGCACACCGGTTTCCGCTTGGCAAGAATTCTGGATTAGAGCCCCAGCTCGGCCGCCCGGGCTTGGGCGGATGCCGCCATCGCTGGGGTGGTTTCGTACCAGTTGATGCCGCCGCACCCGGCGCACACACCCTCAAACCGTCCCGCGAGGTGGGCCATCCTCGCGCGCGTGGCGTCGGCGCCGTGCCACAACTCGCGAAACCCGTGATCCGCCAGACTGCCCAAGTTGAGCTCGCCCCGAAGGTCCGCGCAACACATCATCAACCCCCCATCGTGGCGAATGACGGGCGTCAACCACAAGCCCGGACACGCTCCGCGCGCGCCCCTGTGGCCGTCGTCTTCCACCCATGGCCGCTGCGACCATACGTTGACGTGAACACCTCCGACCTTGCCAGCTCGGATGCCAAAGCGCTCCATCGTCGCTTCGTACAAGCGGTCTGCATCGGCCTGACCGTCGGCACCACCGCCAACGCTCAGCCGCTTGAACATCAGCTCATCGTGCCACTGGTCGCCACCTTGGCAAGCCAAGAGGTCGGACCAGTAATCCAGAAAATCACCCGCCTCGTGCTCGTTGCCCGCTTGGACCACAAATTGCAGCTGGATGTTCACCGCCCCACCGGTGCGCCGGCGCATGCGGATCAGGTGGCGAATGTTGCGCCGGGCACGCTCCAGTGCATCCACGCCCTTGACGGTCGCGTAGGTTTCCGGCGTGTGCGCATCGAGCGTGAACACCAGCAGCAGCGGCACGCCGGGCCGAGCGGCCTGCAGCAGTGCATCCATGCGCGCCGGAGGCAACCGAATGGCATTGGTGTCCACCCGAAGGTAGCCGACCCGGTCCGCCAATGTTTCTGCCGCCATCGACAGCATTGCGGGCAATTCGTGGTGAAGCGATGGGTCCCCCAACCACTGGAAAATGATGTGATCAAACCGCAAATCATCGGTCACCAAGCCCGCGAGAATCTTGGCGTACAGCGCCATGTCCATGGTTCCCTTGGGGACTGCATGGATCTCCGACCAACCCTCATGGTGGGGGGCACACATCCGACAACGCAGATTGCACAGGTCGGTGGGTTCGATTTGGAGAACCCCATCGTGGGTGGGCTGCATGCAAGCCTCATAGTATCGCGATACAGGCCGGTACGCGCTGCGCGCACCCGGAGACCGCCATGTTCCTACGATTGACCGCTGCCCTGATGCTCCTGACCGGCTGCGCCAACGACTGCCAACAAGTCTGCAATGAAATGGCCGATTGGGCGGAGTCGGAGTGCAACCGGGAGTTCACCAGTGAAGAGGTGAGCAGTTGCATCTCTGCGTACAAAAACGATGAGGTCTCCGATGCCCAGTTGGCGGATTGTGCGGAGTACAAAGACCGCATCGACGAAGAGTGGACCTGCGAGGACATCGAGACCTATTTTGAGTAGGCGGCTGCAAGGCGATGGGCAGTCCAGCGTTGACCCGCCAGCGCTGGGCCGGCTATCCTGCCGGGGCCGAACTCTTCAGCATTGAACCGCGATGACTGCTTTCGAAACCCTCAGCTTTGGACGATACTTCTTGATCGACAAGATCGCGGTGGGCGGCATGGCGGAGGTGTTCAAGGCCAAGTCGTTCTCGCACGGCGGATTCGAGAAGCTTCTCGTCATCAAGCGAATCCTGCAGCACCTGTCGGACAACGAAGAGTTCGTTGAGATGTTCGTCGATGAGGCGAAAATATCGGTCGAACTTCAACATCCCAACATCGTTCAAATCTACGACTTCGGCCGAATCGCCGAAAACTACTTCATTGCCATGGAGTGCGTCGAGGGCAAAGACATCAAGGGCATCCTGCGCAAGCTTGCCGAGCGGCGCAAGGTGTTGCCGATGGAATACGCCGTCTACATCGCGCACGAGATGTGCAAGGGCCTCGACTACGCCCACAAGCGAACCGACATGCAGGGCAATCCGCTGGGCATCATTCACCGCGACGTGTCGCCGTCGAACATCTTGGTGTCCTACTCGGGCGAAGTGAAGGTGGCGGATTTCGGAATCGCGAAGGCTGAAATCAGCGCCTACAACACCAAAGGCGGCGTGCTCAAGGGCAAGTTCGAGTACATGAGTCCGGAGCAAGCCAGCGGCGAGCACCTCAACCATCTCTCCGATGTATTCGCGACGGGAACCATCCTCCACGAGATGCTGACCGGACGCCGCTTGTTCAAGACGGACTCGGACATCAAGACCCTCGAGCGCATCAAGGCCGTCGACATCAAGATGCCGAGTGCATTGAATCCAGGAATCCCGCAGCGCCTCAATGACATCGTCATGAAAGCGCTGAGCCAAGATCGCCGCGAACGCTTCGCCGACGCCCGAGCGCTGCAGACCGCCCTGCTGGAGTTCATGTATCCGGCGACACCGGACCTGACGCGCGAGAATCTTGGGCACTTCCTCACCGAGCTGTTCAGCGCCGAGATTCGCGACGAACGGATTCGCCTCGAACAAGGTACCAAGGCCGCGGCGGACCTTCACGAGCACGCCCCAGAGATTGATCTCGATGCCGAGTGGGAGGAGTCGCCGGGGTCGGGCCAGACCCTGAACATCCGTCCGTCGCGGGTCCCGCTGCTCAGCGCATTGTTCGCCATCGTCGCCCTCGGCGGCGCGTTGCTCTGGGTCGGTGCAAGCCAGCCGAATGCCGAGGCGCCCGTCGTCGAGGCTTCCCCCGAGCCCGCGATGTCTACCGTGCAGATCGAAGTGACACCGGCTGCAAACTCGACGGTCAAGGTAAACGGGGTCGTTATCGGGACCGGGACCGACGTCATCCAATCGGACATTCCACCAAACACGGACTTTGAACTGGAGATCAGCGCGCCCGGCTACACCACGTTCAAGCGAACTTACACCACCCGACCAAACGCGGTTCTCCACCTGCCGGTGATCCTGAACCCCGTTCGCGTGGCTGCACCCGCCCCGACCCCATCCGCGCAACCCGCGACCCCGGAGCCGGATGATGCCCCGATCGACGGGCCCGCCGCAGCCCCCGTGCCCGAGCCGCCCACCGCACCCATCGCTTCCCCCGCAGGGAAACCCGGCATGCTGAACGTGACCGTACGAGGCGGATGGGGCGAGGTGTACGTCAACGGTCAGCGCATCAACACCACCCCGCTGTACCAGCACAAGCTGCCCTCGGGACGTCACGTTGTCGAAATCGTGAAGGGGTCGACCGGTGAACGCGAACAACGAACCGTCACCATCGTTCCCAACGAGACCACTCGCGTCACGTTCTAGTGGCGTGCCGGATGAATCCGGCAGCCTGACACGGGCCGGAATGGCGTTCCGTGTTCGAGCATGCCGCCGGGCGGCAGGCGATCCTTTCTGCGATTCCGCGCCACAACATTTCAACGTTCATTGAAATGTTCCCCTGAATTCGATAAAGGGCGCCAAAACGCAGTCAGTACCCGCAGTTACGCGGGGAATAGAAGGGCACAAAACCGTGTTGATCGGTCTGAAGACTTGAAACGCCGTTGCGATCTACGCCACAATGAGGACAGGTCGCGCAGGCTTAAAGGGGGTGAGCATGCGTTTTGACGCAGAACAGGAACAGGAAGTCGGACGGGCCATCCGGATGGCCGAGATGTCCGCTCGCGAGGCCGTTGCCGGCTTCGATGTGGCTGAAGACATCCTTCGCGCTCGGCCAAAGCGCGAGGAGCGCACACGGGCCGGCGCGGTGGACCGCCTTGAAGAGGCGGTGTTCGCGCTCAAGTCGGACGCGATTCGAACCCGCGACCCCGAGACGATCGAGGCCGCCACCGAGGCCGCTCGGTTGTGGGACGAAGCCGAGAGCCTTCGGTGGCAACTCGCCATGTCGGCGATGCGCATCGCCCGCGGCGAGGCCCGCAAGCTTTCCTGCACGCTCATGGCCGAGGAAGACCTGGTTCAGGAAGGCTACATTGGCTTGCTTCGGGCCGCCCGGCGGTTCGACCCGGACCGGGGGATTCGCTTCACCACCTACGCGCGGTGGTGGGTGCGGGCTCAGATGACCCGCGCACTCGAGACGGCCGGTCGCATGGTGCGGCTGCCCGGTGGTGCGGTGGAACAACTTCGCAACCTGCAGCGAGCGATGGAGCGCCTCGAGCAAGCCGGCATTGAGTACACGCTTGAAGAGGTCGCCGCCGAGATTGGGATCGACAAAAAACGGGCCGAGCTCTTGCTGTCGCACAAGGGCATCGTCTCCATCGACCAGCCCGATGAGGACGGTCTCAAGGTGGGCGACCGACTGCCCACGGCCGGCGGACGCTCGGACCCCCACGTGAACACGAGTCTGTTGGAAGAACTCGCGCACATGGAGTCGGCCATGGACCGCGTCCTGGACGATCGCGAACGCTACATTCTGTGCGAGCACTTTGGCCTGCGGGGCCGCAACGCCCGCACCATGGCGGACATCGGAAAGACCATGGGCCTCAGCCGAGAACGGGTCCGCCAGATCGAGAGCGCGGCGCTCCGCCGACTTCGCAACAACATCAGCGCCTGAGGCGCACTGCTCAGTACTGCGCCGTCAGCGTGACCGATTCAATCGTGGCGTGGTCACCTGCCGGAGCGACCTTGGCAAGATCCGCAGAGTTCGGCGATATGGCAACCACCACGATTCCCAGGTCAGGCACCATCGACCCCGGATTGACGACCACTTCGCGGCCATCGGGAAGCCCCAAGATGGCCCGCGGGGGGGAGGCATTGGGAACCGTCGTTACCAAGCGGACGGGCCACGCCGTCGCGCCCTGAGTCGGCCAACCGGGCCGCGCAGCCGGTTGCGGCGTGTCGACCGCGGGCGCTGTGGAGGCCCCCGCGCCCTCACCGGCGGCGTCCCCTTCGCCCTTCGGTTCGTCCCCTGGCGTCGACTCCGATGACGGCGCCGCGATTTCAGGGCTGTCGGTCAATGCCGACGCCATCTCCTCGCTCGACAGGGTGAAGACTGCCTCCTCGTCTTCGGGCGTACTGACAGCGCCCGCTGGTTCCGCAGCGTCCTCATCAACGGGCGCCGCGGCACGAACCTTTACGGGCTCCAGCGGGTTGCCCTCGGGGGGAACCTGCTGGCACGCAACGAGACAGAACGGAAACATCAGGATTCGCATGGGATCTCCAGGTCCGCCTCATGATAACAACCCCACAGACCGCTGCATGCCTTCCACGGAGGTTCCTCTGTCGCTCTGTCCCATCCAATCGGAATGCGGTGGCTGCCCATTCATGGACCAGCACCTGGACGATCAACGATCCGCACACGTCCGCCGTGTGGAGGCCTCGCTTGGTGTACCGGTCTCGGACGTGGTGGAATCGCCGCGTACCACCGGATTTCGAGCCCGCATCGAGCTGACACCGGGCCCGGATGGCGCGCTGGGTTTTCGGGCCGCACGCAGTCACACTGGGGTGGCGGTTTCTTCCTGCGCAGTTGCACGGCCGGAGATCAATGACTTGATCCCTCAGCTGGGCCCGGTCCCTGGATTCATTGACCGGGTCGCATTGCGGAGCGACGGCGGTGCCGTCGTGGTTCACATCAAGACAAAGCCCCGGCATCGGGCAAAAGCCCAGCGATGGATCGACACCATCGATGCGCTGGACGCCGACATTGCGCTCAATGGTCGCGCGATTCGCGGTTCAGCCCGCACTCGGTTGACCGTCGCCGGCGTCGAACATCACCTGAGCCCCGCGACCTTCTACCAAGTCAATCTCGAGGTCAACCAACGACTGGTCTCGGACGTGGTCGACGCCGTCGAGAATGCCAACCCAACGGCAATCTTGGACCTGTTTTCCGGTGCTGGAAACCTCTCCATGCCGTTGGCGACCCGCGGCCATCGGGTCACGATGATGGAGGCGCATCCCACTGCCACAAAGGACGCCCGCCGAACCGCCGCTCGCCTGAACGTGGACGTCGACATCCAGACCAAGACCGCGGAATCGTTTCAAGCCGGCGACGCATTTTTCGATGTCGCCATTCTCGACCCCCCTCGAAAGGGTGCCGGCCCCGTCATGGAGCAGCTGCTCCTGACCCGACCCAAGGCGGTCATCATGGTGAGCTGCAACCCCACCACCCTCGCGGCAGATCTCAAGCGGGCCGAACGTTTTGGCTACCGAATGCCGTCCGTTCGGCTGTACGAAATGTTCCCCCACTCCCACCATGTGGAAGCCATGGGCGTGCTCAGTTCCACGTGACGTTGGCGCGCAGCAACTGCCCCAACATTTCGAAATCCCTGACCGAATCATCGGGCTCTTCGACCAGATCAGCCAGGGCATGAGTCAGCTCCCTTTGCCGCTGACACAACACCGAAGCCATGGCCCACAGCAGCTTCACCGCCGGCAGCGATCGCTCTCGGAGCAGGTCGAGAAAGGTGTCCCGGGGTAGCCGCACCATCAGGGTGTCCTCCACCGCGTACAGCGTCGCCATTCGGGGCGCGCCATCCATCAGCGCCATCTCGCCAAAGCTTTCACCCGGGTGCAGATGGGACAACACGTGCGGGGGACCGCTTGGCATTTCCTTGGTGACGCTTACCTCGCCATCCAGGATCACAAACCAGGCATCGCCGTTGGTTCCCTCTTGAAAGATGGTGTGGCTGGCCTCCACGCGAACCAACTCCAAAGAGGGCGCAAACACCTCGATCTCCTCGCGCCGAAATCCGTCGAAGATCGCGGTCTTCTCCAAGAATTCAACCAACATGTCGGGGGTCACGTCCATGGAGCCTCCAGGGTCCGCCGATGCAATCGCCGGCGTTCCTCCGCCCTCAGGATACCACCTTCGAATTCACCGACTGCTGAAATCCCGGGCCTTTACCGTCTTTCTTCCATCGGCACGCGCCCGGTCGATCGCATCATTGGCCTGCAGTCGGATGATGTCCGAGAGGGCCTCCAAGACATCCGCGGAGCAACTCATGTCGCCGCGTTCCTTGATGTATTTCTTGAGCTTGCTGGCCACCACCAGCACGTCCTTTTGGGCCGGCTGAACGTCCCGCTTCATCTGGCGAAGCAGGCGCGCACGCAGCTCATCGGAGTCACCCCCAGAACTCGGAATCCGCGCAGACACCGGCGCTTCCCGAGGCGATCGCACCTCTTCGCACCATGCGCTGCCGCGGTGATTCATCATGGGCACGTGCGCATCCCAGCATTGCGCGCTGCAAAAGACAGGGAAGAAACGGGACGTCTGGCACGTAGAGACGCTGCAGATGAAGTGCATTGAGTTGTATCCAATGGGCTTCTTGCAACTGCTGCACTTCTTCCAAAGTTCCATAGATTCTTGGTCTCCAACAACCCACACGCTACCACGCGGGCCCGCTGCACCCCGAGGATTTCATGAAAATCAGCGAAACCGATCAAACCGCTGACGTTTCTGTCGCTCCAGATCCTCAAGCGTGTCTTCGAGTGTCTCATTGGGTCCTCTCGGGGCCCAATCGAGTTCCCGCTGCGCTTTTGACGAGTCCACGGACCAATGATGGCATGCCAGCTCGAGGTCATCGCGGCCAATGACGGGTCCGATTCCCGCGCTGATGCCGTGCGCCTTCCCCCACTTCGGGAACCATCGGAGCGCGCGTCGCGTCACCGATGGCATGGCCATCCACGGCTCCTCCCGACCGGACATGCGCGCCAGGCGGGCGTAGAACTCTGCGAACGTGAGGTTGGCTCCAGCCAACAAATACCGCTCACCCGACCGGCCCTTGGTGAGGGCCGTTTCGATGGCCTCAGCCGCATCCCGCACATCCACGAACGAGATCGTGCCGGGGGGAGCCACGGGGACACCGTGGTCCAAGAACACCGATACGGCATGGGTGGATGCACCACCGAACGCATCGCCGGGTCCGAGCAGCAAGCTGGGGTTCATGCACACCACATCCAGGTCGGTCGCGTCCATGACAAGCTGCTCGCTGTACAGCTTCGATCGGTAGTAGGGCCACGACGCGATGAGCTCGTTTGGAGGCGGCGATTGCTCGGTACCCAAGAATGTCGGATCGGCCGACACGGCAATGGTTCCGGATGTGGACACATGGACGAACCGCGCCACCCCAGCGGAACGCGCCGCTTCCAGGACGTTCTGCGTACCCGTCACGTGGACCGACCAAGTCTCCTCCGCTCGATCGAGCGAGTGCGAGACCATGCCGGCCGCGTGGACGACTGCGTCGGCTTTGGCGAAGGCTGTCTTGAGGCCGCGCCCTTTGACGATGTCGACCTTCTTTCCAACACACCCATCGGGAGCAGCGCCCGAGCGGGAGATGCACACGACCTCGTGCTTCGGTGTCAGCCGCCCGACGAGATGCCGGCCCAGAAAGCCGGTTGCACCGGTGATGGCGATCCTCATCCGATCTGGACCTCCGACAACTCAAACACCCGCGAAAACTCGATCAACAACGGGATGTCGTTTGTCTTGATGGCGCCCGAAACAAACTCTGCAGGGGTCGGTACGTAGGACTCGCAGATCAAGCGTGTGATGAGCTCGGGGGTGCTCTTGATCACGCAATCTGCCGACCCGTTCCGCGGACGGCCGGGCTGGACGGTGCATCCATCGTCGCCGACGGCGACAGAATATTTCACGTCACCCAGCGAGAAGTACCACGACACGGGACGGTCCAGTCGGTTCGTGTCAAACCGATTGGCCAGCCCATCAAAGGCTGCAACCACCCGCTCCTCGGGCGTCTCCACCGGCGCATTCGCTGCGGCCCGTGCATCGGCGGATTCGGTGGCCTTTAGGTCCAACACCCGGCCCTTGGACAGCGCATCCACCGCGGAATGGGCCAGCCGGGCGACCGTGCGCGCCGCGTTCGCGGGGGTTTCGTCCGCCGTGATTTCACGCAGGCGCTTCACCGGCAGCGGGGGGCCGATGCGGACGTGAATGGTGCGCCCTTTGGGCACGACGCTCCCCTTGGGCAACGCATCGTACGCACCCTCGATGTGAAGCGGCAGAATGTCCACATTGGCGTCCAAGGCGACCTTGCCAACGAGGGGCTTAAACTCCGCCAGCTGGCCCGATGTTTGACGAGTGCCCTCCGGAAAAATCAGCACGACCCGTCCTTGGCGGACCACATCCGTGGCCTGCCTTAGGCTGGTCCGGAACCCCGATTTGCGGTCGATGGGCGTGACGTTCGTGAGGTACTCGAAGTACGCCACCTTCCACGGATTGCCTTCGAAGAAATAATCGCTCGCGGCCAACGCCGTCATGTTCCGCCCGTAGGAACCCAGGGCGTGCTTGACCAGCCCCATGTCGAGGTGGCTGGTGTGATTCGAGACCACCAGTGTGGTTCGGTTTGCTGGAATGTTTGCCCGACCCGACACCCGCGTGTTCAAGAGCGCACCGTTGAGCGTCTGCTGGAGCAAGCCCATCCCGCCCTTCAAGACGCCGGCGACGGGCGCCGGAAGCCGAATGGGGTCTTTGCCGTCCGCGGGAGCATGCTCGGAGTTGACGGGCGCACCAACCAACCGCACCACATCCGCGGCCGTCTCGCACCGGGACAGGGCTACGGGGTCCACTGCAGCCTCCCCAACCCCATCCAGCGCACTGGCCAACTCCACCCACATCAACGAGTCAAAACCGTGGGCTTCGAGCAGGTTTGTATCCATCGAGACCCGTTCCTTCGGCACCCCGGCCACCGCGGCGATCGCATGGGCGACGGGCCCACTCAGTCCTTGGCCCTTCGCTGTGGTCGGCGTGGCTGCAACAATGGTCTCGAGGCTCTTGCGCGCGGCCTTTCGTTGCACCTTGCGCGTGGCCGTTCGCGGCAGCGGGGCATCCACCAGGTGAATCACGGACGGGCGGTGCGTCGCTGCAAGGGCGCCAATGGCTTCGGTGATCGCTTGCCGGGCGACCGATCGTTCCGTGCCTTGCGTCGCTCGGGCCAACATGCCCAGTCGTTCGCCCCCTCGGGGATCGTCGAGACCCACCAGCACGTATTCTTCGACACCCTCAATGGACCCCAACAGGTGCTCCGCATCATCCAGATAGATGTTCTCGCCACTCGCAGTGACCACAACTTCCTTGGCGCGACCCACCAGCGTCAGCCGCCCTTTGTGATCGAGCCGGCCCATGTCGCCCGTGTGGAGCCATCCATTCGGATCGATTGTCTCTTGACTCGCGCGCTCGTTGCCGAAATACCCCTGCATCACGTTTGGCCCCCGGGCCCAGACCTCGCCCACCCCATCGCCGTCGGGCGCATGGATGATGAGCTCAACACCGGGAATGGCCTTGCCCACGTGGCCGGATCGGGAGCCGGGGCCGGCGTGGGCCACGGTGAGCACTGGACTGGCTTCCGTGAGGCCGTACCCCTCCGACAGGTGGAGACCCAAACCCGAAAACAAGTTCTGGGTGTCGCTTGGCAACGCCGCACCGCCCGAGATCAGCAGGCGAATGTTGCCGCCGAACTTCGAGTGAACGGAACCAAACAACACCTTGCCCAAGTCAAGGCCCGTGCCCTTGCCCACCTTGCGGTTGAGTTCGAGACCGAGATCAAACGCAAGGTTGAACAATTGTCCCTTCGCTTGAACCTGATTCCGAATCCGCCGATCCAGCAGCTGCCACAGCGCGGGCACGCCGACCATGCAGGTGACTTTGCCTTCCTTCAGTCCGTAGGCCAGGCGATCCCCGTCAATGGCATCCAGGTAAATGATGCGGGCGCCCCTCGACAACGGCAGCAACAAGCCGCAACCGAACTCAAAGGCGTGGTGCAAGGGCAGGACGCTCAGCAACCTGTCGGCGTCGTTGAGGGAAAAGACCCCCGACACCGAGGCAATCAACGCGCAGAAATTCGAGTGGCTCAACATCACGCCCTTGGGGACGCCGGTGGTTCCCGATGTGTAGAGAATGCTGGCCAAGTCAGACCCGGCAATCGCGGGCGCGGTCAATGCGGGGGCGGGATCCGAGGCCGTCAACGCGTGAAGATCGTGGGTGGGCAGGTCGGTATCAAAATCCGAACGGGTGGCGGCGTCCAAGACCGCCGCCACTGCGCCCGAAGCGGCTTGTATGGTCTGCACTGCGGCGCGGTCGAGACCGGGGTCGAGGGGCACCGCCGTGGCACCCAGCCGAAGGATGCCGAAATAGGCGATGGCCCAATCGGGGTGATTGGCCGCACTGAGGATGACGCGATCGCCGGGCTTCACGCCGGCCGCCTGAAGCCGGGCACCCGCCGCGATGGACCGCAGCCGCAGCGAACGGTAGCTCACCACCGAAAACCCGTCTTCGTGCGTCCGCATCAACGCCGGGGCCAGGTCGTGGTGCTCGGCCGCATGATCCAGCATGGCCACCAAGTCATCGTGGGCTCGAAGCGGCTTCGCCTTCTTCTTGATCTTGGCATCGATGAGGGGTGTCACGTTCTCTTGCAGTCCCGGACCGTGGATGTCCAAGATGTAGTGCCGCCAGTCGATTTGTTCGGGGCACCAGTGCAGCAACCGGCGGTCGTCCGCGTCCAACCGCTCGCACGCGGCCCGCACATTGGCGCACGAAAACCGGTAGTTGTGGGTGGCCATGAAGGGCACAAATTGGTCGGTGATTCGGGCCTGGATCGCG
The DNA here is from genome assembly GCA_036156175.1 of Myxococcota bacterium. GTDB lineage: Bacteria > Myxococcota_A > UBA796 > UBA796 > UBA796 > UBA796. Next base: position 41,975 of record JAYZVA010000023.1, read on the forward strand.
ATGCCCTTGGAGAGGCCCCGAAGCGCCGACGATGCGGGACCGGCAAGCGCCTCCAATGGACCCTCGGCGAGACGCCCCACCATCGTGGCCAAGCTCCCCACGGCATCGGAGCGGAAGTGCGGACCCCACTTCTCGTAGTTTTCTGCGGTCAACGACTCGGGTTCCATTCGAGACTGGATCCAATTTGCGAGCGGATTTCCACCGGCGTCGCGCAGGAAATGTCGGCGCTTGAAGAGCCCCACCAGCTCGATGAGGCGGTTGATGTTCAGGCCGTTGGTGTCCGAGGTCCCGTAGTGGTACACGGCCCGATGGCGTCCCTCGATCAGTTCCGCCAGGCTCACCATCATGCCGATGGCCACTTGGTCGACCGGAATGATGTCCAAGCAAGTGTCGTCCTCACGGGGGTAGACCACGGGACCCTTCATGGCCAGATAGATGACGGGCGCCGAGGTGTTGATTCCCTCGTTCCACCCGGTAACTGGGAAGGCCAGCGCCGACTCAATGACGGCCGGACGGGCAATTGCAAACGGCACATCGGACTGGGCCAAGATCTGTTCACCGAGGGACTTGGTGTAGGTGTAGATGTTGTGCCAACCCCAGTACTGCGCGCGCTCGGTGCCCCAGTCCACCAACTGGGCTTCCACAAACCGCCGCTTGACCTTGGCCAGCTCGTCTTCCAGCGCGGAACCGCGAGTCGGCTCGCCTTTTTCGAGGAGATTCTTCTTCGCTTGATCGAGAAAATGCGATTGCCGAAAGGCATCGTTCGAGCGGTGCCGCACGTTCTCCACCAGATCCACGCATTCGGAAATTTCGCGCTCCGGATCCCAGTGCGATCGCTCCAACTCGCTCGCTTTGGGGAACGGGTGCGACAAGGGGTGCACCTCGTCGACTTGCCCCGTGCGTCCGCCGGCAACGTACGCGGTTGACGTGTGAAGAAATGGCACACCCGGCTCGCCGTCTGATGCCAGATCCCGAGCCAAGTCCACCAAGTTCTGCATCCCGAATGCGTTGACGTTCAGCGCGTAGTCCAACGGCGGATTGAAGTCGACAACCCCGCTTGCGTTGACGATGGCGGTCAGCCGGCCGCGCATGCGATCCCGAAACGCCGCGGGGACACCGGCGTAGGGTTCGGTCACATCCCCGGGAATCACCGTGATCTTGTCCCTCAGAAAGGCCTCGAAGGCCGCACCCGGGAATCGTTCACGCACCGGATCAAACACCGGACTCGGCGCAATGTCGGACCAAAAACGGGCCTCGCTGGTCTCGGTCACAACCCCGCTTCGCTTCCGGGGGCGAACCACCAAGTAGATGTGTTCGACCTCGGGAAAGTGATGCAGCAGCATCGAGAACCACACCTTGCCGAGAAATCCGGTTCCGCCCATCACCAACAAACGACTGCCGGCAAATTGAGCGCGGATGTCCAGCCGGTCGACGGAAGTTGTTTGATCGCCCGTTGACGTCATTCCGCCTCACCTGCCAACCGCTTGGGGGCGGGCTCGGGGGTGACCTCGGCCATCATGACGGGGCAAATCCGGAAACATGTGATCGACGGGTCGGCGGGTCCGGTCTCCTTGGCCATCCGAAGCGCTTCGGTCATCGTCGCGGCGGTCTCGTATCCCAAGATCTTCGGCACGTATTCGTTGTCCGCGCCCACCACAATCACGCGCCCGCGGTGCTGCCGGCCGTTTTCGCCCCAGTACCACATGTAAAACGGGTGGGCGGGGTGGTAGGCCGAACCGGTTCGGTACATCTGGATGTACGCCGGGTGGCTGGCAAATGTTTTCTCGAACCGCTTGTGCAGTTCCATGGCGTCCCGCGTCTGCGGCAACAACTTGTGAAAGAACTCGACGTAGGCGGGATGCTGATCCTGGTCGAACTTGTCCGAGCACGGATGGAGAATGATCATGGTTCCGCCCCGCTTCAGCAGGGGCACGCCCTTGTGGAGGTTGTGCAGGTACCCCTCGGCCATCACGCTCACCAGCAACGGGTTCAGGTACGCACCCACGTTGTAGGGGCTGATGTAGGGGATCGGGAAGACCACGATGTCCGATTGGCCGTTGACCGGCACGCAATGCTGCTTGTAGACCAACTCCAGAATCGCGTCGTGCACGGCCTCGCATTCGCCGGCATACACGCCGATCATGTCGTACGGCGCTGGCACCCGCTCGAAGATGGCCTGCCGCGCCGGCTGCGGAAGAATCTTGAGGCTGCGGACCAGCGCCCGCAGGGCACGAGACTCTGTGCGCGTCAGTTCGTCCTCGTTCTTCGCCAAAAAAGCCAAGGGAGTGTCGAACATCCGATTGTTCACTGTAGTCTCGATGTGAAACACGTTGAGTTTCTCTTCGATCAGTTTGCCCACCGCAGTCATTTTGTCGGCGAGGTGTGACTTTTCGGGCTCCATGTACGAGGCCGTCTTGCGGATTGTCCCGGGATTGTGGTGTCCCCGAAGCGTCCGGTAGCCCACGAGCCCCGTCCCGAGGGACTTGTACCCACCGTTCATTGAGACAAAGGTCAGATTGACGTAGATGATCAGGTCGGAACTCGCGGCACGCGCATTCAACTCGACCTCGATCCCGTCTTCGGTCGTCCCCAAGTGGGTCAATCCGCCCGGTCGCTCCGCGTCGTGGTTGTACAACCGATCGGGCCAAAACCGGTCGAAGATTCGCTTGCCCACGATGTGCTCAATTTCATTGCCGGACATGGGGCGATGAAACGCCGTGGCGATGATGAGTTCCACGTCGTCGACGCCGGCTTCGTCCAGCATCTTCACCACCGGTTCGATGACGCGCTGCCGGCAGTCGGGACGCTTCATGGGTGGCAGCGGCATGCTCAGGTCGTCGATTGCAATCGTGACCCGCATCCCGGGCCGAAGTTTTGCGTACAACGGCTCATCGTTGAGCGGATGACTGAGCGCGTATCGCACCGCCGCATCGGGGTCGGGAAGCCCTTCGATGGGGGGCTTGGCGTACACCACCCGGGTTCCGGCCGGAAGATCGACTTCGACCAACTGGTCGCCCGAGAACAACACCCGAGGCTTCGATCGGTGGTCCAAGGTCACAACGCAGGGATGGTCGACACTCCTTGGGCACGCTCCATGTTTCCGCGGGGGGGGGAATCAATGTCGAGGATGGGCCAGTCATAGGCCCGAGCCAATCGGGCCAGACGCGCATCGGGGTTGATGCAGGCCGGGTGCCCCACAACGGACAACATGGGGACATCTGAGTAGGAGTCGGAATAGGCGGAACACTCCGCCAGATCGTGGCCCACACTGCGGGCATCGTCCACGATCAACCCTGCCTTCTCCGGACCGGCAACCACGGGACGCAGCAGCTTTCCTGTGGCCTTTCCGTTCTTCATCTCGAGCCGATTCGCGATGAAGTGGTCGGCGCCAAGGTGGTCCGCCAGATACTCGATGGTCCAATCCAGGCTGCCCGTGATCAGCACCACCCGTTTGCCCGCACGCTTGCACTGGGCGATCAAGTCGGGCGCGCCCTTGAAGAGCCGGGGCACCACGATGGCCTCGAAGACTTCTTCGCTCAAGACCGAGATCCGGTCCTCGGACATGCCTTTGTAGTGACTGAACAGCATCTCGTTGAACAAGCGTCGATCGCGGAGCTCGGCCAAGGCCATCAAGGGTGCCTGCAGCGCTGCCCCGCCCAGACGTGCCAACGACTTGAGCGGGCTGGACTCGTTGGCGAAGTACATCACCGTCGGATGGATGAGGTTGGTTCCCACCAACGTTCCATCCACGTCAAAATATGCTGTTGAAGTTGCCAACTGACTACCTAGCCGCGCCCCACCGGCGCAAGGGAAGCCCCTTAACGGCTTCCGCCACGCCGCACACGGAAGTGCATGGGCCCCGGCGCTCGACGCCGGCCCAGACCGTGCAATTACGGCTGGAGGTTCGCCACCCGGCCCTTTCCGTCGCGCACCGTCATGATGACGCCGTTGGCATCCACCGCATCAAAGTCGAAGCACACAATGAGCGCCGACCCATCCCGCTCGAGGATGCTCAGGGAGCCTTCGCCACCGGGTTGGCTCGACGCGTACGACTTCGGGGCATTCCGTTGGTCAAAGATGCTTCCCGAACCATCCACTCCGCTCAGGTCAACCACGACGGGAAAGGCATCTCCCGCGACGGCATCGGCCACACTGGCTCCCGACTGCGAGCGCGTGCCGCGAAGATTGAGCGAGATGTCGATGCCCGACTGAAAGTTGATCTGCACCGCCGAGCCGGCCTCCATCCACGTGCCGTCGGACGCGGTCCAGTCGATCCCGTCCACGGTCGCCTGACCGATCCCGGACAACCCGTCGGCATCGCAATCCGCAAACTCCCCGCCCTTGCCATCCGCGCAGCCAATCAGCGCGAGCGCGACCGCCGTTGCCCTCCAAACCATGCCGTTCTCCCTCACTCGTCGCAGGGTACCGCAAGCGGGAGCAGTCTTCGAATTTGATCCGCCCGCATCTCGGGAGCGGCCCGGAGATCGGAGTGCATCAAGACGCCGATGATGACGCTGAGCACCAGGTCTGCACCCCCTTCGTCGCCGTCCATCAAGTACTCGGTCAGCGACGCGCGGTAGACGTCGAGCACGCGGCGAACCAACTCGTCGCCATCGGGCCCCACCGTTCGCCGGTAATCGGTGAGCACGTCGATGATTTCCCGAATGGCTCCCGCGCTGGAGATCACAAACTCCATCACCAGACGGAGCCGCTCCGCCCGCGACATCCGGGGCTCGATTTGCGCAACCACTCCGCCGACGTCGGATTGGGCCAACCGGTACAGCATCGACTCAAACAACGCCGATTTGTTGGGAAAATAGTGGTACAGCGCGCCAGTCGACACGCTCAACTCGGTGGCGAGGCGCCGCATGCTGATGCCGGAAAAACCGAGCCGCGAGAACAAGGCGAGGCTCGCGTCCAGCAGCTCCCCGCGCCGGACGTCGTGATCAATGATCTTCGGCATGTCTCAGGAAGCGAGGCGTGCGGCTTCCGCGTCCAGCTGGGCGTGAACCACGCGTTTGTAGACCGGAGGCACCAGCGCCAGCAGGATCATGCCCGCGTACCCGGTGGGCAGCTGGGGAGCGTCGCTGAAGTGCCGCAACGAACCGTACGGGCGCCCCGCGAACGCATGGTGGTCGGCGTGGCGCGGGAGTTCGTACAACAGGGCACGGCTGATGGGGTGATCGGATGTCCACGAGTGCTTCGGAGCGACCCGCTCGTAGCGCCCGTTCGGCAGCCGCTCCCGCAGCAACCCGTAGTGTTCCACGTAGTTCACCGTTTCCAGCAAGAGGAACCCGATTGTCGCGCTGCACACCCACGTGAGCAGCGCTGCCCAACCAAAGAGCCACCCAACGGCTGCCAGGGCGATCACTTGAAGCGCCTGCAGGTGGCCCATTTCGTTCGCCAAGACGCGTTGTGCGACGGAACGACGCTTCAGCCGGTGATTCTCAATTCGCCATGCGCTGAGCCACCCGCCCACGACAGACCGGAACCAGAACGCGTACACGACCTCGTCCCGTCGGGCGGTCGCCGGGTCGGCGGGCGTGCCGATGTGCCGGTGGTGGCCCCGGTTGTGCTCGATGAAGAAGTGCGTGTAGAGCGACGGCAACAACAGCGCTTTGGCCATTGCTTGGAATGCTTTGTTGGAGCGGTGCCCCAGTTCATGGGCGACGTTGATTCCGATGGCGCCGAACAGCACTCCGGCGCAGAGCACCAACCCGAACCACTCCACCGTACCCACCGGCGTCGTCGCCGACTGCCAGAGCATGAGCCCCATGCCGAGCCACACCATGGCAAACGCGTTGAACAACAGCGCGTCGTGCATGCGGCGATGCACCCCGCCTGGAGCGCTCTGCGACGCGCCCAGGCCCGGCAGGAACAACTCCGCCATTGGTACGGCAATGAATGCCAGTGCGGGGAATGCGAACGTGCTGAGGCCACCACCATAGAGCGCCGCGACGGCGACCAGTGGGAATCCAACAGCGATGATGTAGACCATGGGTTTCATTTTTATACCGAACGGTTGTTTTATAACCCAAGAGCACGCTGCTCCGCAAGCGAAGCTGTCTCGGATCTCGATGGAGATTCGATCTCGGGCTGGGGATTTCAATGCTAAACACGCGCATGGCGATGAATTCGATTCACCCGAGCGATCGGACAGACGACACCAGTTTGTCACGCACAGCCCCGATCCGATCCGCCCACCGCGATCGGATCCTGCGGCCCCGTGCACAATCGTGTACGATGGTGTGCATTGGGGGATTGAATCATGCGCGTCGCCTTTGCATTGTTGGCCTTCGCAGCGGCTGGCTGCACACCCGTCAAAGCCGTGAGCGGCTCCGAAGATGAGGTCCAAGACCAAGGAGACGTGGACGCCTCCACGGACACCACCGATACCGGCGTGAATGACGGCGACACCGGCGGAACGGTGGTCGAACCGGGCGGCGATACGGGCGAAACCGATGCAGACGCGGATGCCGACGCCGATGCAGACGCCGACGCCGACGCCGACGCCGACGCCGACGCCGATGCCGACTCCGATGCCGATGCCGACGCCGATGCCGATGCCGATGCCGACGCTGACTCGGATGCCGATGCCGATACGGGCGCTCCCGATGGGGACACCGGCGAATCCGACGCGGATGCGGACGCCGACGCTGACTCGGATGCCGATGCCGATGCCGACGCTGACTCGGATGCCGATGCGGACGCCGATGCCGACGCCGACGCCGATACGGGCGAACCCGATGGGGACACCGGCGATCCCGATGAGGACACCGGCGAATCCGATGCCGATGCAGACGCCTTTGCAGATGCTGACGCCGATGCAGACGCCGATGCAGACGCCGACGCCGATGCAGACGCCGACGCCGATGCCGACGCCGACGCTGATGCCGACGCCGACGCTGATGCCGACGCCGACGCCGACGCAGATGCCGACGCCGACGCTGATGCCGACGCCGATACGGATGACACCGGGGAAGTAGAAGACGTCGAGGATGCGGATATCGAACTCGCCGTCGTTTCCATCACGCCCAACACCACACCATTCGCAACTGCATCGGACGTGGTCATCATCGGATCGGGATTTGATGCTTCAACCACCGCAGAAATCGGTGGATTGTCCGTGGCCGGCCGGTCGGTCGTCAATGACGAAACCATCACCGGCCGGTCCCCTTCATCCCTCCCGGCAGGGATTCATGACGTGGAAGTCATACGCCGAGTCGGCACAGAAACAGAAACGGCAAATCTCCCTGAAGCATTCGAAGTAGAGACCGACGATTGGGACGTGTTCTGTGAAGGTGAGATGCTGATCACCATCGACGAGGACGGCTCCTTGGGCGGCACGGGCTCCTGCGAGTTCGACGGTGGCTGGGGTTCCAGTGAGC
>JAYZVA010000024.1:0-7671 GCA_036156175.1 Myxococcota bacterium
ATTCTGTCGACGGTGGCCGCGACGCAAGCGGCATCCGAAGCCCACCTGCAGCAGACCCTCGCGGCCCGCCTTCACCGCATGGCCTCCCGCGGCGTCACCTGCGTCGAGGTCAAGAGCGGCTACGGACTGGACCCAACCACCGAACACCGAATGCTGGCGGTGACTGCGGCGACCGAACGGGGCGATGGACCCTGCCAGTTGGTTCGAACATTTTTGGGCGCGCACACCGTGCCCGCAGCATACCGGTCGAACCGCGCGGCCTACGTCCGTCAGGTGATCGACGAGCAGCTGCCGTTGTGCGCTCCCTTGGCCGACTTTGTCGATGTCTACTGCGATCGGGGTGCGTTTTCTCTCGATGAGTCCATCGCCATCTTGACCGCTGGAAAACGCTTGGGGCTGCGCATCCGTGCCCACGCCGAGCAGGTGACCCATACCGGCATTGCCGAAGCCGCCGCGAACCTCGGCGCGGTGGCGCTGGACCACCTGGAGCGGGTGGACGACGCCGGCATCGCGGCCATGGCCCGCGCCGGCACGGTTGCCGTGATGCTTCCCGGGGCCCAGCTGTACTTGCGCGACTCCGCACCGCCCACCGCGGCCTTCCGCGAGGCCGGCATTCCCATGGCCATCGGAACCGACCTCAACCCGGGATCGTCGCCGATCCACGATCTCTGGACAGCCGCGACCTTGGCGTGCTTGATTCAAGGGCTCACCATCGAAGAAGCCGTCTTGGGGATCACGCGGCACGCGGCACAGGCACTGGGCAGACCCGACTGCGGGATCTTGGTGGTCGGGGGCCGGGCCGACCTGGCGCTGTTTCATCCGCCACCGGGAGAGCCGGCGGTCGTCTCGAGTCTCATCCAACACATGGGGACTCCCGATGCTTGTTGCGTCATCGCAAACGGCAAACGGATCCGGTGATGGACAGCATTCGCTGGGATGGATCGACGCTGCAGCTCCTCGACCAACGGGCGTTGCCGGCGCGCGTCGAGTGGCTGACGATCCGAACGTGGGAGTCGGCGGCTGAAGCCATCACCAACATGGTGGTGCGGGGCGCGCCCGCCATCGCCATCACCGCGGCGTATGGTCTGGTTCTGGCGGTGAACCAAAACGCCGACCGCAAGCGCGCGACCGCGGCCCTCCGCGCTGCGCGTCCCACGGCTGTGAACCTGGGATGGGCCCTCGATCGGCTCGAATCCATCGGCGACGAACACCTCGAGCGAGAAGCCATCGCGATTCACAACGAAGACCGTGAAACCTGCGCGGCAATTGGGCGATGGGGTGCCCCGTTGTTGACCGGGGGGGTGCTGACCATCTGCAACACCGGGACCCTGGCCACCGGCGGCCAGGGAACCGCTTTGGGCATGGTGCGCAGCGCCATCAAACGGGGCGCAACCATTCGCGTCTACGCCATGGAAACCCGGCCCTATCTGCAAGGCGCCAGACTCACGGCCTTCGAATGCATCAACGACGGCATTCCAGTGACGCTCATTGCCGACAGCATGGCGGGTGCCCTGATGGCCACTGGTCGCATCAATGCCGTGGTGGTGGGCTGCGACCGTGTGGCGGCAAACGGCGACACAGCGAATAAAATCGGAACCTACAGTCTGGCCGTCTTGGCGGCCCATCACGGCATCCCGTTCTACGTCGCCATGCCCCTGTCGACCTTGGATACCGCCTGTTCCAATGGGTCCGACATCGCCATCGAGCACCGTCCCGCCCGGGAACTTCTCGAACTCCAGGGGACGGAGATCGCGCCCGCCGACGCAGAGGTCTGGAACCCCGCGTTCGACATTACGCCGGCGAAACTGGTCTCCGCCTGGATCACGGAAACGGGACCGTGGAAGCCGACTCGACTGTGAGTCTCGCAAACGCTACACTGATCCCACGCCGCAGCTTGGAGATGCTATGCCCGGTCCGTTCGAACTGATCATCATTTTAGCCATCGTCGTCATCCTCTTTGGAGTGGGAAAGCTGCCCAAGGTGCTCGGCCAAATGGGCAAGGGGGTCAAGGCCTTTAAGGAAGGGGTCTCGGGCACCGACTCCGGCGACGACTTCTTGGACGCCACGCCCGAGAAACCAGCCGAGCCCATGAAGGCCATCGACGCCGACGTGGTGACAGAGACGCCGGCGGTGAACGAGCGCGCGCCCGACGAAGAAGAAAGCGCCTAACGGCGCAAGAGCGAGCGGGCTTGCGCCCGGATTTCTTCGGGGATGCTTCCCGCCTCTGCGACGGTGGACAAGTCCTGCTTGAGCAGGGTTGGCAACAGCCGTCGCGCGACCGACGTAGGGGTGTGGGGGTTGCAGCTGAGGGCCTTCCGCACCGAATAGCGACTCGCCCACTTTCGATGACCGGCAACTTCCTCCAATACCTCGGGGCGTGTGGGTCGCATCGCTGCAATCTTGACCACATCCCGCTCGACCACCACGGGGTTGTTGAGGAGAAGCCGGATCACTCGGTAGTCCCGATCGTGAAGCAGGCGATCGAGCTCAAAGCGATCGCGCCCCCGCGCACGGCTGCAGCGTTCCCCAACGGATTTCGACGAGTATTCATTTTCCGTTGACGCCTCGGCCACGGTGGGGTTGGGGTTGCTTGCCCCCAGCAACAACATCTGCGCCACATTGGTTCGGCCCGCGCGTCGAGCGCGCGTGTACGCCACCGAACGCACCGGGTACGGAATCGCCAAAAACAGATCCGTCTGCAGCGCCAGTTCCTGCATCACCCGCCGCGCATCGGGCTGCCCGGACTGGGATCGGTCGTGCAGCAGACCGAGGGCACTGACGACCATCTCGGCCTCCAACAAGCCAAGCATCTCCCGCAGCACCGCCACCCGCATGGCCCGCTCGCTGACGCTCCGGACCCGCCGTTCCACACGACGGACCCATTCCACGGCGGTCAATGGCTGCGGTTCAGACGCCCTCATGACTCCATCGTATCAGGATGGAGTCAGGCGATCCGGTGCACCACCACGCCGCCGCGAAGCTTGGGCTCAAACCAGGTGCTCTTGGGGGGCATCAGTTGGTCGGCATCGGCCACATCAAACAGTTGATCCATGCCGGTCGGGTACATGTGAAACGCGACCATCGCATCGCCGCGATCCACCCGTTTCGACAGCGCCTTGTGGCCGCGGATGCCGCCAACGAATGCGATTCGCTGGTCGGTTCGGGGGTTCTCGATGCCCAACAACGGATTCAAGATTCGGTCCTGAAGGACCGCGACGTCGAGCGATCCGACCGGGTCGCCTTCCGGCACCACACCCTGACGCGGACGCAACTCAAACCACTGACCCATCATGTACATCGTGAAGGTGCCCCGTTGGGTGGGCCTCGCCGTCGATGCGGGCGTGACCACAAAATCGGCCGAGAGCGCGCGCATGAACTCATCGGGCGAGTGACCATTGAGGTCGCGCACGACCCGATTGTAAGCCATCACCTCCAACTCTTGATCCGGAAACAGACCCGCGAGAAACCATCCGCTGGTTCCGGAGGCGCCGCGCGCAGCGCAGACGCGACTGGCGGCAGCAGACCGGTGATGACCGTCGGCAATGTAGAGCGCTTCGACGGCGGCAAACGCCCGCTGAATGGCGTCGACCACGTGGGGCACGTCAACCACCGTCAACCGATGAACCACGGCATCATCGGTCGTGACCGTCCACGCCGACGGCAGCGCTCCAGCGAGCTTGAGGGCCTGCCGGACCTCCTCGTGAACATCTCGATAGGCCAAGAACACCAGTCCCGGCTGCGCATCCAGCGCATCCATGTTGTCGACCCGGTCCTGCTCCTTGTCGGGACGAGTCAGCTCGTGACGCTTGATCTGGCCGGAGTCGTATTCGGCCACCGAACACACCGCCATGAGCCCGGTCTGAGTGCGTCCCTTCCAGGTTTGAGAGTACAAGTAGAAACACGGGGTCTCGTCTTCGACCATCCAGCCTTCCGCGCGGAAGGCATCGAGGTTCTTGCGCGCCTGAGCATGCGCAGCGGGGCCATGGGCGTCGGCGCCACGCGGCAGATCCACTTCGGGGCGGGTGACGTGAAGAAAGCTGTTGGGATTGGGCTCCGCGATGGCCCGCGCTTCCTCTTCGGAAAGCACGTCATACGGCGGCGCAATGATGCGCTCGGCCATGCTGTTCAGCGGTCGCACACCGTGAAAAGGTCGAATGTCTGCCATGTACTGTCCTCCACGGGGTCTGGGTAACTCACAGGCGAATGCGGAGCTTCGCCTTTGCGGGCCGCTCCAGCGTCACGCCCGACGATCGACCCCGGAGGGCGCCCGCAAAGCAGGCCGCGGCCGCGCGATCGGGCGCCAACGCCCGTGCCCATCGGACCGTCCCATCCGCATTCATGACCACAACCAGCGTCGCGTTGATGCCCTTTGAATCGGGGCACTCGCTGCGAATGTCCCTGCGCGCCACCCGAACGGCACGCTCCATGGCAGCCGACGCTCCGGGAACGCCCTCGTGGGCCGCCGGCGCAATGACCGGCAGGCCATCGATGGCCCATGGCGCCCACCGCCAGGCGACACCGAGAACCAGCGCGGCTGCCAGCATCGCCGCGGCAGCCCACTGGAGCCGGGAACGGTTTGCGGCCGATCGGTCCGCAGGCACGACGATGCCCGAGCTTGATTTCATCTCGGTGAGTGCATCGGCATGGGTCGTGAGCGCCGCGGCCGAGGCAAAGGCGGCGGCGGATCCCACCGGTGTGCCCACCGCCGCGGCCTTCGCATCGCCCCCGCTGGGCGCCGCGAGCACGTCCGACAGCATGGCATCGAGCGCCTCCACCGAACAGCGTCGGGCGGGATCGGGCGCCATGGCCCGCTCGAGGATGGCGTTGATGGCGGCGCAGTCTTCGGCCGAATCGCTCGGACGGAGGATGGACGGCGGGAGTGCTTCGACCAATGCGCGGTGGGCATCGGCCGGATCCATGCGCGCCGCGTCGGGCACCAAAGGCCGCGCCGTCATGGCGTAGATCATCACGGCCCCCAATGAAAACACGTCCGAGCTGGGCGACGCCGGTTCCCCCAAGAACTGCTCAGGCGCCGCGTACTGCGGTGTGCCAACAAACGCTCCCATCCGGGTGATCCCGTCTCCCAGACTGCCCGCAACCTTCGCGATTCCGAAATCGGCCACGCGAACGTTCGGCCGGTCTCCTGCCCGGGTTTGGGCGGTGATCAACAAGTTCTCGGGTTTCAAATCGCGATGGGTGATCCCCAACGCGTGCCCCTTGGCGAGGGCGTGGCAGACCTGACGGCCCACATGGGCGGCGTCCCGAACGCTCATCGTCCCCGCGCGCTTGAGGTGGTCCAACAGCGAACCGCCCGCCTCGTAGCGGGTCAGCAGGTACGGGGACTGGCCCGTTCGGTGTACGAACCCCATGTACTCGACGATGTTCGGGTGATGCAACTCCTGGAGAATCTGGGCTTCGGTGGCCAGGCGCCGCACGTACGAACCGTGATCGCGGGACACAAACAGCAACTTTAGGGCGATGTCCGGACCCACCATCTCGCCATCGTCGTCGATGGCCCGAACTCGGTAGGTGACGCCCGCGCCGCCAAAAGCGAGCAGACAGATGACGCGGTAGGTCCGATCGATGAGGTCGCCGGGCTGGCGAACCGCGCCCCACCCCGCAGCGCGGCGCTCGACCCGGCACGCCAGGTTGGGGCACGCGGCGGGATCGCCCTCGAAGGTGGTGAGGCACGCACTGCAGTAGCGGGTTGGGACCAAGTCGTTCACGACGCCGATGATACCGACTTGTCGTACACTGCGGGGCAAAGATCGACCAGAGACCCACCGGAGGACGCAGCATGAACCAGCCCCTGACCTTTGGACTGGTCCGCGAGACCCTCCCCGAAGAACGGCGGGTGGCCCTGACGCCGACCGGCTCGGAACGCTTGACCGCGCTGGGTCATGCGGTCTTGGTCGAGTCCTCCGCGGGCATGCTGGCGGGTTTTCACGACGACGACTACCGCGCGGTGGGCGCCACGGTGGCCATGAGCCCGCGGGAAGTTGGTGCGGGCTCGGATGTGCTGATCAAGTGCCACGCTCCGGGTCCCCACGAGCACGAGCTCGTGCGCGAGGGTGGTGCGGTAATGGGCTTTCTTCACCTCGCGAATGCGAAGGCAGCGCCGCTGCGAGCGGCGTTTCGGGCGAACCGTTCCACCGCGATCGCGCTCGAACTGTTGACGGACGACGATGGCTCGCGCCCGGTTCTCGAAGCGGTGTCCGCGATCGGCGGGCGCGTTGCCATCTTGATGGCGGCCCAGCACATGCTCGCCAGCGGCGGCGGGCTCGGTCGCTTGTTCGGCGGCGCACCCGGTGTTCCGCCATTGCAGGTCGCTGTGCTCGGGGCCGGTGCCGCCGGCGAAGCCGCTGCGCGGGAAGCGCACCGATTGGGCGCTCAGGTCACGGTCCTGGATGAGGACGCCAACGCCCTCCGGCGCATCCATCGCCGCATTGATGGCATCGCCACGGCCATGGCCAGCGGGGTGTACTTGGATCGGACGGTGGCAAAGGCCGATCTGCTGCTGTGCGCGGTGGCGAGTCGCGGCCGGCCCGCCCCGCAACTCGTGAGCCGCCGGCAAGTCCGAACCATGCCTTCCGGGGCGCTGATCATCGACATGAGCGTCGACGAAGGGGGGGCGTGCGAGACCACGCGTCGCCACACGGATGAACGAACCTATGTCGAGGAAGGGATCCGTCACCTGTGCATTCCCAACCTGCCCTCCGAGGTGGCCCACACCGCCTCCATCGCATTCACCAACGCCGTCTTGCCCTACCTGACCGTGATCGCGGAGCGCGGCGTGGCGGGCGCACTGGCGTCGGACCCCGCGCTGTACCGCAGCGCAGTCTACGTCGGCGGCCAACTTCGAAACGCCGCAGTCGCCGAACTCACTGGCGAGCCGCTGGGGACCTAAGCGCCATCCAAGAACCGCTCGAGGGGCAGCACGCAGAACCCCCAGCGCGATGCATCGCCCCAGCGAATGCGGTACGCATCGAGGCTCCGGGTCCCCGCGAGGGTGTCTTCGATGTAGCCGCACCCGGTGTATCCGCGTTTGTGGCCCCACAACCCCTTGTGCTGTTTCTCCTCGCAGACCGTCACGTCTTGCACGAGCGTTCCCGGTTCCGCCCCTTCAATGGACCGGCAGAGCCACTCCCGCTTCACGTCGAAGATCGTGATCTTGTAGGCTCGCTTGGCGGCCCATTTTCCACCCTTGGCCCGCACCATGCCGAGCCCCTTCAACAGCCGCACTTGGTCGGTGCCGTTTTGCCGAACCCATGCCCGGAGGTCGGCCACGCGGACGGTCTCCACCCAGCCGTTCATCCCGACCCTTGCCCCAACGGGGGACACCCAGGCGACTTGCGTGGACTCGGGGATGGACTGCACGGCACCGCACGTCTGCCCGTGCGCAAGGCCCATCAACGCCATCACCAATGCCGCGGTCATGAGCGCCCCCGAACGTCCAGCATCGCGGCCCATTCCCGGTGCGCGCGACTCCCCACCGTCGAGAGCTCCCCCGCCCCCGGTGTGTCCACCATGAACCGCTCCCGAAGACGGGCCAAACGCCGCATGGAGTCGGCGCCCAAGCGGTCGTGGGTGGGGTCGTTTTCAGCCAGGTGAATCAAGGTCTCCCACGCCTCAACCTGCAGATCGAGGCTCTTGCACATCAAGAACAAATCA
>JAYZVA010000025.1:0-30360 GCA_036156175.1 Myxococcota bacterium
GCCGTCTCTGCGCGCTTCAAGGCTCACTTCGCCCACGGCGTCCAACACCCACAACGCCAACGCTGGCTGGGCTTCGGTGAACGCCAGGACCACGGTGTCGTCGTCGAGTCGTCCCAGCTGCGCGTCGCGAGGCGGGCTGCCACCGGCCGAGGTGTCCACGACCACGTCCCCCGCAAACGACACGCCCAAGTGGCGATAGTGATCCCGAACTTCGGTGCCGATCGCCAAGTCCTCAAAGTCTATCCGGACGCCAAGAATGCTGATCGCCGCAGCAAACGACGACTCCGTCAAAAACACATCGGCGTCACCGCCGTCGAGCACGCCATCGCAGTCGTTGTCGATCCCATCGCCCAACACCTCGGTCGCACCCGGGCCCACGGCGGCATCAAAGTCATTGCAGTCGCCGTCCTCGGCGCTCAGGCCATCGCCATCCCGGTCCGAGCCCGCTGAAAACACCACCTCCACGTTGTCGACTCCCCAACCGTTGGCCGTGGCGGCGGCAATCCGAAACCGTTCGATCGGCCGGGCAAACGTGAACGCCTGGTAGACCCCGCCGGGGACATCGGGTCCGTTCGCAGCGAAGTGGTACCCATCAACGATCAACTCGTCGCCCATCACGGCGTCCATGCGCAAGTCCGACTCGGCATCGATGATCCGCAAGGCCACCGCATCGACCGGGGCGCCAAACGTCATGACCAGATCGTTGGCCGACGCATCGGCGGTGACGCGCACCCCCCGCGTCCCCACGGGCGCCGCACCCCAGATGTCGCCCTTCGACCGCTCCGCACCCGAGGCGTAGAGGGTCAGGCCCTCGGACGCGTAGTGATCGTCGACCGCCTCATCCAGCACCGTGTCTTCAAAATCGAAGAACACACCGGAAGTGACGCCCAACACGTCGCCCAGGTCGTACCGCCACCCGTCCTCGGTTTGGCGGGGCACCACGGCGTCGTCCACCCAACCATCGCAGTCGTTGTCGACCCAATCCCCGACCACCTCCGGCGCATTGGGATGCACCGACGGATCGCCATCGTCGCAGTCCAAGCCTCCCGCTGGATGAGCCACAAAGCCATCGGCATCGTCGTCGAGATAGGCGGGCACAAAGGGCCACACCCAGATTGCCCCCGCACCCACGCGGGCCCCCGGGCTGTCCAATGGAGCGGCCACCAGCAAGTCGGGGTGGCCGTCCCCCTGAATGTCGGCGGCAATGGCCACCGCAGTCCCGAGTTCACCGCCCGCGTCGGGGCTGTACAAGCGGTGATCCGCCGCATTGAGATCGACGTCTCCGTCCGGTGGCGTTCGAAACACGCCAATCATTCCGCCGCCACCCAGCGCCGACGTGCCCCCGGTGGCGCCAATGACCAACTCGAGCTCCGGATCGTCATCGAGCGCGCCGAGGGTCACCGACGCGCCGGTGGCCGACGCCGCGGTGGGGCCGGTCACGATCGCATCCGCCTCGAGTGCGCTTCGAGTGCCATCGAGGGCACCCGCGTCATCGAAGACGTACACCGCCCCCGTGCGCGCGCCGCGGTCCGCCGCACCCACGGCCCCGACCACCAACGAACCGTCCGCCCCGGAGCGCAGCACGCCACCCGCGACCGACGTCCCGAAGCGGTCGCTTGACGAGGCCCCATCCAATCGCAACCGCGCGATGTCGCGGAGCTCCCCTGGGGTCGCATCGGGGTCCAGCACGTAGACCACGCCGGAAGACCCGTCGGCGCCCGCCGCGCCGGGCGCGCCCACCACCAAGCCGCCTTCGAGCGAACCCAAGGCCAATCCGGCCTCGTCCCCCGGCACCGATCCCAGATACCCCTCGGACAGCAGCATGGTTCGGTCACCATCAAACGCGGCGCCGTCCACCACGAACACGGCGCCGACAAACAGGGTGTCGACGCCGGCATCCGGTGCACCGACAACCAGGTCGGGAACGCCGTCACCGGTCACGTCGCCCACGTGCAGAACGGCCCCAAACGCGCCCGTACCGAGCTCCGGCGGGGGATCCAGGCGCCAGTCGGCGTCGTCGATCGAGCGCACACCCGTCAGCCCGCTCGCCGCCAAAAACACAGCCACGGTGCCCACGCTGTCGAAGTCCGGAGCGCCCACGATGGCGTCGTCGAGTCCATCCCCATCCACGTCGGCAAGCACCACGGCGTCGCCGAGTCGATCGTCGTCGCCCAGCAATCGCAGCGCCGCATCATCCGAATCGGTGCGCGTCGCCGTTCGCGACCCGAGAAACAGGTGGGCAGTGCTGACCTCGGGTTGACCCACAAGGACGTCATCCAACCCGTCGTCATTGGTGTCGCCAGCGGCAACTGACTCCCCAAAAAACTCCGCTGCGCGGCTGCCCCACCAGGCCTCGGCCAACCGTCGCGTGCTCCGCAGGTGCGCCGCCGTGCGCGCTTCGCTCAACGAAAACCATGCCGAGCGACCGCCCAATCGTGCGCTCGACCCGCACGACCACGCCAAGCCCGCACCGGCGGCCGCCTGAACCCCGACAACGGCGTCGTCTTCCAACGATTCGACGTGAACCACCGCCTCCGAGAGGCCTTCCATGAGCACCACCTGAGTGGTGTCCCAGTCCACGGCGTGCCCGCGTCGGGGGTACCGACCGAGTGTGCGAACCCGCGGGGTCGCGGCGCGCCCACCCGAGCGCACGCCCACCCAATCCGCCGATCCGGGGCAGCCCGAACCCGCACCGGAGAACAGCAGTCCTCCGTCGCTGTCGACAAACGCCGTTGTCCAATCAACTCCCCCCATCGCAAACGCAAACGGCAGAACCACGGGTCCGGGCTCGAGGGGGGTGGCGTCGTCCATGGCCACCCAGGCGCTCGGCGGACCATCGGTCTCGGTGCTGTCCAAGAAGCTCCAGCCCGCCGAGTCGGGTCCGCCACCATCGGCCAACACAATGCCCGACGCCCCCACGGCCATCGCCCCCACAATCCACCAAACTCTCGCCATGGTCTCAAGCTACCACGCAATTCGATGCGTGGAGAACGCTGTTTTGGGGGCCGCCGAGAGCGCGTCAACCCGGCGGCACCGTGAACCACCATGGCGACAAATCGGGTCAAATGCAGCGATTTGCGGCGCCTCAGGAGGGCACCAGCGGTGGGCATGGTTAGTCCACATCCCCGGACGCGCGAAGACAAAGGACCACCGTGATCAAGTACTTGGGCTCAAAGCGATTGTTGACGAGCCGCATCGCCGGGGCGTTCGAGGACCTCCCCAACGCCGCCGGCATCCTCGACCTGTTCAGCGGGACCAGTCGGGTGAGTCAGGCCCTCAAGCAGACGGGCAAGGCCGTCACCGCCAACGATCACAACGCCTACGCCCACACCATTGCGCGGTGCTACATCGAAGCCGATGGAGACGTGTGGACCGACCGCGCCGCAGAGGCCCTCCAGTGGCTCCAAGACACCCCGCCCAAACCCGGCTGGTTCACCCAAACGTACTGCGAAGAGTCGCGCTTCTTCCACCCCGATAACGGGGCCCGAATCGAGGCCATTCGAAACCGGATCGATGAACTCAATCCCGCCGAACCGCTGCGGTCCATCTTGCTCGTCAGCCTCATGGAAGCCGCCGATCGCGTGGACAGCACAACCGGGGTTCAGATGGCGTACCTCAAACAGTGGGCCGCCCGGGCCCACAACACGCTGGAACTTCGGGTGCCCACCCTGCTGGCTGGAAGCGGCCTCGCATGGAACTTGGATGCCGATGACGCAGCGGCGCAGTTTCGCGGCCGTGCCGCCTACCTTGACCCGCCATACAACCAGCACAGCTACCGGTCGAACTACCACATCTGGGAGACGCTGATCCGGTGGGACAACCCCGAGGTCTACGGGGTTGCCCGCAAGCGGGTCGACTGCCGCACCACCAAGAGCGACTTCAACTCAAAGCGCCGCATTGCCGACGCCATGCAACGCGTCCTCGACCGCCTCGACACCGATCGCGTCGTGGTGTCGTTCAACAACGAAGGGCACCTGAACCGCGATGAAATCGCAACCATGCTGGCGCAGCGCGGCGAGGTTCACACGATCGAGCTCGACTACAAACGCTACGTCGGGGCCACGATTGGGATCCATGACCGGTCGGGCAGAAAAGTGGGGTCGGTCAGCCATACGCGGAACAAGGAATTGCTATTTGTCGTCGATGCGGATCCCGACAAAGGTGCCATGGCAGCGAAAGCCGCGATACGCTGAGAACATGATCACTGCCCTCTTCACGTTGTTGACCGTCGCCTCTCCCGCTCAGGCCGGACCCTGGTTGTTGAGCTCAACGCCCGACCAAGTGCCCTCTGGACGCGACGTTGGCGGACTCAACTGGGTCCGCGTGTTCAACAACTTCGACGACGGCGGGTGGTGGCTGACCCATCACTGGGACAACGGAACCGGACCCGGCTACAACGTCGCGCCGATGACCGAGGGGCTCAACGTGGACATGAGTTCCCGGGTTCGACTGGCCGACTGGGACGACATCAAAGACCACGGCATCGAGCGCTGCCCCGACGGCAGCTTCCTGCACGTGTACTCGCTGAGCGTCACAAACGATTCGGCGCGCGCAGCCCGATACACCGACGACTGGAACATGGTCGCGCACGGCTGGGTGGAAGAGAACGTCGATGCGCGCGCTCACAACGACATGCCGGTGATTTGCTCCGAACACCTGCAAGGCGCGGCGTTCACCAACCACCGCGACATGCGGCCAACCTTCTTTGAGATTGGCCCCGACGCCACGGTCATCGCGACGCACGAGCTGGACATTGATTCCCACATTTCCGGGGGTGCATTCAAGTACGACCCCATTTCAGACCGGTACCTCATGATCACGAACGGCGAGCCCGGGCTGGGCGTTCACTGGATCAATCGCGACCTCACGACCGATGTCTCGTTCAACATCGAACCCATTCCCGACTTGTTCCGTCATTTCTGGCCCCAGGGCCTGATGCGTGTTGGCGACTACTGGTTGGTCGTGTTCTTGGGTGAGGCCTACAGCGGGCAGTACCTGGCTGGCGACGGCGATGTCTATCTGGCGGTCCTGGACGACGACTTCAACACCGTGGACACCATCATGGTTTCGGACAACGAAGACGGGGATGTGGGATCGGCCCGTCCCTCGTTCGCGCGGCACCTCGACCAAGTCATCGTCGCTTGGGACAAGCAGTTTCAACCGTTTGTGAGCGTCGTGACGCTCGACCTTGTGCAGTTCGGGATGGATGAAGACGACTCGGGCTTCGTGCCGCCTGCAGGCAGCGGCTCCGACTGCATCGAGCCCGAAGACGACGATGCCAGTGGCGGCAGCGGCGGAAGCGGGACCACCGGCACGAGCGTGGATGGCGCGGACGACCCCACCAACGACGGCGACGGCACCGCGCTGGTGGGTGACACCAGCGACGACTGGGATGAACCATCCAGCAGCGAGGGCATCAAGGATGCCGAGTACTGCGATGACGGCTGCAACTGCGCCACGGCGTCGCCACCTGTGCGAGCCCACTGGGCCTTCGCATTGACCGGCCTCGCTGTGCTCCTGCGGCGCCGCCGCGTGCAATAGCGCCCGGGTTCGGACCGCTCCGAATTGAAAAGTTCGCGGCGCGCGTCACGCCGAGCCCGCCTGCGGTATGCTCGTCACTCGATGGAGATTGCTGTGCGAACTGCCTTCATGATTTTGCCCCTTGTTCTCACCGGTTGCGGAAAACTGACCTGCGGAGACGGCACCAGAGAGGTCGACGGTGAATGCCTCAGCGAAGCGGAGGCGAATCGCGACCAGGACCAGGACGGTGACGGCTACATCGGTGCTCAAGATTGCCGTGACGACGATGCACTGTCGTACCCGGGAGCCGACGAACGGTGCGACGGTGTCGACAACGACTGCGACGGTCGGACCGACGAAGAAGATGCAGTGGACGCCATCACCTTCTACGCGGACCGCGATGGCGACGGGTTCGGTGACCCCGCTGCACCGGTGGTGGGGTGCAGCGCTCCCGAGGGCACCGTGGAGGCCGGAACCGATTGCGATGACACCAACCCAGGCATTCAGCCCGATGCGCGGGAAACCTGGTACGACGGGGTCGATAGCGACTGCGCCGGCGACGACGACCACGATCGCGACGGCGACGGATTCGGCGGCGGCATCGATGGCGTCGACTGCGACGACTCGGAGCCGACTGCATACCCATCGGCCGAGGAGGTGTGCGGCGACGGAATCGACAACGACTGCGACGGCAGCCTCGGACCCTGCGGGCTCCATGGGGATGTGTCGGCCGCTCTCGGCGATGCCCGCGCCTACGGCGCGGCGCCAGACGAGTACAGCGGCCAGTCCGTCGCATTCCTCGGAGACATCACCGAGGACGGCACCGTCGACTTCGGAGTGGGAAGCCCGCGCATGGATTCGCCGTCCGGCAGCAATGCGGGTGGCGCCCGGGTTGTGTCGGGAGATGAGCGCGGGGTGACGTCGCTCGCGGATAGCGGAGTCATCCTTGGAGCCATCAACGGGGCACTCGCCGGAACGATGGTCCGCGCGGCAGGGGACGTCAACGCGGACGGCATCGCGGACTTGCTGGTGGCCGAACCCGGCGGCCTGGGCACCGCTCCTGAAGGATTCGACACCGGGATCGGATCGCCAGCAGAGCCCTGGTCGGGGGCCGTCCATGTGGTGCTTGGACCCGTCACCAGCGTGGTCTCACTGGGAACCACCGCCACGATCATTCGAGGCGACTACGCCAACCACGGACTGAGCGACATGGTCGTGCTGGGCGACCAGGATGGCGACGGCCGGTCGGAAGTGGCCATCGCGTTCAATCGAGACAACGACCGCGGAACCGATGCCGGTACCGTGGCCATCTTCACCAGCCCTGTGACCGGCAATCTCACGCTCGACGACGCCGTGCACATCGGCGCCGCGGGACCGGGCGACCGGGCCGGTACCGCCATCGCCGCGCTCGGTGACGTCAACGGAGATGGCATCGATGACATCGCCATCACCGCACCATTCGCGGAATCCAAACCCCCGTCTTCACCCTTTGGCGGCGCCGATGATGCGCTGGTGGATGTCGGAGCGGTGTACGTGGTCAATGGTCCCATCATCCGGGACATCTACCTCGACGATGCCGACGGGATCCTCACCGGACCCGCTGCATACGACCGCATCGGCGATGCCTTGGGGCACACGGGCGACCTCAACGGCGATGGACTGGCCGACTTGGTCGTGGGCGCACCGCAGTTGAATGGCGACTACGCCAATCAAGGGGGCGCGTTCGTTGTGGACGGACCGGCCAATCGCCGCGTATCCCTGGCTGGAGCCCGGCTCCGGCTGCACGGCGGAGATGGACCGGAAGAGGCGGGGACCACCGTGGTTGGCACCAATGACACCGATGGTGACGGCGTTCCCGAAGTCGCCATTGGTGCTCCGCGCGCGCGGGGGGCTGCCGGCGCGGTGTATCTGGTCCGCGGTGATCGCTCGGGGACCCTGGCCCTCAGCGATGCCGATGTGGTGTTCGTTGGCGAAGCCACCGGCGACCTGCTGGGCAGCGCGGTGTCGGCCGGGATCGACCTGGACGGCGATGGCCTCGGCGATCTGTTGATCGGGGCGCCAGGCAACGACACCGCTGCGGACAACGCGGGGGCGGCCTACCTCTTCTTGGGTCAAGCCCGTTGACCAAACAGCGCGTTCCGGATGGTGGCTTGGGGCGGAATTGAACCGCCGACACCACGGGTATGAACCGTGTGCTCTAACCATCTGAGCTACCAAGCCAGGCATCCAGAAGCGCGACCGAGTTGGTCGAGCCGAGGCCATCTAACCAAGGCGGCTCCTCTGTCAACGAAGGTGCGCTTCAACGGCACCAAGTTGGATCGCCAGACCCGTGATCAGACTCCACAAAAACAGAAGCAGCAGGCGCCAAGCCACGGGAATTTTTTCCATGTTCGCCGCGGACCGATTGGGGTCTGCGATGGTCACAAAAACCAGGGTAGCCAGGACCAACTCGACCACTGAAACCACCGTTGCCACAACCACCGCAGTCGACACAGCCCCTCCGATACAGGATAACTGTCCCGTCGAGGATACACCCAATGAACGGTCTGAACCGAACATCCGCCTGGATCGATGCGATGTCCGATCGGCTCGGCTCACTCGTCGGATGGCTGACGCTCGCCATGGTGCTGGTGGGCGCGTTCAACGCGGTTGCACGATACTTGGGCAAGTCGATCGGTCTCAACTTGAGCTCCAATGCGTACATCGAAGCCCAGTGGTACCTCTTCAGCGCCGTCTTCTTGCTGGGCGCAGCTCACACGCTTCAGCGCGACCAACACGTTCGCGTGGATGTGCTCTATGGGCGCTTGACCGCGCGAAAAAAGGCGTGGGTCGACATCATTGGCACCGTCTGTTTCTTGATCCCGTTCTGCCTGTTCGGATTGGTGATCAGCATTCCCGCCGTCCGGAACTCGTGGGCCGTCCTCGAGGGTTCACCCGACCCCGGGGGACTGGCCCGCTACCCCATCAAGACCTTGATGTTGATCTGCTTTGCGCTCATCCTGATCCAGTCGATCAGCGAGCTGGCCAAGCGCATTCGCCTGCTCCGAGAGGGTGAGCCGTGAACCCCGACCTGCTTGGACCCATGATGTTTGGGGTGGCCTTTCTGCTCATCTTCTCGGGCTACCCCGTCGCGTTTGCACTGGGCGGAACCGCGTTGGTGTTTGCGTGGATTGGTGTGTCCATGGACATCTTTGAGTGGACACTGATGTATGCATTCCCCGAGCGGGTGTTTGGCATCATGTCCAACTACGTGCTCTTGGCGGTGCCTTTCTTCATCTTCATGGGCACAATGCTCGAGAAGTCCAAGCTCGCAGAAGACCTGCTGACCACCATCGGTGCGCTGTTCGGCGGAATGCGGGGTGGCTTGGCTTTGGCCGTTGTGTTTGTTGGCGCGCTCCTGGCTGCAGCCACCGGTGTTGTGGGCGCGAGCGTGGTCGCAATGGGGTTGATTTCACTGCCCGTCATGCACCGCTACGGCTACGCGCCGTGGTTGAGCACTGGAGTAATCGCAGCCAGTGGCACGCTGGGACAGATCATCCCACCGAGCGTCGTCCTGATCGTGCTTGCGGACCAACTGGGAATCAGTGTCGGCGACCTGTTCGTGGGAAGCCTCGTCCCGGGAATCATGTTGGCCTCCATGTTTGCCGCGTTCGTCGCGTGCGTGGCGCTGGTCAAGCCCGACGCTGCCCCAGCCTTGCCGCCTGAGGCGCGCTCCGAACACGGAGCGGCCCTGTTTCGACGCGTGATGCTGGTCATGGTTCCCCCGCTGGTCCTGATTCTGCTGGTGCTTGGCAGCATCTTTGCCGGCATCGCGACTCCAACGGAGGCGGGCGCTCTTGGAGCGGTTGGTGCGATGCTCCTGGCGCAGTTCAATCGCCGCTTATCGCGAACGGCGCTGCAGGGAGCCATGGGCGAGACCACGCGGCTGACCTCGATGGTGATGTTTCTCTTGATCGGCTCGACGGCATTCGCCCTGGTCTTTCGAGGATTGTACGGCGACATCTGGATCGAAGACCTGCTCACCAACCTGCCCGGCGGAACGATCGGCCTCCTGATTGTGGCCAACCTCACCATCTTTATCCTGGGCTTCTTCATCGATTTCTTTGAAATCGCGTTCATCATTTTGCCGCTGCTCGTCCCCGCAGCCCGAGTGTTGGGGATCGACCTGGTTTGGTTTGGCGTCATGATCGGCATGAACCTGCAGACCAGCTTTCTCACCCCCCCGTTTGGGTTCTCGCTCTTTTACCTGCGCGGCGTGACCCCCGAAGAGATTCCAACCACCGAAATCTACAAAGGCGCGATTCCGTTCATTCTCATCCAGGTCTTGGCCTTGTCATTGGTCATCGCCTTCCCTGAACTGGTGACATGGGGACTCGACTAAAGCGGATTCAGGCCTTCGGGTACGCGAACCGAGCGTAGGCCAGCTCAGCCGTTGCAAAAAATCGGAATTGGTCTGCCCGAGATGCCTTCCAGTGCCGGTAAATCTCGGCGTACCCCGCATCCTTGGCTGCGTAGTCCTCCAAGATCTGATTCGATGCGTCCCACGCCGCGCCCATGAGGTCTTCCGCAAACGGGCGAAGCGTGACGCCCTGGTCGAGAATCCGCTTCAGCGCTGCCGGGTTCCGTGCGTCGTAGCGCCGCTGCATCTCCATGCCCGCCTCGTGAATCGCGCTCTTCAACACCTCACGGTAGGTGACCGGAAGCCCCGACCACGCCTTCTCGCCGATGTAAATGCTCATGGACGGTCCAGGCTCCCACCACCCGGGGTAGTAGTAGTTCTTGGCCACCTTGTAGAAGCCCAGCTTCTCGTCGTCGTAGGGACCCACCCACTCCGTGGCATCGATGGCACCGCGCTCGAGCGCCGGGTAAATCTCGCCCCCGGCGATGACTTGCACGGATGCCCCCAGCGCGCTCATGACGTCGCCGCCCAAGCCAGGGATGCGCATCTTCAGTCCCTTCAATCCATTCAGACCGTCCAGCTCCTGCTTGAACCAGCCGCCCATCTGAGCGCCGGTGTTTCCGCTCGGGAACGAGCGAATCCCAAAGTCACTGAAGACCTTGGCCATCAGCTCGCCACCGCCGCCCTCGCCGAGCCAGGCTTGCTGCTGTCGAGCGGTCATTCCGAACGGGACGCAGGTGTCAAAGGCCAGGGCTGGATTCTTGCCCGTGTAGTAGTAGCTGCACGACTGCCCAATCTGAACCGTCTCGTTCTGCACCGCGTCCAACACCTGAAGTCCGGGGACCAACTCGCCGCCCGGGTAGACCCGGATGTCGAAGTTGCCATCGGTCAACGCCCGAACCCGATCGGCCATGTACTCTGCGGCACCGAAGATGGTGTCGAGCGACCGGGGGAAGGAACTGGCCAGACGCCACCGCACTTTTTTGGTGGTGACCGCTGCCGGTGCCCCGCTCGTGGCCTCGGTGGTGTTTGTTCCACCGCAAGCCGAGACCACCGCACCACCGGCGGTCATGCCCGCGAGTGTCTGCCCAAGCCGTCCAATGAAAGTGCGTCGGTCCATGGTGCTCCTCCGTCGTTAGAACATTTTTTGTTTCTTGATGCACGCGTTGCGATGCCCAAGCTCGCAGGCCTTCTCATACAGGTCGCTCGCTTGATCGGGGCTGGTTCGCACGCCCATTCCTTTTTGGTACAGCATGCCCAACGCGTAGCAAGACGCCGGGTGGTCCTGGTCGCAGGCGCGCTCCCACCAACCGACCGCCGCCACAAAGTCCTGGGCACCCGCCTTGCCTGAAACCGCCAGCGCACCGCCTCGGTAGCATCCGTCAAGGGCCCCCAAGTCGCATCCACGGCCGTACAAGCCGAGCGCCTTGCTCGGGTCTGCCGATCCCGCCTTGCCTTGGTCCCATGCGATGGCCATCGCGACGCAGGCCTTGCCGTCGTTTCGGTCGCACGTGTCCTGATAAATGGTGAGCGCCTCGGCGGGGTTGGCTTCAACCCCATCGCCGGCAAGCAGCATCATCGCGTAGTTGTTGCAACCAAGGAGGTGCTCCAATCCGCACGCCTTCTTGAAAAAAGCTGCGGCGCTGGGCTTGCTTGCCGCGCCATCGAGCCCCTTGTAGTGCCGCATCCCCGTCTTGTAGCAAGCGGAGGGCAACTCCGTCTCGCAGGCTCGCTGGTAGAGGTCGGCCGCGTACGTTTGGCTCTGAGTCAAGCCGTGACCCTTCTCGTAGGCCTCGCCCAGGATCACACACTCTGCGGCCTTGCCGTTGGTGCACTCCAACCAGTACGTCATCAGCCGCTGCTTCAGCTGCGGTGGCGCAGCACGCGTCACCTTTGGCCGCGAGAAGGCATCTCTGTCTTTGGTCTTTGCGGCCTCTGCGGGCCCGCTGCCCACCAGCAACAATCCTGCCAACAATGCCTTCATCTCACCCCTCCTTTGGTCTCTTCGGACAACACGGCCTGAACGGTTCGCAGGCTGGCCCTGACGCCGTCGACGTACCGCGAGTTTGGATATTTCGCGGCCAAGGTGCGAAGCGAGGCGGCCACGGCGCGAATCTCGCGGATCCGCTGCTGGCGATCGGGCTCGCCCTTGGCGCGGTTAAACCGTTCCCCGGCCGCTTCTCGCTCGCGGTACACCAGCCGGTCCTTGACCTCGTTCAGCAGCGTGACCGTGGCCGCGCCGCAAGGCTGACCGATGCACACCTGCAGTTGTTTCAGCGCGCTGTCGACATCGCCGATGGCCAGGTAGGCCCGCGCGGAACTCATCACATCTGCCGCGCCGCTGTCGGGCGGCACAATCCGCAACCGCTGCCGATCCGCCGAGGCTTGCGCCGCCGCCGGTGGCTCGAGGCGCTCGGCCACAATGGACGCGATCGGGACAAATGTTTGCTCGTCTGGGTTGGCGATCGCATCGGTCTCTGCGTCTGAAAAACGCGCTTCAATGTCCGCGACGCGCTCCAGATACCGCGCGATGACCTGCTGGGCTTCGGGCCGGGCCGTCTTGGCCTTCTGGCACAACTCCCACGCGGCCTCCAATCGGTCCCGCCGATCCAGGTTTTCCGTCTCGTCCGCGATCATGGCCTCGATGCGGGACTCCACGGCACTAAAATCCACGGCCGATGCGGTCTGCACCGCCACTTCGACCGCACCGGTGGGACCGCTGCCGTACTGCTGCACGGTGCACCCGAACGACGCCCAACAAACAAATAAAAATCGTCTCATGCGGACCCCTATCACGGAATGGGCGACCCAGAATCTTCCGGCCCGAGGAGCGCGGGCCCGATGGCGTTCATCGCGGGTTCGACGCGCGGGCCAGCTCGAGCAGCCGTGGCCGCAGCAACCTCGGGGTCCACGCCGATTGGCTCAAAGAATCGCGTGGGCTGCCACACGCCGTGCGCCAATATGGTCTGCTCTGCGTCCACCCCGTCGACGGGCAAACCCGAGGTGGCATCGACGGGGATGCGCTGAAACTCAGCCGAATCAACCCACTCGGGCGGAGTGGACGCGTCGGGCAAGCCAAGCAACCCATCAAGGGCCATCCACCGAGCCGTGTTGAACCAGATCGGAAGCGCACCGTTGCTCCCCTGGATGCGCACGCCGCCCCTTCGCATCGAGCGGTTGTCGTCGTACCCCACGTAGGCCATCAACGTGTACCCGTCGCCCCATGCCCACTGGTCGGCATCCAATCGGGGAACGAAACCGGCGAACGCGGCATTTCGGTACCCGTTCGTCGTGCCGGTCTTCCCCGCGACGGGAACCACCGCTCCATTCACCGTGACTTCGTTGAGGGCCCGACGTCCCGTGCCCCATCGAACCACGTTTCGGAGGATGTCTCCGACTTGACGGCTCGAAGCGGATGCGGGCTCTGCCGGAGGAATCGAACGGCTCCGGTACAAGGTTTGTCCCGTCCGGTCTCGAATCTCCTCGATCAGCAACGCCGGCTGTTCCAACGCGAGGTTGGTCTGGTCACCCACATCGGCCTCAAAGGTGGGGACCCTGCCGTCCATCATGCCTTGGTAGATGTTTGCAGCCTCCACCAGACTCAGGTCGACCGCACCGAGGGGGAGGCTCATCACCGGCGGCAGTGGTTCCCGCACGCCGTAGGCGGATGCCAGCCGGTCCACGTATCGCATTGCGACGAGGGTTCGAAGGTCCGGATGGTACTGCAACACCGACCAGTCATACGGATCTGCACCCTGCCACACCAACAATCGGCGCTTGATCCCGCTGTGCAGCTGCGCCAACGTCCCGATTCGGATTGCTCCGTCAACCCGCACCTCCTGAATGTTCGGGAACGGCTCCTCGCCAACCACCCACCGCCACCAAGCCTCCGCATCGAGTGGAAGCATGGTCTCCGACACCTTCGAACAGCCCACCACGCCGGTCGTCGCATCGATCGTGAGGTCGGGAAAATCCTCAAACTGGGGCGCATCGGCGAGCGAGCCTGCGTGGGCGCCCGCCTCGACGGCCGCGTCGCCCATCGGTCCCTCGTCGATGGACACCGGCAGGATCGTTTCCCGAAGGGCCGCCATTTGCTCGATGCACCGCGTTCCCCGTTGCGCGAGCGCCCGATACGACCTGTCCAGCGCAGCCAGCCGCTCCTCGACCCGGTCGCCATCGCGAACCCGCTGCCGTTCCGCGTCGATTCCCCGTCCGTAGAACAGGCTCCGGACGGCCCATGTCTCGGGATCGTCGGTGGGCAGCGAGTCGAGCAAGTCCATCTTGGATGCAGTGAACGCCAGCTCCTTGAGCCGCCCTTGGGTGCTGATGACGCCGTGTTCGTCTCGGATCCTGCGCACGTATTCGCCGTAGTCTTCTCCTTCTGCCCGCTTGAACCCAAGACTTGCGGCAACCAAACCAAACTCGGGATGGCTGAGGCGGTCCATTAGATGCACGAGCAGCCAGATGCTGCCCAGATTTTCGCTGCGCGGCCCCAACCAAGCCAAGGTGGTCCATGGAGCGTTCTCGTGGTCGGCCCGCGGGTAGTACCACGTCCCCTCGAAATGAAAGACATTGCTGCGGTTGTCGACCACGTCGGTGGCGGACCACCCCAACTGCAGCGCAGCGGCGTAGACCAGCGGTTTCCAGACACTGCCCAACTGGCGTCGGGCATTCATCGCGCGGTTGAAGTTTCGGTTGTCGTTGCCGCCAACCATCGCTCGGATCAGCCCATCCTCCACAACAAGCACGGCCCCCTGAAGCTCCGGGCGGTGCTCCAAATCGCACACCACGCCATCGGGGGTGTTGGCACGGATGCTGACAAAGACCGGGCCGCCGGTGGCCAAACGTGCGACGACGCGGTCGCGATGGGCCCGGCCTCCGGTGGCCCAAGTGTTCTTGCTTTCCGCCCGTGCCAACACGTTGGCCGCGCGCTGGATGGCGGGCCCATCCGCCGTGCATTCGCCGCTCGGCAAGGCAATCGTGGTCGGCGCTTCCGGTTGGGCTTGACCGACGTGAAAGGTGCCCGGCTTCATCGATCGGCCGGGGTCGTACGAGAGCTTCATGACCGACCCCGCAGAGAAGGCAGGCGTCCCTTCCAACAATGGGCCCATCTCGGTCAAGTGGTGCCACAATGCATGGGTGGCGCCGCGCTGAGCGGCTTCATCCAGGGTGGTGACGATGCTGATCCCGGCCGTGGATGGGTTGTCGATTCCGAGCGATTCAAACAATGCGGGAAACGGCGCCTGGCTCAAGCGCGCCTCCACCTCATCCAAAATGACGTTGCTGTCGTATTGAAACGTGCCCTTCTTGAAGGGAATTTCCTTCGCCTTCAAGTCCGCATGCACCGTAGCCGTCAACACCCCTTCGGCGAGCATCCGATCGAGCACGTAGTGCGTTCGCGCCCGTGCCCGTTGTTGGGCACGCTTCCGGTCGTCTTCCGTCTTTCCGATGAACGGGTTGTACCGGGACGGCGCCTTCACCAAGCCGGCAAGAAAGGCGCACTCCAGTGTTCCCAACTCTGCGACGTCCTTGTCGAAGAAGTAGCGAGCGGCAATCCCCAACCCTCGCCCGTTGCTGCTGACGTGAAACTGGTTGGCATAGAACTCGAGGATTTCTTCTTTCGAGTAGTGGGTCTCCAGTCGAAGCGCGTTGAGCAACTCCGTCCACTTGCTTCGCAACGACCGATCCGGTCGGTAGTACAGGTTCTTGGCGGTCTGCTGCGTCAAGGTGGATCCACCCGCCACCATCCGGCCCGCTTGGACGTTGCGCAGCATGGCGCGGGCAATCCCGAACACGTCTACTCCACCGTGTTCCCAAAACCGCTGGTCTTCCGCAGCGGTGATCGCCGACACCCACGCCCGCGGGATGTCGCTGAAGGCCACATACGCGCGGTGTTCCCGCGCGAAGAACACGCCGATTCGGGTCGTTCCGTCCCGGTACAACACGGGCGACTCTTGGGCGATGACGCCCCGGATGTGGTCGCGATCGAGGTGGTCACCGGGGTTGGTAACGATCGCCTGCCGATACACACCGCCCAGCCCGACTGCCGTCATCACCACCAAGACGGCCAGGGCCATTCCTGCGCGTTTCGGGTCGACTGAAGCCATCTCTCTCCTCACCCCATGTTCCCAACACCCCTCTCATATGGCAAGCATCCCAAGCCGGCGGGTCTTTTGCATCAAGTTGGCCAACGGAGTCGCTCACCATCGGGCGGAGCCATTGCCGCAAGGGCAGTGCTTACCGGAACCCGAAGCGGTTAGTGCTCCCGCATGTTCAGCCAAAGCTACGCCGAAGCACGGGATCGTTTTCGAACGCTCGCGCGGGAACGGAACGGCGCGCTGCACCGGTGGGAAGTCCTCCCTGCGGAGGCCGGCGAAGCGGAGGGCCTCACCATCGATGCCGCCGTGTTTGGGGCTGGACCGCGTGTGCTGATTGTCTCGAGCGGCTTGCACGGAATCGAAGGCTTTGCCGGCAGCGCCATCCAGCTCGACTTCATGCGACACCGCTTGCCGGACGACCTGCGCGTGATCGTCCTTCACGTGCTGAATCCATACGGAATGAAACACCATCGGCGCGTCAACGAGCGCAACGTGGACCTCAACCGAAACTTTCTGCCGCCGGGGGAGCCTTACCGCGGCAGCACGCCCGACTACCAACGCTTGAACACCCTCCTCAACCCCGCGCGGCCAACCGGCGGCATCGACCTCATGCTTCTGCAGACCGCCATCCAGATTGCCATTCACGGGTTTACGGCCCTCAAGACCGCGGTGGTTGGAGGCCAGTACGACTACCCCGCCGGCTTGTACTTCGGTGGCGAGCGACTCGAGGATGGCCCGGCCCGATTGCTGCGCGAGCTGCCCGGCTTGGTTGGAACCGCAGACCACATCGTTCACATTGACATTCACACCGGGTTGGGAAAAAGCGGGACCCATGCGCTGTTCGTGGACGCGGACGCGGGAAGTGCCGAACATTTGCGGCTCCACGAACAATACGGGGACCGCGTCCAGCCTTGGGATTCAAACCACGGCTTGGCCTACAAGATCCGGGGCGGTTTCCCCAGCGCAATGCGTCGACTCTTCGGGAGTTCAATCGACGTCATCACGTGTGAGTTCGGCACCCATCCCGCGTTGATGGTGCTCCGTGCGCTTCGGATCGAGAACCAACAGGCGCACTGGGGAGGCAGTCGAGCAGCGGCCGAAAAGGCCATCACAGAAGCGTTTCGCCCGGGGTCAAAACGCTGGGAGGACGCCGTCTTGCGGGGTGGCGAGCAGGTCCTTAACCGGGCGATCGCGCACTTGAGGGCTTGACCACCGAGCGCGCATTGCATACCAGCACGTGTTCATTGGCGACGTAGGCAAGTGGTAAGCCAGAGGTTTGCAAAACCTCCATTCACCGGTTCGAATCCGGTCGTCGCCTCCATCTCGTTCGACGCGGCCCTCCAAAACGGGGGCCGCGTCTGCGTTTGCAGTCGGCCCATTCCACACAAAAAATCCACGATTGGAGCCACGGCTCGTGATAGTTGCACCGCGACAATCCGAGGTTCCCTTGACGCTCGCTCCATTGACGTACGCTGCCCTGTTCTCCCTGAGTGTGCCCGCACTCGCGCAAGAAATCGGCACCCGCCCGGACCGTCCGGCGGAGCAGAAAGCAACCGAGCCGTTGCCCATCACAAAAGCCCCAAGCGTGCTTGAGTTCGTCGAAGCGGACTACCCCGAAGCCGCAAAGACCCAAGGCACCGAGGCGGCGGTCGGACTGGCGGTGGAGATCGGCACTGAGGGCCAGGTCTTGCGCGTGGAAGTCATGCGTCCCGCCGGCCAAGGATTCGATGAAGCGGCGGTCGCGGCGGTGGAGGCGATGCGCTTTTCACCCGCCGAAAATGCCGAAGGTCCCGTCGCAGTCGCCATCGAGTTCGAGTACAACTTCACCCTCCGCGCCGACGAAACCGCCGAGGCACTTGAGCCCGTCAATCTCGAGGGCACGGTGGTCAAGATGGGCGCACGAACACCCGTCGCCGGTGCGTCCGTGGCGGTTGTGAGCGAGGGATTGACCTACGAAACCACCACCGACGACGATGGGTACTTTGCCCTTCGCGCAATCCCGCTGGGCCGCGCATCGGTCACCATCGACGCGCCCGGCCACGCTCAACTCACCCAATCCATCACCGTTCGCGAAGGAGAAGTCGCGAGTGCTCGACTGTGGCTTCGCCCCAACGTCAGCGTCAACGAGGCCATGGTGGTGAGTGCGGATCGGCCCGAACCCGACATTTCGCGACGCTCCATCACGGTGAGCGAAATTCAAAGCATTCCTGGAACCTTCGGAGACCCCGTTCGCGTGATCCAGAACCTGCCCGGCACGGCGCGGGCACCCTTCGGAACCGGCTTCGTCGTCGTGCGCGGGTCCAACCCCGAGGACACGGCTTTCTACATTGACGGAATCCGCGTGCCGCTGATTTACCACTTGGGTGGCTTGGTCTCGATCATCAACGAAGACATCGTTGGTTCGGTGGACTACCTCCCCGGCGGCTATGGCGTGGAGTACGGCCGGAGCACCGGTGGCGTGATCAACATCCGCACGAATGCCGACTACCCCGAGCGCCTTCGAGCGGAAGCATCGGTCGACCTGCTCGATGCCACTGCGCTCGTTCAAGGTCGGGTCGGCAACGAACAGCGCTGGGGACTGACCGCGGCCGGACGCCGGTCGTACATCGACGCCGTCCTGCCCTTTTTCACCCGGGACACCGGCTTCACAGTCCAACCCTACTGGTGGGACTACCAATTCAAAATCGACGATCTCAAGAAGGACTCCGGCAAGTTCAGCGTGATGTTCCTGGGATTCGGCGACAAACTCAACCTCGGCTCTCCCGACGATGTGGCACAGGGCAGCGACCCCGATGCCCAAGGCGATGCCGATGTCCGCTACGGCGCGCACCGGGTCATCGCCCAGTACAACGAGCGGCTATCGAAGAACCTGCTCGTCCGCGTGACGCCTTCGGCGGGACTCGACACCCTCGGTTTTGGTTTGGGCAACTCATGGAAGTTCTCGCAGCGCTTTTGGCTCTACGAGCTCCGCGCCGACGCGCTGTGGGAACTCAATGACCGCATCACACTGCGACCGGGCGTTGACTTTCTCGGCGGGCCGTACGTGGCGCAGTTCAAGATCCCTTCCTCCCCGGAGTCATTCGCCGAGACCGACCCGCTTGCCGAGCGCGAAGAGTTCACCACAGAATTCACGGGCACGCTGTTTGCCGCCGACCCATTTCTGGAAGCCTGGATCAAACCCATCGGGGGCACCGATGCCCTGACCATCGTCCCGGGGGTTCGGTACAACAGCTTGTTCATGCCCAACTACACCGTGAACAGCTTCGATCCTCGAATTTCGCTCCGCACGACGCCGTGGGAAGGCACCACGCTCAAAGGGGGCACGGGCTTTTACCATCAGCCGCCCCAAGGGCCCGATCTCGGCTTTGACCAAGACGACATTCGCGTGGGGTACGAACGCTCCTGGTCCACCGAACTTGGGGTCGAGCAGCGGTTCAGCGATGCCGTCGAAGCCGATGTGTCCCTGTTCACAAAACAACTGACAGACTTGATCGTAGAGAACCCGAACATCGAATCCGCCGATGACCCCTTCTTCATCAACGCAGGCGAGGGGCGCGTTCGGGGACTGGAGGCCATGATTCGGCACAATCCCGTCGGCAACTTCTTTGGCTGGGTCAGCTACACCCTCTCGAAGGCCGAACGGGCCGCGGTGCCCTTGGGCGATCGGGGCGGAACCGTTCCCTCCGATGCAGAAGATTGGCGGCCCTTTGAGTTCGACCAAACCCACATATTGGTCGCGCTTGCGGGATTCAAGCTGCCGAAGGACTGGGGCGTCTCCAGCCGGTTCCGCTACGTCACGGGGAATCCGTATACGCCCTACGACGGCGCGGTCTACGACGTGGACCAAGACAACTATTTCCCCTATCAATCCGGCGAACCCCTCGCCGAGCGCCTCCCGCCGTTCATCTCCCTCGATCTGCGCGCGGACAAGCGCTACACCTTCAAGCGGTGGTGGCTCGAGACCTATGTCGACCTGTTGAATGTGGTCCGAGGCGAGAACCCGGAGGGCGTTCAGTACAACTACGATTACACCGAAGAAGCCTACGTGCGCGGGCTTCCATTCTTGCCCTCGGTTGGGCTCCGGGCGGAGGTGGCACTGTGAAGCTTTGGATACCCGTGTTCGCGCTGATGGGCTGCGGCACCACCGAACTCAGCCAATCCTTCAATCTTGACCGCATTCGTCTGCTTGGCGTTCGCGGCGTGGTCAGCGGGGATCCCGACCCCGTACTCGGCGGTCGAGCCGAGCCGAAACCCGGCGAAACGGTGACGTTCACGGCCCTGAGCTACTTCCCAGATGGCCAAGCGTTTGGGGGAGCGTTGTGGTTTGCCTGCGTTCCCGAAGGCGAACTGGCTTACGGTTGCGAGGTCGACGACGATGCGCTGACGGCGTTCGATGAACTTGACGAGTCGACGAGTACCGAGGATTACCAGGCCGCGCTGCAGGCGGCTCGGGCCGCCGGCGTGATTGGATTCCAACCGTTGTTCGAGCCGACCTGGACGATCCCCGAAGATGCACTCGCCTCGTTGACCGATGCGCAGCGCATTGAAGGCACAAATGCCTTCATCAACGTGTCCCTCTTCGGCACCGATGGCGATACCGGGGCAGCCGCGGACGATTCGGCTGAGCTCGGGTTCAAGCGCATGCCCATCAGCGAAGCAACCACGCCGAACCACAATCCGGACATCGTGGACTTTTCGATCGATGGCGAGCGGCTGAATGGTGCCGAAGGGTTCAGCGCAGTCAGGGGCCAAACCTACACCCTCGACCCCGTCCTGGCCGATGGCCACATCGAGACTTACTCGTTCGTGAATCGAGACGGGGTGACCACCTATCGGTCGGAGGACCCCTACTTCCAGTGGTACACCGAGCCTGGAGCGGAGCAGTCCAAGCAGGCTGCATCGTTTGACCAGCCGCTGTCCCTCGCCGCGTATTCGAGCGTCGAGTGGACTGCGCCCGCCCAAGCGGGATCGGTCGAGGTCATCGTCGTGGTGCGCGATCGCCGTGGGGGCATGGGCTGGCGGCGGCTCGAGGTCAATGTTTTGTAAGATAGCGCCAAGTCAGCGTTTTGCGGGCGCCACGGGCACCGCTGCGCCTCGGTGCCTGACCGCAATCTGAGGGCCATCAACCGTGCCAATGAATGCACACGAGGACATCGGAAACGGAGCTTTCTCCTTGCATTTCAGCCCATAAACCACCGTTGGCCTGAGAATATGGAACCCCACATCCGGGAGGGGTGGCAGCTGGGCATCAACGGGGAAAAAATGCCCCTCTGCGTCCACCCGAATCGCCGACTCCAACGCCCCGCAGCCCGGTGCGTGGGCGGGCCGAAAGTCACCGGTCTCCGCATTGAAAAGCGACCAAGTCACCCCGCGACAAGCCGGAATGTGCACCGCGTCATCCGAAGCCTTTACCACCACTCCATTGCCTTGCACGACGTCGATCTCGATGCCCGCAGCACCCGCATTCAGCGCCATCACTACCACCCACATCACCAAACCTCCCGCGCGGGGTCCGATTCCAGCGTACAGCAAGCCACGGTTCAATGCCTGACGAATCCCCCACACCCGCTTCGTCGAGGGGCGTGTTACAGTCCGCCGCCGTAGGGTCTTATAAATTGCGTGCGCGTGAGGCGCGGCGACTCGTTGCCCCTGTTGGGAGAACATTGATGCGAACCTTCCTGTCCCTGAAAACCTGGCTCGTTCTGGCCACCTTGGCGGTACTGCCGCACGGTTCCGCCTTCGCGACCGACACGCCGGCCGGCGTGGCGCTTGAAGAAGTTCGGAACGGCAAGACGCCGTACAACGCCGTCCAGAACCGGTTCTTCCTGAAAGAAGGCCGCATCGAAGCCACTCCAATCCTGGGCTACGTACCGAACAACCCCATGGTCAAGCGGTACGTCGGCGGCCTCCTCGGCGCGTACCACTTCTCCGAGACCTTCGCCGCCGAAGGCGCATTCTTGTACTCCCCGGACCTTGGGCAAAACGACCTCAAGGGGCTGACGCACACGCTGGTCGCCATCCCCGGGGCTGCCCAATCCGAGTCCGAGTTCCAGCAACCGCTGGACAAGATGATCATGGGGGCCACATTCGCGGCGCGCTGGGCCCCGTTCTACGGCAAGATCAACCTCATCGGTGAGTCCGTCCTCAACTTCGATGCGTACGGCGTGGCTGGTCTCGGCATGCTCTCTCTGCAGTCTTACTACGCCCAGTACGACGAAGAAGCCGCCGCGGCGGGAGACCCGACGCCGACCGTGCTGGACCCCGTAGAGAAGAAGGCCGTGTTGACGCCAAACCTTGGCATCGGGTTCAACTTCTTCCTCAACCAGACGTTGGCGCTGAAAATTGACGCGCGGAACTATTTCTACATCGGGGCGAAACCGCAGTACGACCCGAATGAGCCCATCAACGAAAAACGGCTCTACACCAACTTCGTGGCCTCTGTGGGGCTCAGCTTCTTCATTCCCGAGATGAAGAAGCGGATGTACAACTTCTAAGCCAATCGAGATCGCACCATGATGAAACTCCACACTCTTTTGGTCTTGCTTGCAACCGCCACGGGCGGCCTCGCGTGGGCCGACGACTCCAACGACGGGCTTGCTCAAGAGGACGACTCGTCGACCGACGACGAACTCGGCGACATTCTGGGCGGCTCCACCGGCGACGGTGAGGGCACTCCCTCCGACGAGACCCGGGGCTTCGAGCGCTCATCGAGCGACCCCGGCGCGGATGATGTGATTTTGGTCGAGAACGACTCGGGCAAAAAACGCCTCATCAAGACCATCCAGAAGAAAAACTTCTTCAAAAAAGGCCGATGGGAAGCATCCCCGCACTTCGCGTTCGTGGCGAACGACCCGTTCCTCAACCGCTACATCGTGGGCGCAGGAATCAACTACAACCTGACCGAGATTTTCGCCATCGAGGCCAACTTCGACTTCTCGCCCGACTTGGGCGATGCAGACTGGAAGCCGGTCACCAAACAGCTGATTGAAGAGAACAACGTGAGCCCGGACATCTCCAAGCTCACCGTCTTCGGGTCCGCGACCTTCCTCTTTTCCCCGATCTACGGAAAGGTCGCGGTGGTCGGTCGGGAGATCATCAACTTCGACCTCTTCGGAGCCTTCGGGATGGGCATGGTCCGAACCGGAGAGAGCTTGGAGGCTCTCGACGCCGAACAGAACAACGAGCGGGCGGTCCTCACGCAGTACCAGATGCACCCGACGACCAACTTTGGCGGCGGCGCTCGGATCATCTTCGGCGAAAACCTCGCCCTCCGGGTCGACGGTCGCTCGATGGTCTACATCGAGACGGTCAACGCAACCCAACTCGAAATGAAGAACAACTTCTTGCTTCAGGGCTCGATGTCCGTGTTCTTCCCACGGATCAAGTGACATGGAAGGAAAGACGATGCCGACCAAGACGACCCTTCGAGGACTTCAACCGATGAAACGCACACTTCCCACCCTCGTCGCGGGCGCTTTGGCATTCGCCATGGCGCAGCCGGCAAACGCCATCCCATGCAAGGAAGTCGCCAACATGCTTGATGCAGGCGTGCCGGCGAACATCGTGGCCAGCGCCATCAAGGACTCCGGAGCGCGCTACACCGCGTCAGACATCAGTTGCTTGAGCAAAGCGGGGGCCCCGGCACCCGTGCTGCAGGTGGCCCGGAGCATGACAGCTGCGGCGCAAGAGCCTGAGCCCGAGCCTGCACGCCGCGCTGCGCCCGCCCGCGCGCGCGGCATTGACTCGGAGTCCGACCTGATGGGCTCCCGCGCCTCCTCGCGCCGCTCCCTGGAAGACGAAGGAGAGTCGCAGTCCGGCGCCGCCAGCCCATCCGCTGTCAAAGACGCCGTGCGCCTCTTGCGCAACAACAAACCCCTCAGCGCGTCGCTTCGCCTGTACGACCTGCTCAAGTCCGGCCAGTACCCGGCTGAAGACACGAAAATCAAATACTACCTGGCGCGCAGCCTCGAACAGCTCGAGATGTACCACACGGCTCAGTATTTCTTCCTGAAGGTCGTGAACCAGGGATCGGATACGCCCTACTTCAAATACGCGTTGCCCAAACTGGTCAAAATGGCCCGCTACACCGGCGACGAAACCGAGCTGTTGAAGGTCGCACCCAAGGTCCCCGTCGAGGCATACCCCCGCGGCTCCAAGAACAAAATGTACTACCTGATGGGACTTCGCACGCTGGCTCAGGGCGACCTGAACAACGCGCGCAAGTACTTTGGGCAGATCTCCAGCAAATCGGACCTGTACATGCGGGCTCGGTACCTCGAGGGGATCATTTACAACAAGCAAGGCAAGCTCAAGAGCGCGAAGCGCGCGTTCATGGATGTCGTCCGGCATCCGGTTGAAGCCGAGACCCGAAAGGGGCTCGAGCGCAAGCAAGCACTGAAAGACCTGAGCCTCGTAAACATTGGACGGATGTACTACAAGATCGAACGCTTCGAAGATTCGACCAAGTACTTTGACCTCGTCAGCCACGACTCCGTCTATTGGCCGGACTCCCTGTTCTCAGCGGCGTGGGCCAACTTCATGCAGAACAACCTCAACCAAACGTTGGGGCAGTTGCTGACGGTTCGGTCGCCCTTCTTCTCCGAGGACGACTTCATTCCTGAGTTGGAATACCTCCGCGCGCTCACGTTCTTCAACTTGTGTGAGTACAAAGAGGTCGACACCATTCTCCAGGCGTTCGAAGGCCGCATGAAGCCAGTCCAGAGCGAGTTGAAAGACTTCGTCAAAGGCTACGCCAGCAAAGAGCAGCTCAAGATGGCTGAGCGCGCGTGGGACACCTACTTCGACGGCCGCGCGAAGGAGTCACAAATCCCAAAAGCGTTGTTCTCGAAGTTGCTTCGAAACGAAGACATCGCTGGGATCGTGTCGCACATGGACCTGTTGGAAGAAGAACTGGACTTGATTGACTCGCAAAAGCCCGAGTGGCGGAACACCGTTGGCGCGCTCCTCAAGAAAATCATTGAGAAAGACCGCCAGAAGCTGAAGCGTCGCGCTGGGAAGTTCATGCTGGCAGAGATGGCTCGCTGGGCCAACACCTTGCAGGACCTGATCAGCAGTTCGGAAATCGTGCGCTTCGAGGTGATCGACGCCCAACGGGTCGACTACCAGTACAAGTTCCAGAACCCCGACTTGTCGAACCTGTCCAGCAAAGTCGACCTTGACTTTGCCACAGCAACGGACTTCATCTATTGGCCGTTCAACGGCGAGTTCTGGGAAGACGAACTCGGCTACTACCACTACACCGAGCAGGGCTCCTGCAAGTAATCGATGCCACACGGGCTCATGCCCTCCCCTCTCCCGGAGAGACCCCACATGATGCGTTTTGCTCCCACAGTTGTCGCACTTCTCGCTCTGACCATTGGCTCCACGGCCTTTGCAAAAGATGACGAAAAGCGCCGAGTGCTGAAACTCGATGACGTCGGCATCGAGACACAATCCGATTTCTACCGCCAGAAGGCGCGTGAAAAGCGGCATCAGTCCATCGATTTCCTCCAGGACCTGCTGAAGAACAATCCGCCCCGAGGCGAACAAAAGGCGGAGATGTTGTTGCGCCTGGCGGACCTCTATTTCGAGGAAGGCCGGGATGTTTACCTCACCGAGATGGACACCTTCCGGACGAAGTTTGATGAATGCTTCAACTCGCCGGGGTGCAACACGGAGACGATGAAGGCCGACAACAGCGGCTCCAGTGTCTGGCAGAACAAGTCCATCAAACTCTACAAGATCATCCTGAAGACCTACTCGCAATACCGTCGGGCCGACGAGGCAACATTCTACTTGGCCAGTGCGCTGCAGGACACTGACCGCCGGGATGAGGCCGTGAAAGAGTTCACCAAGCTCGTCCGGAACTACCCCCAGAGTGCGTTCACCCCCGACGCCTACGTCATGATTGGCGAGTACTACTTCGACAACAACAACGCGTACAAGGCGCTTTTGGCGTACCAAAAAGCCACGAAGTACAAGAACTCTCCGAAATACGCGTTCGCCCTGTACAAGCTGGCGTGGTGCTACTACAACGTCGGCGAGTACGGCAAAGCCATCGACACCATGAAGTCGGTCGTGTCGTTCTCGATGACAGCCCAAGACGCGGGCTCCAAGTCGCAGCTCACGCTGCAAGACGAAGCGCTGAAGGACTTGGTTCGCTTCTTCGCAGACGCTGGCGAGATGGACGAAGCCTATGGGTACTTCACGAAGCTGGGCAAGAAAGACTTGATCCGCAAGATGCTGACCCGGCTCGCATCCACCTACTTCGAGCAAGGGAAGTTCGAACAGTGCATTCAGACCTATCGACGCCTGATTGCTGAGGACCCGCAATCACCCAAGGCGCCGGACTATCAAAACGAGATCATCCAGGCCTATCAAAAGATCGGACGGAAGAACGATACGCTCAACGAAATCAAGCGCTTGCTGGACACCTACGGCAAGAACTCCGCTTGGGCGCGGGCCAACTCTGCCGATCAAGACGCGATCACCGAGGCGACCAAGTACATCGAGAAATCGCTCCGCACCGTCGCCATCAACAACCACAACGACGCGAAGAAGCTGGGAACGGGCCGCAACGCACGGGAAGCCTACGACCTCGCCGAGAAGGCCTACACGGTCTACCTCCAAGAGTTCCCGTCCTCGAAATACAGCTACGACATTCGGTACGCTTTCGGCGAACTGCTGTACAAGCTCAAGAAGTACGACCAGGCTTTCGACCAATACATGAAAGTGGTGCAGACGGACCCGAAGGGCAAGCACTCGCGCTTCTGCGCCGAGTCGGCCATTTTCGCTGCGGACAAAATGATCGCCGTGGAGAAGACGGCAGGCCGCATTCCGAAGCCGAAGACCAAGACCGAACGCATGGAGATGGTGCAGTGGGAGAAGAACCTTCTCGACGCCTGCGACCAGTGGTCCAAGCTCTTTCCGGACGACAAGAAGACCATCAAGATCCTCTACAAGTCAGCGGACCTGCTCTACAACAAGAACCAGTTCAAGGAGGCGTCTGACCGCTTCCGGACGGTCATCAGCATGAACCCAGGCTCGAAGCAAGCCGAGTACTCGGCCAACCTGATCCTGGACTCGTTCAACCTCGTCGAGGACTGGAAGAACCTCAAGGACGTCGCCAAGGCGTTCTACGACCAGCAGGGTTTGGGCCGCGCTTCGTTCAAGAAGTCCGTCTACAACATCTACGAGCGGGCGTCCTTCAAGCTGATCGAAGTCAACCTCGAAAAAGACAAGGATCAACTCAAGGCGGCCGGCGCATTCATGGCGTTCTACGACGAGTTCCCGAACTCCGAGGTGGCCGACACTGCGCTCAACAACGCGGCGGTGTACTACCACCAGCAGAAGAAGCCCCAAGATGCGATGAACACGCGCTTGGTGCTCGTCGAGAAGTTCCCCAAGTCGAAATACTACAACGACACGATTGGTGAGCTCGGGTTCGACTACGAAAACATCGCTGACTTCGCCAGCGCTGCGGACTACTACGAAGAGCTCTTCTCGGTGGATGCTGAACACCGGTCAGCAAAGGAAGCCATCTACTCGGCAGCGGTATTCCGCAAGGCGATGAACGACCCGACAGCCGCCATCAAGAACTACCAAGACTTCATCAAGACGTTCCCCGACGATGAGCGGATCGCA
The DNA here is from genome assembly GCA_036156175.1 of Myxococcota bacterium. Classification (GTDB taxonomy): domain Bacteria; phylum Myxococcota_A; class UBA796; order UBA796; family UBA796; genus UBA796. The sequence goes on from JAYZVA010000025.1 coordinate 27,661, forward strand.
GACGTGAAGCTGACCATCGGTCAGATCTTGGAGAAACACGAAAAGTGGCCTGAAGTCGCCAAGCTCTACCAAGCGTACGCGGCCGACCCTGCCGGCAAGACCCCCGAGCAACTCTTCTACGCCAAGTTCCAGTACGGCATCGCGTTGGAGAAACAAGGCCGTTCCGCAACCACGCACTGGAAGCAACTCGTCTCCGACTACGAGAAGGCGAAAGCTGCGGGCACCGAGATGGGCCTTGCAACCGAGTTCGCGGCGCGGGTGATGATGATTCTGGCCAAGCCAAAGCTGGACGCAGCCCTGGCACTGCGCATCAGTGGCCCAGACCGTCCCGTTACCGACAAGAAAGAGGCCGAAATCCTGAAAGATCAACTGGTCGACAAGGCAAAAGCCGTTCAAGAAATCGAAGCCTCGTACCTTGAAATCATCCAGACCGGCGCCGGCGAGTACGGCTTGGCCGCTTTGGTCGACTTGGGCGGACTGTATGAAAACCTCGCAGCGACGCTGCGGTCTGCGTACGTTCCACCCAAACTGACCGAAGACCAAGTCGAGCTCTACAAGATGGGCCTGGAAGACAAGGCCTACCCGAACGAAGAAAAGGCGGTTCAGGCCTACACGCAGGCACTCACCAAGTCCTACGAGTTGAACCTCTACAACGAGAACACCGCACTGGCCGTGCGGCAACTTGGGGTCCTTCGCCCCTTCGACTACCCAGGGTTGTCCGAAGACCTGATCACACCGCGATTCACCTCGATCTCGGTATTCGAATCCACCTTCGAGCCAAACCTCTAAGGAAGTGACCACCATGTTTCGCAACACCACCACCGCACTGCTTCTCGCCGCTTCGCTGATGGGCTGCCCCAAGAAGGGTCCCGACTTGAACAGCCCCGTCGAAACGTTCAATGAGGGCGTTCGCATCCTGCAGAGCGAAAGCGGCAACATCGACTATGCGGCCGCCTACGCGATGTTCGAAGCCAGCATCGTCGCCGACCCAAACCAAGCCAAGGTGCAGTACAACGCCGGCTGGACGGCCGAGCAGCAAGGATTTGTTGAGAAAGCGGCTCAGCACTACCGGACCGCGCTGAGCCTCGACTCCTCGTACTCGAAGGCGTTGTTCAACCTCGGCTTGGCTCTGACGGAACTTGGGCAGGGCAATGAAGCCGCCGAGCTGTACAAGACGTACCTCGACCAAAACCCCCAAGACATTCAGGTTCGCAACAACCTCGTGGAAGCCTTGACCGGTGCCGGCCAGTTCGACGAGGCAATCGAAAACATCAGGGTCATTCTTCGAGCCGACAACAACAACGTGGGTGCCTACCGAAACCTCAGCCGCATCTATTTCCAGAAGGGCGAACTGGAGATGAGTCAACTGTGCGCCGAAAAAGCCAAGACATTGGCGAAGGGCGACTCCGGCATCTACAACAACATCGGCGTCACCTACCTCGTCATGGGCGACAAGCAGGCAGCCATCGCCGAGTTCAAGACGGCCGTCAAGCTGGACCCATCCAACGTGCCCGCCAACCTGAACTTGGGCTACTTGGCGCTGGATTCGGGCGACTACGTGCTGGGCCAGCGATCGTTTTCGGCCGTTGCCGCGAAGGACCCGGGGAACATCGCTGGGAAGCTGGGACTGGCCGTATCGCTTCGAGGGGTGAAGGACTACGATGGCGCCGGAAAGCTCTACGATGAGATCATCGCTGCTGACCCGCAGAACGAAGCCGCCTACTTCAATGCGGCGACCCTTCACCGGAAATACACGAAGAACTTCAAAAAGGCGAACAAGTACTTGGATGCCTACGTGGCTGCATTCCAAGGGCAAATCGATCCCAACCACGAAGTCTTCAGCCGAAAAGCCCTCGTCCAAGAAGCGATCGACCAAGAAAACGCCAAAAAGGCCGAAGCCGAGCGTCGCAAGAAGGAAGCTGAGGAGCGCAAACGGCGTCAACAAGAAACCTTCAACGACCTGAAGAACAAGGTCGCTGCACTGGGTGCGTTGCTGACCAAATACGAGACCTGCGAGCTGATGATTGAAATGGGCGGGATCGACATGGGCCAGATGGTGTTCGAGCAGGCCCAGATGGTGGTGCAAGCCGAGGAGATCGACATGGCTGCCGACGTCATGACCTTCGTCGACGACCTGCTGCCACAGCTGGAGAGCAACACGCCGTTCTGTGACGAAGAGTTCGCTGCGAAGGCGGCAGAAGCCGCGCCAGCCGAAGCCGCACCGGCCGAAGCACCCGCAGAGGCAGCGCCGGCGACCGAAGCCGCGCCGGCGACCGAAGCCGCACCGGCCGAGGCACCCGCTGAAGCCGCCCCGGCAACCGAGGCCGCGCCGGCTGAGCCGTCCGCGCCAACTGACGGCGAGCAATAGCGACCCCCACACCCATGTGGATGCGCCCGGCCCATAACGGTCGGGCGCGTTCAATTTTGGGGAAGCGTTCGGTGGCCGTTCGTTGGGATTTTGACCGATGGCGTGTAAGCGAACTGCGCACCCGCACGTTTCCAAATCGGAACACGGTCATCCAGCCATGCTCCGCCTTCTACGCAGACCCTCGGACTCCACCCATGCGCAGCGCGAATGTTCAAAACCGTTTTGACAGCTTCTTGGCCCTCCGATCGTTGTCCAAACGCGCGCAGGAAGGCACACTTACCGTGGTGGATTCCGGCAACAACCGTTATCCCATCGCCACTTCTGGCAACCCT
>JAYZVA010000026.1:0-14316 GCA_036156175.1 Myxococcota bacterium
AACAGTCAACCCGAGAGATTTCTTCGCTACAACGGCAACGGACCGCCAAACTCTTGACGAGTCCATACCCCACCCGCTACCGTGCTGATGTAGAACCACCGCGACGCTCATGCCCAAATATTCAAACCCATCCGGTCTCGCCTGCTCCTTCTGCCACAAACCCCAACGGGAAGTGGACAAAATCATTGCGGGTCCAAACGTGTACATCTGTTCTGAGTGCATCAAGCTCTGCTTGGACATCATTCGGGAAAACGCGCAGTCGAAGCCCATCTCTTGGGGTCACCAGAAGGTTCCAGCGCCGTCCAAGATCAAAGCATTTCTCGATCAGTACGTGGTGGGCCAAGACATGGCGAAACGCAAGCTTGCCGTCGCGGTGTACAACCACTACAAGCGGCTCGAGGCGAACCAGGCCGTGGAAGGTCAGTCCGAAGAAACGGACGTCGAGATCCAGAAGTCCAACGTGCTCCTCATCGGCCCAACCGGAACGGGAAAGACCCTCATCGCTCGCACCCTGGCCCGGTTCTTGGACGTGCCGTTTGTGATCGCAGATGCCACCACCCTGACCGAGGCGGGGTACGTCGGCGAGGATGTGGAAAACATCGTGCTGAACCTTTACCAGGCGTCGGGCAACAACATCGAGCGCACCATCAAGGGCATCGTGTACATCGATGAAATCGACAAACTGGCGAAGAAAAACTTCACGAGTTCCGTCAGCCGCGATGTGTCTGGCGAAGGAGTCCAGCAGGCGCTGCTCAAAATCATCGAAGGCACCATGGCCAACATTCAGGTCCGGGGATCCAAGCGGCTTCCGAACCAAGAGTACTTGCAAGTCGATACGAGCAACATTCTGTTCATCTGCGGTGGCTCGTTCGAGGGGCTGCAACAGCTCATCGAAGAGCGCATGGGCAAGCGGTCTGTTGGGTTCATGGTGGACGAGCAGAAAGACGAACTCAAACGCGAGCTTGAAATCCTCCAGCGCGTGACCCCGGGTGACCTGGACCGTTTCGGCTTGATCCCCGAGTTCATCGGTCGCCTCCCCGTCCTGGCGGTCATGGATAACCTGGGCGTTGAAGACTTGGTTCAGGTCTTGAAGGAGCCGAAAAACTCGCTGGTTCGCCAGTACGAGAAACTCTTTAAGTTTGAAAAGGTCAAGCTTACCTTCACGGACGACGCACTGGTGGCGGTCGCTGAGAAGGCGGCCACGCGAAAGGCGGGAGCCCGAGGACTGCGCACCATTCTTGAGAAAGTCATGTTGGATGTGATGTTCGACATCCCAAGTGAGGACAACATCCGCGAAGTCGTGATCACCAAGGAAGTCATCGAAGATGGCGCGGACCCCGCGATTGAGTTGGTCCGCGACTACGGGGTTCCAGGCTGAAAACCGGCTTCCTGGTTTCGTCGCCGCAGATGCGTGACCCGTGGTTCCAACGCACGCTGATTTTGTTGTGTCAGCACAACGAAGACGGCGCGCTCGGGCTCATCATCAACCGTGAGGGGGACGTTGACCTCCAAGAAGTCATCGACCGTCTCGCCGAGGACCACGGTGCGTTCGCACCGCTCCCCAATGGCGGCCAACTCACTTGGTGGGGGGGGCCCGTTGGGGATGGTGCGGGGTTCGTGCTTTTCTCGGGCGCGGTGTCGACTGACGAGGGCTGGAACGTGGGCTCAATCGCCATCTCCCCCTCGGTCGAGCGACTCGACGAACTCATTCGGTCCAAAGACCGGTTCGAGCTGGTTCTCGGATACGCTGGATGGGGTCCGGGACAACTGGCGGAAGAGGTCGAAGGTGGGTCATGGCTCTTTGTCGATGTCGAACCGGAAATCGTGTTCGATACGCCGATGAATCAGCGCTATGAGAAAGCACTGGCCCAGTTGGGGTTGACCCCCGACATGGTTTGGATGCAACCCATCAACGAGTAGACCCGTGCGCTCGCTCACATTCACCAAAACCGTTGGGGCCGGCGCATTCGGTACCGTGTATCGCGCGGAGTTGTCGACCGGACAAGGGTTCAGCCGGCGAGTGGCTGTGAAGATCATCTCCGGGGATCACGCCGAGAAGGAAATGTTCATCACGCGCATGCGGGATGAAGCCCGGCTCCTCGGATTGCTCCAAGACGATCACATCCTCAAGGTGCTTGATCTGCTGTCGGTGAAGGAACGCGACGCGATTGTGATGGAGTACATCGATGGGGTTGATCTCTCGGATGCACTCAGCGCCGGGCATCTCCCTCCCCTTCGAACCGCGTTGGAGATCGGTGCGGTCGTCGCCGCGACGCTCCACCGAGCCCACTCGGCCACGCACCCCCACAGCGGCGAGCCGCTGGGGGTCGTTCACCGCGATGTTAAGCCGGCGAACGTGATGATCACGGCCTCTGGAAACCTGAAACTGCTCGACTTTGGGGTCGCCCAAGCGCGCTTTGCCGCCCGAGAGAGTCAGACGGGCCAAATGGTTCTGGGAACACTCAACTACATGGCCCCCGACTACATCATATCGGGCGAAGTGACGCCCGCCATTGACGTGTACGGCCTTGGGCTCACCCTGTTTGAGTTGTGCACCGGCGCCGTCTTTGGGCAGCCCACCCTCCGCGAAGACCGGCACAATGTCCGGCTTGCAGAGCGCTTGAAGCGGCTCGACCCTGCGCACCCGGAGATCGCCGAGCTGATGGCTCGCATGCTTCATTGGTCTCCCGATGCGCGCCCCAGCTGCACAGAATGCGAGCATCGACTGCTTCAACTGGCTGACTCGGTCCGCGGCACTGGACTTCGACAATATGCCGCAGCATTGGTGCCCTCACTGTTGGCAGCGCGTCCGCCGCAGCCAGACCGCGAGGACCTCCTCGGTTCCACCATCCAACTTGGGCGAGCAAACCTATCCACGCCGGTCGGCGATGATTCCGTCCAACCGCAACACGCGACCATCGCGAGCGGCGACCGCGATTCCGGCGACGCCCCAACGACCATCGCAGACCGCGGCCTCGTCTCGTCGGCGCTTGAACCGTTCACCGGCGAAACCGCTTTACCGGTCAGGCCTCAGAAAATCCCTCAAAACGAGGCACGCCGTACGGGTTACGACGAAACCAAGCCGGCAACATCGCACGCCGGTGCAGTCTTCCGAGGAGTCGCGCTCGGCGGTTCCCTCGGTGTCCTTGCGGTCGGTATCCTTGCCGTCGTACTATTCTACGGATTCCCTCCTTCTTCGCTTCCGTAGCTCCCCTTCACCTTCCTCACCTTCTTCCCCACAAGCACCCTATGTTTTTCCGGTCACACGCACTCCTGGCGGGACTGGTGTTGATGGTTGTCGGCTGTGCCAACAACGACGCTGCGCCATCCACCCCCGTCGCCTCCGCACCCAAGGCCCCGCCGCCGCCGGTCGTCCATGACATCTTGCACCCCATTGAGGCGGGTGAACATCTCGGCGCGATTCTCGCCAACGTGGGCCTGAACGCCTCGGAGATCCGGGAAGCGGCCAAGGACGTGTACGATCTGGCCAAGCTCCGGGCCGGCCGCACCGTCACCTTCAAGATTCGCAGCGGCGAAGCGACCCCGCACGCGATTCTATACCCACTTGATGAAGACACCACCGTGCGCGTGGAGCGCGGTGACTCCGGCTGGACGGCATCGGTTGAAGTGATTCAATACGAAACGCGCGAAGCCATCCGGGACTTTACCGTGCAGAGCACCTTGTGGGGCGCCGCCACCGAACAAGGGCTGCGGGCCAGCGACATCATGCAGCTGGCCGCCGTGTTCGAATTCGATGTCGACTTCAACACCGAGCTTCGGGCGGGGGCCACCGTTCGGATGGTTGTGGAGGAACTGTACAACGACGGCCGTTTTGCCAAGCTTGGCACGCCCTTGGCCGTCAAACTGCACAACAACGGCGAAGACTACTTGGCGCTTCACCACACCGATGCCTCCGGAGACACCGGTTACTTTGACCCCAACGGGGTTGCCCGGAAAAAGGCGTTCCTGCGCTCGCCGCTTCCCTTTTCTCGCGTCACAAGCGGGTTCAACCCACGGCGGTTTCACCCCGTGCTGAAGACCCGACGGCCCCACAACGGCACCGACTTTGGCGCCCCCATCGGCACCCCCATTCGAGCGTCCGGTTCGGGCAAAGTTGTCTTCGCTGGGCGGAATGGCGGTCATGGGAACTTCGTGAAGATTGACCATCCGGGCCCTTACGCATCCAGCTACTCTCACATGCACAAGATTCGGGTCAAAAACGGCCAGAAGGTGAAGCAGGGGCAAATCATCGGCACGGTCGGTACCACCGGAATGTCCACCGGCCCCCACCTTCACTACCAGTTTTGGAAGAATGGGAAGTTTGTTGATCCCATGAAGGTAAAGCTGCCACGCACGCAAAAGTTGTCCTCTGCGGAGATGACGCGTTTCAAGGCGAACAGAGACCTGTGGGTCGACCAGCTCAATGCAGTCACCCCCGTGGCCATGACGGAACCCTCGCCACCCGCCCTGCCGTAGCGCTACACTGCGGTGATGATATTCTGGGCACTGCTCGCAGCCCCCGTTTGGGGTGCCGCCCCGACATCCGTTTGGGTGTATGCCGACCAGCCGGACCAAGTGGCGGAACTCCAGAGCCTTGGTCTCGGATTCACTGAGATTCAAGACGGCTCGTGGTGGCTGATGCATGCCGACGCCGCCGAACTGGACCGGTTGCACGCATCCCGCCTCTCCCACCGCCTCGCCGAGCCATCCCCCGTCCGAAAAGGTGCCCACCGGAACGCCGTGGAAATGCATGAAGCGTTGGACGCGCTCGCCGACACTCATCGCGAAGCCGTGCAGTTGATGGACATCGGACTCTCTGCAGAGGGACGCCCGATCACCGCCCTCCGCCTCAGTCGAACCGATGAGCCCGTGCGCAGCATCCGGATTCTCGGCGCGCACCATGGGGATGAAACCTCGAGCGCCGAGGTGACCTATCAAACCGCAGTTGACCTTCTTGAAGAACCGGACTGGGCATCCATTCTCGACGATCATGCGGTTTGGGTTGTCCCGCATGTGAACCCGGATGGGATTGAGCTGCGCCGGCGCTACAACGCCAACAGCGTGGATTTGAACCGCAACTACGGCGTGGAGTGGAGTGCAGCCGAGTTTCGCTCCGGCTCAGAGCCCTTTTCGGAGCCCGAGACCCGCGCCATCCGGGCCTTGGCGGACCATGTCTCGTTTGGCCTTGGCTTGTCCATCCACTCCGGCGCGACCAACATTGGATGGGTGTGGAACTTCACCACCGACCGAACCGTTGACCACACGCTGCTCGATGACTTGGCCGGAACCTACGCCGATTCGTGCACCACTCCCGGCTTTTACACGACAAACGGTGCGGACTGGTACATCACCAACGGCGACACCACCGATTGGTCGTACGGCAGGCACGGAACCTTGGACTTCACCCTCGAAGTCAGCGAAGAAAAGGATCCTGCCGGATCCGCAATGGACGCGGTTCTTGACGAGCACACCGCCGCGGTCCGCGCGCTCTTGGAGTGGCCTTGGTGGGTCGCCGGGCGCGTGGTCGACGAGGCCAGCGGGAATGGAATCAAGGCCACCATCGCCATCGATGGCAGTTGGTTCAGCACATCCGATTTTACGGGTCGCTTTTCCAGGCCGGTCCACAGCGGAGAATGGACGCTGACGGCCACAGCCCCGGGATACACACCCAGAACCTGGACCATGAGCGGCAACGGAGAGCCGCGCGTGGTTGCCCTCACGCAGGCCGACAACTGGTCTGAAAACCGTCCACTCAACGCACACGTTGGCGCCAGCGGCGACTTTGAGCTCGCCCAAAGTGCAGTCGAGGTGACGCTTCACCGGGTTGGGCACGAATCCGTGCCTGCGACGGGGGCGGGCACCCGCTGGCGAGTGGACCAAGGTGAACTCTCACCCGGACCGTGGAGTTTGACGATCGACGGTGCGATTGCCCCCAACGCGTTGTTCGTGCATCGGGAATCGAGCGTCACCGTTACGAGCGTGGAGCGTGCAGCGGATGCCATCGAGGTGACCGCGGAGGGCCTGGGTCGCGGAACCCGGGTCTGGGGGCTGTGGGGCCAATCGCGCAACCCTGTTGAGCTCATGGCCTCCAGGATTGGTGACCAGACACTGCGGGTGACGGGCCTGCCGCCTTCCGATGAACCGCTCGATGTGGACTTGATTGTCTGGAGCAATGGTGCCCAAATCGGAATCACGGACATGACCCCTCCTCAATCCGATACCGGCTGGGCATCGAGTGACCAAGACGATGAAAGCGATCCCGTTGACCCCGGTCCGGACTCCGCCGAAGCCCCGAAGGCCATTGTTGATGGCACCGGAAAACTTCGAGCAAGCGCCTGCAGTGCTCTCCCGCGGTACCGAGGTTGGGCATGGCTGGTTACCCTCTGGGCGCTTGGGCGATTTCGAAGGAGGGACTGATGCGCTTTGAATGGATGGTTTTCGCGGCGCTCACAGTGTCGGCGTGCAACCGTGAGTCGATGTACAGCGACGCCGATTTTTCGCAGAATGTGTACGATTCCTTCGCCGACTGCAACGATGCCGAGATCAAACGACTTGCAATGGCCCACAACATTCAGACGGCCTTCGGTCGATGCGGTTCAAACCGGTTCTCACACTTCACGTGGTCGCCCGATGGGGTTCACCTTTATTTTCAGCTGACCCACGGCGCACACATCCTCAATGGCAACGAGAAAACCATCACCACCGTGCCCACGGAGGGCCCAACGGCAAGCGCGGCCTGGCTCGACAAGGACACCTTGGCCATCCCACTCCCTGCGCCACAAGATGCCACGCAAGAGTTGATTGCAATCTACAATCACGCCGAACTCACCATCGACCAAAAACCCATCCCTGTGCGGAGCCCCCGGGACCTTGTTGCAATGGATGGCGGTGACACGCTCTTGTTTACCGCATTGGATGACGCAGACGTCCGCCGCCCGTATGTGATGGCGGTCGGCTCAGGCGATGTGACCCGCGGGTTGCCGTGGCTGGACCAAGGCGTTGAACGACTGACCATCAATGAAAAGGCAAATCTCGCTGCCTGGAGCACGGCGACGGATACCGAGTTGGTGAAGCTGGATTCTGGAGACAGTCTGCGACTGTTTTCGGGGGTGACACGCGCGCTCCCCCACGACGACAAGGAATGGGTGATTCTTGAAACCTTGGGGGCAGAGATCAGCCATTTTGATCAACGCAGCTGGAACGAACTTTCGCCAAAGGCCCGCGAGCGCGAGTTGGCGCGACAGAAAAAATGGGCTGAGCGCCAACCGGAATGGGTCGAACTCACGACCAAGCCCCCCGAAGTGCAGTTGTACAACCTTGAAACGGGCAAGCGGTTCCGCATCACATCGTTTTGGGGCGACACCGTTGAGTGGTATCCACACCGCGGCCACTACATCGCCTTCATGATGTGGGGCATCGAAGGCAAGCAACTCAATCGGAACGTTGGACTCACATCGCTCGCGGAACGAATCCGCATGATCACAGCCGGGCAAATTCCCCTGGGTGTCGAAGCGATCACCGAAGAACATTCATCGGTGGTCCAGTGACGCCGATGTTGCTCATTGGGTATGCTGTAGGTCGATGCTGGGAGCCGAATGTCTGCGGACCGTGACCAACTGATTCTCGACTACTACCCAATGGTTCGCCAAGTTGCGTACCGGATGGCTCGTCGGTTTCCGCAGTGCGTCGATGCCGATGACTTGGTGAACATCGGAATGATCGGTCTCATTGATGCCGTTGACCGGTATCAGGCCGAACGTGCACCGTCTTTTGCTGCCTATGCTCGGATCCGAGTCCAGGGTGCCATTGTGGATGAAATGCGCAAAAACGACTGGGTACCGCGATCCGTTCGCGACCGTTCCGCAATGATCGAGCGAGCCCGCTCAAGCCTCAAAGACAAGCTGGGCCGTGACCCCTCGTCCGGTGAAATCGCCGAGATGCTCGGCGTCGACAAGGGTCGGCTGCTTGAACTCGTGCAGAACGCAAACATTCGAACGTTGGTCAGCACCGAGGAAGGCGGCGACGACAACGTCACCGTTGGCGAGCGGCTGAGTCACGACGGCGACGACCCCGAAGAAATTGCTGCACGCCATCACGTGGCTGCGATTGTCCGTGGCGTCATCAACCAGCTTCCGGAGCGCGAGCAGTTGATCGCCGAGATGTACTACTTCAACGACCGGACCTTCAAAGAAATCGCACAGGCCCTGAGTGTGACGGAGTCCCGGGTGAGCCAACTGCACACCCGGATGAAAAAGCGGATCCGCGAACTCATCTCCGAAGAACTCGTCGACCCGTCTACCTGAGGCACTTCCGAAGCGCTTCAACGGTGGATGGACCAAAGTCAACACCGTCAACCGACGGAACGCCGCACACCCGCTGGCTGTTGATGAGCACGCAGGCATCAACCACGGTTCCATCCGGCGGCAGTGGGCCGCTGGCACCAATTCGACAGTGGGTCGTTCCGCGGTAGGAGTCGACACCAATTCGAAATGCGGCCACCCGGGTATCGTACCGAGATGCCACCGCGTCGCGATACCGCGCGAGGCCCTGAAGGACGGGAGAGACGCCGGTCAACAGGTCCGAATCAGTCCCCAGCAGCCCGACTCCCGTGTCCGGCAAGAGCCGCAATAAAATCCGGCCAATGTGTCGGTGTGAATCGAACGATACGTAGACGTTGGCGGGTGGCTGAACGTGAGCGGCCAGGTCTCGTCCAAGCTGTTCAACCGCACTCGCGTCGGAAAAAAAGCTTTGATGAAGTGGGGATAGGCCGTCCCATACGAGCGTCACTGGTACGGGACTCACCGTCGCCTCAGGCACGGGCGCCGCCGCGATGCCCGCCGAGGCACCCACCGTTGGCACGTCTGGCCCGACGACCTCAGCGGCTTCGCCGGTGCCGCCGGCGACGGATGACCCGGCCGCTACGGGTTCGGGCGGCGCGGTGGTGGAGCACGCAGCCAACAACAGCAGAAGCACAGCAACCAGACCTAAGTGAGCAGGCCGTGACGCTTCTTGACTTCTTTCATGGCCTTCGACATCGCAATTTCGTAGTCGACGGTCCCTTCTCGAACGTTCGCGATCTTGGAACGGGCTTCTTCACGGAGCGCCCGTTCATCCACATCGTTGGCCCGAAGGATGTCCATGATTGCCTTGTAGATGGCCTTGTCTTCGCCGTAGACCTCTTCCACAAAGTTGGAAATCATGAAGTTCTCTGTAAACTGGCGAGCAAGGTAGCGCTCCACGTCGTCGCCCGTCGGATGCCCCCAGTCCTGAGCCATGCGGGAGCGCGTCCGACCGTACTGGTCATACGGCACACCGTGGTTTGCCATGTGCTCTTTCACCGCGTCGCGAAGGGCAAAGTCTCGCCGGGAATACTCTTCCATGATGGCCACCAGGTCGAGCTCCGCTTCGGCTCGGTTCTCCGGTTCGACCTCCAGGGCTCCCGTGTTGACCAATGATTCAATCACGGCGTGCGCGATGGGCTGGATTTTGGCTCTGTACAACTTCATCTTGCATTCCCTCAACGGATGAACACGGCGTTGACACCAATCCGGACGGGGTTGAACCCGTATGCGGTCCTAACCGCATTCAACGCCGGCCGGGCCCCAGAAAGCGAGGCCTCGCTCATGAACGCGACGTTGTAGCCCAGTTCCGCCTCGATGGCGAACGGAAGAAGCTCATGAAAACGCACGCCGAAGTGAGCGCCCACACTGGGGGCAATCTGGTCCGAATAGGGATCGATGTTGCCGCCGCTGTTCACATCGTTGGTTTCAGGGTCGAGCAGCACGGCGCTTGCTCCCTGAAAACTGTGCCAGTGGCGCGCCCAAAACAAGCCCAGCGAACTGCCGATATAGGGTTGAACCGATGTCGCGTTGAACGGTGAAAACTCGGGGCCGAATCGAAAACCCAGTTGAGACAACAACGTCCAGTGATCTTCGCTCGCAAACGAAACGCTGCCACCGTACTGTGCCCATTCCACGCGGTCTTGCCCACCATGAACACCAACAAATGGTTCGGCTCTTACCGCCACCGCAGGATGAGGGGTCCATCGCACGGGCGCGCGAAGCGTTACCCCCGCACCCATTTGAGCGTCGCCTTGATCGAGTCCACCATCCGGTAAATCTGCGGAAATGTCGAACCCGGCGCCAACCTCAAACTCGGCCGCATGAGCACTGAGCGCGCCCATCACCACGGCCGACGCGATGCCGATCATCGCAGCAGTCCGTCGCACGTTCCGCCATCAATCTGAGTGGACTGGACCGGACCTTCCAGTGTGCAATCGTTGAACTCCAAGCCGTCGCTGTTTTCATCCACGACCACCGTGATGTCACCGTCCATCTCCCAACACGAGCCGCGCTTGGAAAACGAACCGAGACCGGTGACCTCGAGGGCTGCCGAAAGCTGCGCCGAACCGGTGTCAAATTCCTCTTCGGTCTCGAAGGTGACCTCGCCCGCAAACGAGAAGTTCTTGTTTTCGTCCACGATTCCGGAAAACGCCATATCGCCCCCAAAATCGAAGAGCAGGCCCCCATCGGACTCCTCGATGGTGAGCGGACCGGGAACCCAGTTTTCGAGCCAGTATGACTCGCCTTCACAGCCCGTAGCCGCCGCGATTTGGGTGTTGTATCGACCCGTGACATCGGGAATGGAACTGACCACCTCATCCGAGGTTGATTCTTCAGCGCTGTCTCCGCAGCCAAGCAATAGAACGAGAACAAACCGTGTCATAGAATCCCTCACTGTACTTTTCGCTAACGTTCCGAGTCGTTGTCGTCACCGAACCCAATGTCGGTCCATTGAGCCGCGATGCCCCGCGAATCTGCGCTGGACTCCTCCGATGCATCAAAGCCAAACGGATCGTCTTCCTCGGTGAACTCAACGATCGGATCTTCATCGTCCAGAATGTCATCGCCCTCTGTCAACTGAATGTCTCGGGATTGGAGTTCACGCAACATCGTGTGGTCCAGCCCGAGAACCTCGAGAACCGGTGCGCCACGAGCGGCACCGAGGCTCACAAACAACGCCGCTCCATCGGACAACTGGCCCCAACCATCCACCGGGTAGGTCTGGAAGTCGCGGCGAAGCCCGCACACCTCTGAGCCGTCACCAAATCGGTGCACTGCCCCACCCCAGTCGTTCCATGCAGCCATCGCTGCGGGGCGGGAGCAACACACGCCGTTGCTCATGAGCCCCCACTCCCCAGCCCCAGCTTGGCGCACTTGCAACGGGTCAAACATCAACGACGTCGGTGCTCCCCGACCGCACAGGTGAACGGCCTCAGACACGGCGGGCCCATCCAGCGTGCTGTCGACGCCGTCCGTGCCCCCCACCACCTGACCGTGCGAAACGCCGACGGCAACCCGGCTGCCGGGGGCGACCGCGACGGGGATGCCATCGACTTCCAGCCTGCCGTTTCGGCCAACAAATTCGGCGCTCAACAGGAGTGCAAAACGCAGCGCATCGGAGGCCCGTTGAAAGGCGGCCACCCCATGGTCCGCCATCATGCAGCCGACCGCATTCCGCGGAACCATGGCGGACCATCGCGCGCGCAGCGCGCGGCGTATGAGCGGTTGAGCCCCCCCCGCCCCCACGAGCCCGCTGAATCGGCAGGCGACAACGGCATGGGCCATGCGAGGGTCGGCCCTGGGAATCCGCAGACTCCAGCGGGCGGATGATTCCAACACCTGACCGTCGAGGCGGAACAGCCCTCCGCCAAAATCCACAAAATGGATCCCCGACATGACAGCCGTGAGCGCATCCCAAACACCAAGCTTGCGCAGCAATTCGGCCCACGCACCGCTGACCGTGCGAATTGCATTCGGCTCGAGGTACCGACCCGCCAGCTTGTGATCGTCCACGACACCCTTCAATGCACGCGCCTCGCACAGGTGCGGAAGCAACCGAATGAATGCCGGGCCGGTCGCTGGATGCAGAAGCGCATCACTGCGCGCGGAGCGCTCCAGCTGTTCCAGCATCCCATCGGCGGGCCGTTCTTTTCGGCCACCTCTGCGGGCTGTCGACTCCTTCAGCGCGTACCGCGCGATTTGCGAGACCATGGTCACCACGCGTCCCTCAAGCTCCACGCCAACAATGCGTGCAGCCATTCCGAGCTCGCGCTCGGCATCGAACACATCTTGGGGCATCACCCACACAAGCTGGTTGGCGAGCAACACCGCCGTCAGTGGGTTGGACGTTCGGGCTGAGCGACTCAGGGCAGCCGCGGTTCGGGCGGAGAGGGCCGAAGACATGCCCGCGTAGAGTTCGGCTCGGGCCATCGGTTCCATCCCCGCAACCGCAGACGCCAGCTCGCTTGCCCGGCGGGCAACCGCCGGTTCGACGCCCTTGGGGGCTCGCCCATGAAGCAACAACGCACTCAGGTGGGCCACTCCCATCACGACGCGATGGGAGTGCTCGGACCCAGCGTCTTCCAAGGCAAGAATGAGGCGCGCCACCAACGCATCCGATTCGACCACTTCGGTGCTCGCGTTCACGAACGACGCCACGTCCGTCGTCCTTGCTTGTTCCAGTGTCTCGAGAATCGGACCTGCCATCGACACAATGCCGGTCAAGGGCGCAACCAGCTGCTTGCCATGAGTCCCGACGGCCCACGGTTCGGTCGGCAGCCCATGAGACTGCAGCTCCGGTACCCGTTCAAGCAGCTCCCGCTCATCCGCGACCCATCGGGCGTGAGCGACCACGGACTGCAAGCTGTTCGGATCCGCCATGACTCCCCCACGTGAATGATGGGAGTGTACTACTGTTCGGCAGCCTCTGTGCCTTGAATGACGGAGTAAATGAGGCCCCGTGTCTGCGGCGTCGAAAAGATCAAGAGTGGAGCAAGGTCTCGGGTGCCCACCGTCAGGGTCGGCGATGCCAACACATCACCGCCTCGAACGTAAATGCTTGTGCTGACGCGCTGGGGCGTGTCGTGATGAACGGGACCAGCGATGCTGGCAATTGCTGCAGTCCAACATTCCGCTACCGGCCCCGAGACCCCGTCCAGCCGATGGAGGTCAATGCGTCCATCGCCAGAAAAATCCAACTCCAATCGGACGGTCATGTCGGATTCTGTACCGCACGATTTCAAGAGTGGCACCATGGCATCCACGGCTTGGTGGGCCTGGGATTCGTTGAGGTAGTTCGGCAGCGGATCCCCGACCGGGTCGAGCGGAACGGCGCCAAGCAACAGCACCAGCATCATGGAATCACCTCGATCCTTCCTTCAAACTCCTGGGTCTGCGTGAGCGCGACCTTGCCCTCAACCTGAACCGTTCGATGCCATTCGAACACGTGCAGTGTCATCGACCCGGTCTTCACGTCCATCCATACGGTACCCTCACCGTGCCCCTTGGCGGTGTATCCGACACCGGGGCTCACAAAACGGGTCCCACCATCAAGGGTCCAAGGCCCCCGATACGTCAACTCCCAGGCCGGTGACGTCTGTGCCTTGTCGACTCCCAGGTTTTTCCACACGGCCTCCACGGCGTTGTCCCACCGCACCGTCCGACCGCTGCGAAACGGCCAGATGATTCGGCGGTTTTCCTCGACCCCGACCTTCACGCTTGGTGGGGCCGGCGACAATGCTGGAAAAATGACTTCGAAGGCGTCCAAATGGCGGCCCGGCCCACTCAGTCTGTCGATCCACCCAATGTCGAGAATCTCCCCGTTGGCGAATGTGCGAAGTTCCGCGGTTCGCCCAACAAGCTCCACCGGGACCGGCTCACCATCGACGGTCAACTCGGCGTCGACCACGCGCAACTGGGCTCCCAATGAACCGTCACGGAAGCGCCGGGTGGGCGTGCTGGTCACCCGAAGGGCCAGCCGCGTCTCCATGGCCGGCTGCAGCACCGATTCTTCGGTCTTCACCGCACCAAACTGGGCAGACACGGTGACGCGGTACTGACGCGCCACATCCACCGCCTGTTCGCCCGCTCGGTGAACCGAACAGGACGCCAAGACCGCGAACAGCCACAGCATCGAACCTCCATGGTAGCCCAGCCCGTCTAACTCCACTGTGGGCCAGATGAAACCAACGGCATCGTCACCGGGACGCCTCGCCCGCACGCCCGCCCGTCCGCGACGAGCAGGCGCCGGACCTGCACCTACGCTTCGATTGCGGCGTCCTCGTTCCAATCGGGTCGCGCGAAGCCGTCAACGGCATCGGCAGACGCGGTGCGACGGTCATTGGACCGCTCTTTGTGCCGGCGCACCGCACGCTCCAGCTTGTGCATCGCGCCATCAATGGACGCAAACATGTCGCTGGTTTGTTCTTCGCACTTGAACACCTCGCCGCTCCCCGTGACGGTGAACTCCGCAATC
>JAYZVA010000027.1:0-82049 GCA_036156175.1 Myxococcota bacterium
CGACCCCGAGCCCGAGCCGGAACCCGAGCCCGAGCCGGAACCCGAGCCCGAGCCGGAACCCGAGCCCGAGCCGGAACCCGAGCCCGAGCCGGAACCCGAGCCCGAGCCGGACCCCGAGCCCGAACCCGAGCCCGAGCCGGAACCCGAGCCCGAGCCCGAGCCCGAGCCCGAGCCACTCCCCACAAACTGGTCGCTTGCGGATGAGATTGTGGACAGCGAAGAAGACGACGCGGTCTCGGAAGAAGAGATGGCCCGGTCGATCTTGCTCGCGAAAACCGCTCGGCGAATCATGGAGGAGAAGCAGGCCCAAGCAAGCGCACCACCGCCGCCCGTCGTGCCTGAACCCGATCCTGAGCCCGCGCCGCCCGGTGCGGAACAAATGCAGGTGCTGGCGGCGTTGGCAAAACCGGTGAAGCCACCGCGCAAGAAGAAGGCGGCGAAACCGAAAGCGACCGCAAAGAAAACGACCGCTGCAAAAAAGAAGACGGCCGCGAAGAAGACGGCCCCCGCCTCCAAGAAATCCACGGCGAACAAATCCACCGGGACCCCTCCAACCAGCGGGGATGAGTCATGAACTCCGACATCCCCTCATTGACGGCCAAGAGCACCGTCTTGGCGGCCATCGCCGCCGTGATGACGCTGCTCGCAATGCTCGACACCCCAGCACCCGTCGATGAACCCGACAACGCCGCCACCATTGCTTCTCTGAATCCCGACCATGTCGCGCGAATTGAGCTCACCCACGCCACGGCCAAGACCATCTTGGAGCGGGACGAGCTCACCGACGCATGGCGAATCACCGCTCCGCTGGACCAGGCGGCCGATGAGGCGCGCATCTCCCATCTTCTCGCCGCATTTCGCCGCCCCATCTTGGCCGATGTGGCGATCGATGAAGGCAACCCCGACGAGTACGGCCTCGATGCCGCGGATGGAATCGTGGTCGAGCTGTGGACGAGCGGCACCGATCCGGTCGCCTCTTTCACCGTCGGCAACGACGGCCCCGGCGGCTCCAGCTTCGTCCGCGTGAGCGGCGAGAGCACGGTCCAACGGGCCCGCGTCGGCGGACGGCGCCGGTACAACCGCACCGCCCTCGAGTGGCGAAATCGGGTTGTGGTGGATCGCGAAGAAGCCGACATACAGGGCGTCCGGATCGAACCGTGGAACGGCGCGGTGGTGCACATGATTCGGGAACCGACCGAGGGCGAAACCGGGGACGGCGCCTGGGCCTTCGACCCGCCCAATGGGCTCGCGATGGAGCCAGCCGCACGCACGGCCGCGGTGACGCGGCTCGGACTGATGCGGGCGGCCAACATCCTGGACGACGGATTTGAGGGTGGATTCTCGCCGCCCGCAGCGAACATCACCGTGATGGACAAGGAGGGCACCGAGGTCACCCTGGCCGTCGGGCGAAAGGAAGTCGACGGAATCACGTTCGTTCGCGTGGCGGGGAAGGAAGGCGTCTACGCGGTGCCAAAGAATGACATCGCGCCCTTCGTTGGCACGGCCGAGCCCGTGTCCAGCCTCAGCCTCTACAAAGTCGTCGAACCCAACATCGCGAAGCTGATCTTCTACCAAAAACGAACCAAGGTGGAGATCGGACGTTCCGGCGATAGCGGCGTCTGGGTGATCACCGATCCAGCCGGACTCGCATCCGACGTGGCCGATGTTCAGTTCGCATTGCGGACACTCGCCAGCCCCCGAGGGGGCGAGGAAATTGCGGGTGCATCCGCTGCCCGCCTCGGCCTCACCCGGCCCCGGATGGTCTTCGAAGTGCAGCGCAAAGACGGCAGCCACGAAGCCCTCTTTGTGGGGCGGCACTTCAAACGCGACGGGCAGATTTACTTCTACGTGAAGAGCCAGAACGGCGACCAAATCTACACCCTCGACGAGCCCACGCTCAGTCGACTTCGGCGCGCATTCGGTCAGAACTAGCCGCTGCCACGGCACCGCACAGCATGTGAAGCAGTGCACCGGCCGACCGCTGCCGCACCTGTGTGCGATCACCGGGCACCACGGCATGGCGGTGCACCGTACCCATGGGTCCCGCCACCGCCAAGTGAACGGTGCCGACCGGCTTCTCCGTCGACCCGCCACCGGGACCGGCAACCCCCGTGATGCCGAGCCCCCAGTCGGTGTTTGAGACCGCCCGAACCTGCTCCGCCATGGCCCGTGCAACGGGTTCTGAGACGGCTCCATGCTCCGCGATCAGCGCTTCATCCACCCCCAGCAAGTTCACCTTCGACGCGTTTGAATAGGTGACCATGCCGTTCATCAACACGGCAGACGCGCCCGGTACGTTGGCCAACCAAGAAGAAATCATTCCCGCAGTGCAGCTCTCCGCGAGCGATACCGTCTGCCCGTGGGCGGCGAGCGCTTCGACGACAGTCTCGGCCAAGTCGCCGCCATCGATGCAGTACAGCGCTGGACCCAGGACTGCCGCGACGCGATTCACCACCGCCGTTCGCTCTGCCGGACCACTGGCGTGGGGAAACCGCAGCTTGATTTGGACCTCCGGGATGTGCGCCCGAAACCCCAACACCGCGTCGCCAAGGTCGAGCGGTCCAATCATCGCCTGCAGGCGGCTCTCCGCCACGCCAAACGTGCGCATGCGGACCAGAACCGGTGGGGCTTCCGAAACCAACTGCGGCCGAATCCACTCGGCGAACATGTGGCGCATCTCCATCGGCACCCCCGGCAAGCAATGCACGGTTGTCCCTCCAGCGGTGAGCGAGAATCCGGGTGCAGTGCCCCAGTGATTTTCGAGCAAGCGACTGCCAATCGGCACCACCGCCTGCTTGCGATTCGCGGGCGACAACGGACGACCGCGTGCGCGGTATCGTTCTTCAATCTGACCCAGCGCCTCCGCGCACTCGTACCGTTCCACGCCGGCCCACTTGGCGCACGCTTCAGCGGTGAGATCGTCCTCGGTGGGCCCCAATCCACCGGTCATGATGATCACCGAGGCCCGCTCGGCCGCCAGGCGCAACGCGTCGAGAATGTGGTCCACAGAGTCGCCGACGGTGACCATCGTCCTCACCGAAACGCCCGCGTCCCACAATGCTGCGGCCAACCAGGCGCTGTTGGTGTCGACCGTTTCGCCTGTGAGAACTTCCTCTCCCGTCGAAAGCAATGCAACCGTCATGTCTTGACCCCTCCCGACTCCTCCGGTATCAAAGACTCCGATGGCGTGCATACTGGCATTGGATGTGGGAACCAAGACGATCGGCATCGCGCGTGCGCAGACCGATGCCAAAATTCCAACGCCCCACGCCACCTTGCGGCGGAAGGGGGTTCGGCAAGACGTGGCGCGGTTGCAGGCCATCGTGTCCGAACTGAAGGCCGTCACAGTCGTGGTGGGCATGCCCTACGAACTGGACGGAAGCGAAGGCCGGTCCGCCCGACTTGCCCGCCAGGTCGGCGACGCGTTGGGATCCGTCAGCGGGGTGCCCGTTCACTACCAAGATGAACGGTACTCGACCGTTGTGGCCGAGGAGCGGTTGCGGGCGGCCGGCCACAGCGCCGCCCGGAGAAAACAGACGATCGATCAAGCCGCGGCAGCGGTCATCCTTGGGGACTTCTTCGCGTCCCGCGCGCCTTCAGAGATCGCGGGCGATCCGGAAACCAAGATCGGCTGATCGGGTCTTTTGCGGAACCAGCGCACGCGCCTTGGCCCACGCACTCATGGACGGCTGGTTCCAGGAGCCGGGGTGAATGATCACTTCATCATCGGCTTGATCGAGCGTCCACTCGGCCACATTGCCGGCCAGGTCGTACACGCCCTCTGGCGTGCAGTCCCCCAAAAACAGGCCCACAGCGCTGGGCTTGCCCAAGGCTTCTTCGGACGTGTTGGCGTTGCCGTGTCCAAAGGGCTGACCCCATGGATAGGGACGGTTGGCATCCCCGCGCATGACGAACAAGCGCTCGTCGAGGGTCAGCAAGCGGCACCCATGGGCCGTGGCATACGCCTCCGCCTCGAACCACGTCAAGCCGACGGCGGGCTGATTGGGGATCACCAGCGGTGCCGAATCGGGCTCGGCTGCCAGGTCCGGCCACATCGTGCGGCGGGTGTCCCTCCAGTGCTTGCCCGCTTCGGACCAATGCGCGTCGTTGGAGTATCCGTCGCCGGCGAAGAACGCCGCGACCTCGGCGGTGGTGACCAAGTGCTTGCCCACACCTATTCGGTGTCCGTCGACGTCAAACTCGGCCCAGTAGTCGGGACTGTCTGGCGTTCGAAGCCGCGGATCGCCCAGGCGACCGAGCGCTTCGCCGGCCTCCATCCGCGCGAGTGCGCCCCCCGCGCCCGAATCCAGCACCGACATCAAGGCCTTCAACAGCTTGACGCGATCCGCATCATCCACTCCTTCTTTGGCCGCAATGTTGGCCAGCTCGGCCAACGGCTGCAGTCGGTCGGCGGGGTCGAGAGCGAGCAGGGATTCGATTTCTCCAGAGCGCATGGTCACCTCACTCAGGAGGCGTAACCGCTTCCCCGGAAAGTCACCGCACCTCGAACGGGAAGGCGACCCGCATTTCGCTGGGCAGCTTGTCCAAGGCGGCGGTGTCCACCGATGTCAGCACCCCTTGCGTGTGAAACGCGTACATGCCCGGTTCCAGAGGTTCGCGGGTCTTGATCGAGTAATCGTCGTCGGTTTCCATGCCCGTCAAGTCGAAGGGAATGGTGGCGTCCGCAACCCACATGTTGAGCTTCACTGGCGTCTCCCCCAAGACTCCTGGCAACGACGCCTCTTCCAGAAATGTGAGCTTGTTCAGCTGCAACCCCAACTGCTTGAGTTGGCTGCGGCGCGCATCCGACGAAAACACGAACTCCGCGGCCTTGTTCGATCGAACCCGGGCGGTGCCGGTGTCGGCCAACCCGTTGAAGGCCCTGAGTTCGGTGCCGACGGTCTTGATCGCGGTCGAGGCCAGCTCCGAGTATTCCATCGAGCCCACAGCATAAAACCCGTTGCGCTCGGGGTCGGGGTACAGCGCGGCCAACAAGCGGGCGGGGGGCTCGCCCGGAGCCGATGCCTTGAGCGTTTGGGTCTGCTTGATGTAGCCAGGCTTGCCGATCCGAACCGTGACGTCTTTCTCCTGAACGGGAACTGCGAACCCGCCATCCGCGCCGCTGACAATCTGTTGCGAACTGCCGGTGAAGCCAATGACGGCACCCGCGACGGGCTTGCCCCATCGGTCGGTGACCTTGCCTTTGTGGACGGGATCGTCGGAACACGCCCCCAGAACAACCAACCCTGCAACCAGTGCGCGCATCACGCCTCCCTTCGTGGCCCGATTCTAACAAGGGCGGTGAAGAGTCGGATGATAAACTACCGCTTGGAGGATTCACGTTTTCGAGACAAACTGGAGCCACGGTCCGGCTACGATGAGAGGGCACATGGAGGGTGGAGTGCGACACTTTGCGATTTTGGGACTGGCGGCTGGACTTTTGAGCTCAGGGGGGCCGGCACTGGCTGATGCGCCCCCACCGCCGGTGGTCAACGGAACCGCAACGTCCGATTTTCCCGCGGTCGTCTTCATGACCTCCTACAACTCCAGCGGGTACGGCGGCGTCTGCTCCGGCACCCTCATCGCGCCCAAGTGGGTGCTGACGGCGGCGCACTGCATCGAGCAGGCCGATGCCAACCCCAGCGCATGGTCCGTCGACATCTACTTCACCAGCAACATCGATGCCGGATACGAGCGGCGCTCCTGGGTATCGGACTGGATCATCCACCCCGGGTACTCGGGCAGCAGCGGAACCATCGCACACGACATCGCTCTGATTGAGTTGGGCGTCACCGTGTCCGATGTTGAGCCCATGCCCCTCAACGAAGATTCCTTCAACACCGGGTGGATCGGCGACGAGCTCACCTACGTGGGCTTTGGGATCACCGGCACCGGCCGCAGCGACAGCGGTCGCAAGCGCTACGCTCGAATTCCCATCACCGACTACTCGGCTCAGATCGTGTACGCCATCGATCCGGCCGACCAAAACATCTGTTCCGGCGACTCCGGCGGCGCAGCCCTCGCGCCCCTGCCGGGTGGGGGCTACGAATTGGTGGGCGTGAACAGCTTTGGGTTTGCCACCGGCGGGAGCGGCGGCGACACCTGTGAGGGCGGCGGGAGCGGCGCGATGCGGGTCGATGCCTACACCGGGTGGATCGACAACTATGTTGACTTCGATGTGGTGGTGGGCGGCGACTCGGATGCCGATGCCGATGCCGACGCGGATGCGGATGCGGATGCGGATGCCGACGCGGATGCGGACGTGGACGCCGATGCCGATGCCGACGCGGAAGACGGCGCCGACGTCCCCGGCAGCAACGGGCCGCTTCCCGACGATCGAAGTTCGTTCATCGACGACTACGAGCCCGCCGACCTGACCCCACGAGCGTGCAGCGCGGCTCCCCAGTCATCCCACTGGCTGTGGTCGTTCATCGCCGTGATGCTTGGACTCCGCGCCCGCCGCGACTAAACGGGACGATTCTCCAGCGCGGCCACCACCGTTGGGTCGAGTCCGAGGGCCAGCGCCCCGGCATCGGGCACCAATCCGCCGTCGAGCAGCGCCAGCAATCGCGCGGCTTCCCAACCCAGAAGCGGGTAGCGGTCGCGCTGTGAAACCACGGGGCGAATGGCCTCGCGCGCGCCCTCGAGGTCGCGGAACACCAGCATGCCGCGCGCGACCTGGAGCCGGATGCCAAGGGCAAGCGGCACTTCCACGTGCTCGGCCCATGCAAATGCGAACTCCGCCGCACGGCTGTGGGTGTTCCGATCGCCCAAGACCGCGCTTGCTCGCGCCCAAATCGCGTACAGCAGCGCGTCCTCGGGTTGCTTTCCACGGCCTTCGCTTCCTTTCAACATGGGAAGAATGCGGTCGACTGCGCTGGCCGCGGACGCCCGCGAGCGGGGGTTTTGGTCCAGACTGACCCAGGCCCTCAAACCGTGACACAAGCGGCGAAGATCGTCGCGCTCGTCCGCGTGGGCCAACGCGGTCGCATCGGCCAATCGACGCGCGGCTTCATCGAGCAATCCGACTCGGATCAGAATGTTCGCAAGGGCAATGTTGGCTTCGGCTTTGATGCCCCGGTCGTGGACCGCACCAGAGATGTCAACGGCGCGACGGATGGACACCAGCCCAGCAGCCAAGCCACCGCCAAGCAGGGCTTCCTCGGCCTTGGCAATCCCGCTGCGAATCTCGGCCAACACCCAAGGAGGATCGCCCCCAACGGCGGGTTCGCGTCCCTCCCTTCGCGCATGGGTGTTGATCCGTTCTTGCAACCCGTCGGGATCCACCAATGCGCGCCGCGCTGCGGGGCGAAACAAGGTTCCCATCAATCGAAACCGCCCCTCCATGTCGACGATCAACCCCTTGGAAACCAACCCGCCAATCAACTCATCCACGGGCACCTGCGTGATGGACTCCAACGACCCCACGTCCATGGGGGAGCCCGACAATGCGATGGCGCCCAAGACCTCGGCCTCGTCCATGTCCAACCCTTCCAAGAACCGGTCCACGTGCACGTTGGGCGCCTCCGAATCGGGGGGAAGGAACACCCCATCGACAACGTGGTCTTCGAGCAACGCCGCGAGCAGCCGGGGCAACCCCCCAGTCCACTCGTGAAGCGTGGTCGCCACGGCAGCGGGTTCGGGGGTGTTGGGAGCGAGCGACACCAATGACCGCCGCACATCGGCGAGGCTCAAGGGAGACAGCGGTATTTCAACGCAGTGGACATGATCGGGCACTTCCAGCTCATGGGGGGAAATCACCAACAGGGTTTCGCCCGCATCGAGCCGCGCACGAACGGCGCTCCATGCGCCCCACTCCAGAACTTCGATCGCCGCGATTCCCCGGCGTCGTGCCCCCTGACGCAGCAGATCGCCAACCCAGGCCTTGCGGGTCCCGGCCGGACCCGTCGGTCGGGCAAACACGCTCGTTCCGTCGCCGGCGCGATCGAGGCACTCCGCGACGAGCGTGACCACGGGTCGTGTCCCGGCCAGCACGGTGCCGCCATCTTGCTGCGACGACAGCAATGCACGAACACTGGCCGCATCGCGCGGGCGATGGCTCGGATCGGCGGCGAGCATGCGCATGATTGCCCCCTCCAAGTCCGCGGGGATCCCGGGATCTTTGCGCGAGGGGGGAGTCGGCAGTCCGTCCAAGTTTCGGTCAAAGCCGCCGAAGGGCCGCTCCAGGGTCAGCACGTAGTACAGCGTGGCTCCGAGACCAAACACGTCCGTGCGCACGTCGATGCTCTCCGACTGAATCTGCTCGGGTGCGGCGTATGCCAACGTCCCGACCACGATGCCCATCGCGGTTTTTTCCAGCGCTTCCGGATCCTTGACCACGCCAAAGTCTCCAAGCACAACCCGGCCGTCATCGGAGACCAACACGTTGCTGGGCTTGACATCCCGATGAACCAGTCCGACGTCGTGGATGTGCTCAAGGGCATCGGCCAGGGCCCGCCCCATTGCGCGGCAGCGCGCGTATCGCTCCGCACTGGGCCGTTTGTGGAGCTTGGCTGCATACACCCGGAGATCGGTTCCCGGCACGTGTTCCATCGCCAAATACGGCCGGTTCTCCGCCTCACCCGCGTCGATAAAACGGGTGACTCCCGGGTGGTCCAGCCGACGAAGGCTCTCGATTTCTCGCAGAAACCGTCCGACCAGCGGACCCCGATCGTGGTTCAACCACTTCACGGCTGCGGTTCGGCCCGATGCATCGGAACACAAATAGACCGCAGCCACTGCACCCGAGCCAATCAAGCGTTCCGGGGTCCACGGTCCGATCGATTCGGGGCATTCCGTCAACGGATTGGTCACTCCGATGCCTCCGCACCCTGAAGTGCAGGGTTCGGATCATGGGGCTCCAGCAGGGCGCGAATCCGGGGCCGTGCGAGAAAAGATGCCTGAAACTCCGGTGGAATGTGCCCGCTGATCTCCTCCGCGATGGATCGGGCGCGATTCCTGGCGGACTGCGCAGCCGCTCCGTCGGTGCACACCGCAACAATGGACTGGGCGACCAACTCCCACAGACGATAGCCCCGCTGGGCAGCCAGATGGGCCGCGTCGCGTGCGAGCTCAAGGGCGGCTTCGGTTTCGTCCAGTGCTTGGTGGGCAAGGGCCATGACGACCATCACCTGGCTTTGCCTGGGCACCGCACCGGACCCCAACAACTGCGTGGCTTCCGCCAGTCCAGACCGCCCCTGCTCATCGTCTCCTGCGATGATGTCTGCCCGCGCGCGCATCGCCACAAGCATGGGCGTGTACGACTCTGGATCGCCGGACTGAGCAGCCAAGAGGCCCGCGTTCAGGTGCACACGGCTCCCCGAAGGATCGCCCATGCGGAGGGCCAGCCTTCCGCACAAGAATCGCGTGGCGACCCGATCGATGCCCGCTTCCGACTCCGCAAAGGCCAGGGCTCGAGTCAGCGAGTTTCCCGCTGCATCGATGCATCCGGCATCCATCTGCGCCATGCCCAAGACCCGCAGCGCGCCGGCCATGCCGACGTGGAAGTCCACGTCCGTCGCCATCTCCAGCGCCTGCCGCCCGTGCTCCAGTCCCGCACCAATTTGGCCTTGGCTCAGCACCAACTCAGCGAGATTGCACAGCGACACGCACAGGGCGCGTTTGTTGCGAAGTCGGTCGAAAATGGCGCAACACTCTTCCAATCCGGTCACGGCAGCAGCGTACTGGCCGCGCTCGGCCTGAACCGCCGTCAGCACGATCAGCAGTCCGGCGCGACTGCTCTCCAGCTCGTCGCCCTCCGATGACAACAACCCCTGCGTGGCCAACCGCTCGCAGGTGGCCAAGTCGCCCCGCTCCCAGGCAAACAGAGACTGCCGCCGCAATGCTTCGATGACGGTCTTGCGATTGCCTTGGGCTCGGGCCGCCACCATCACGTCTTCGATCATCCGACGACCCGCATCTTCGCGGCCCAACCGCTTGAGCGCCACGCCCCGATCCAGCGACGCTTCAATCGACAAATCGGTCTCGCCCACTTTGGCTGCCACCGACTGCAGCGATGCCAGCACGTTCTCTGCCTGCGTCCACTCTCCGCGGTTGTACGCCACGTAAGCGCGCACCTCCAGCAACGCGAGGCGGGCCTGGTCGTACTCCTCTTCCGGAAGGTCGCCGGCGGCCGACTCGGACAAGCCAATGGCCCGCTCGGAGATCGACCACGCCTCGCCCGTGAGCGACCGCCGCCACAAGCGCCGGGCTGTGCGCGCCAAGTATCGGTACGCCTTTCCGCTCTCCCCGGACTTCAGGTAGTGATCGCCGATCGCTTCCGAGGTTGCGGGGTTGTCCGCCTGCTGCATCTCCAGTGCGACGGCCAGGCGGCGGTGCAAATCGGCCCGCCAACTGGGGGATAGGTCTCGGTACGCGACGTCCCCCACCTTTCGGTGCGTGAAGTCGATGAGCAGTTCACCGGACAACCGGCGCTCGGTTCCCAACCCGGATTGCACCAACGCATCCATGGCATCGAGGGCCTCGTCTTCATCCAACCCCAAGACGTCCAGCACCAAATCAAGATCGGTCTCGCGACCCGCCACGCTGAGCACATCAACCAAGTCGCGTTGCACGGCGGTGAGCGGCTGAAGCCGATTGCGAATCATGACCCGGACGCTGGGGGGAATGGCCAACTGACCGCCGGCCAGATCCACGGCGTTGACGGTCAACCGATGCCCGCCCCCTGGCGCCTCCGCGATCACACCCTGCTGGATCAACGAGCGCATGAACTCGGCCACGAAGAAGGCATTTCCTTCGGTCTCGGCATGCAGTGCTTCCGCCAATTCCTTGGCGGCACCGCCGGTGCCCAGCATCGTGGAGACCACCGAGCCCACCTCGGCGGGCGTCAGCGGCGGCAAGGGCACCACCGTCGGATGCATCGACAACGCCGTGCCGTCTCGAACCCGATCCATCGAACGGAAGGGCCGATCCGACCGCCCACAGAGGATCAGCAACAGCGGCCGGCCGTCGCGGGCCACCAGGCTGCGAACCACGTACCCGAGCATCTCGACCACGGGCCACGGTGCCCGATGAAAGTCGTCCAAGGCCAAAATTCGGGGCCCCTCTTCGAGGAGGCTGTTGATCGCGCTGCGCGTGCCGTCAAACAGCCGGTAGCGGGCGTCGCCTTCCAAGCGTCCTTCCTCTCGGACAAACGCCTCCATCTCGTCTTGAAGGCCGTCGGCAACCGCTCCCTCGAGGGCTGCTCGAATCTCCCCACCGATGGAAATCACCGACTCGTACGCACTCGACCCCGGGCTCAGGCGGGCCTGATGAACGGGGATGCCCATCAACCGAGCATGGTGAAGCGCGACCCGAAGCATGCGGGACTTTCCGCTGCCCTCGCCGCCTTCAATGAGCAAGACACCGCCTTCCGAGCGGGTCAGGCGACCGACCGCGTTCCGAACACTCTCCACTTGCGCGTCTCGACCGGCAAAGGCGGGCTCCCAGTCGTCCCGATGGGATTCGGGCGCCGAGTCGGAGTCGATTTGCTCGAGTTGGTAGAGGATCTCGGCGGCGCTCTGAAACCGGTTCCGGGGCGACTTTTGAAGCAGGCGCAGCGTGATTTCATTGAGTTTCGTCGGGGTCGACGGCACCAAGTCAATGGGGGGAATCGGCTCGTGGTTCTTGTGCTGCTCAAGGTAACCCGCCATGTCCTGGGCTTGGAACGGCCGGCGGCCCGTCAGCATGGTGTAGAGGATGACACCCAACGAAT
This sequence comes from Myxococcota bacterium, assembly GCA_036156175.1. Taxonomy (GTDB): domain Bacteria; phylum Myxococcota_A; class UBA796; order UBA796; family UBA796; genus UBA796. The sequence continues at coordinate 11,714 of JAYZVA010000027.1, forward strand.
ACAGGTCCGAGCGATGGTCCAGCGCTCGGCCGGAGATCTGCTCAGGGCTCGCGTAAGCCCAGGTGCCCACAAGCGTGGTGGACAATTGCACGTCGGTCTCTGGGTCCAGCTCCTTGACGATGCCAAAGTCGGTGAGCTTGCACACGCCATCGAGCGAAATCAAGACATTGCTCGGCTTCAAATCCCGATGAATCAAGCCCCGCTGATGGATGTAGGCGAGGGCCCGACACAGATCGATGAGCACTTCTTCCACCCGCGCCCACCGCTTCGGCAGGTCGTCGCGCGGCAGCCCGCGGATTTCTTGGTACAGATCCGACCCTTCGACGCACTCCATGGCGATGTAGGGATGCCCGTGAATGTCGCCGTAGCTCTCGACCCGAATCACGTTGGGGTGCTTGAGGCGAGCCAGCGCCCGAAACTCCCGACGAAATCGCGCCAGACCGGTGCGAAAGCGGTTGGCCTTGAGAATCTTGAGGGCCACGTCGAGCCCCCCGGGATCGCGCCCCAGAATGACGTGAGACATGCCGCCGCGTCCCAAGGGCCGTTGGTATCGGTAGGGCCCAATGGTGTCGCCGGGACGCAGCGTAATGCCTCCCATCACGATCTCTAATGGGAGCGAATTGGCTCCTTCGGTACCCGATTGGCTCACCCGGCGGCCGTAACCCACTTGGCGCTTCGGATGCCGCTTGCACGGCGCAAAAAAATCGCCCTTTGGGCCTATTTTTCGAGCCACCTCGACCGAAACCCTTCCGGGGACCCCAAGTCGTGGTCCAGGTCGCCGACAATGCGATGCGCTTCCTGCTCGAAGCTCGAATCGAGGCCCACCCGCGCGGCCAACAAGCCGGCTTCCATGGTGATCAGTCGGAACGGGGAACCCGCCCCCAGCGCGACGGCCGCTTGGACCGCTTCCTTGGCGCGCTCGTCGTTCGCGGCAATCAGGGTGCGGGCCGCATCCATCAGGTGGCGTCCGCGCGACCACACCAGTGGCGCTCCCGCGCGATCGATGACGCTGCGCGCCAGGGCCACAGCGACGGTTGGATTGCGGGCATGGGCGATGCGGCTCTTCACGGCCAGCAGTCCCCCGATGGGATCGTCGATGCCCAACGTGCCGTCCCCATGACCCGGTGGGGCCGCCGGGAGAATGTTCGCTGCATCCTCGACGGCGCCCAGCTCCAAAAAGACCCTCGCGATGGGCAGGATGCACCCCACGGCCATGGTGGACTCGACGGGGCCAAGGGTTCGGGCCAAGGTGGAGGCGTCGTGGGCAATCAACCGCGCTTCGTGGGGAACACCGATGTCCAGCAGGCAGCGGGCCACCATTCCAAGGGCAGCCACGCACACCGGCAGGCGGCCCAAGTCTCGCGCCACCGACTCCGCCTCCAGCGCCTTCTCCCGTGCCGTCTCCAGTTGTCCTTGGGCGTGCGCAAGCTCGGAGAGCCGCAGCAGGATCTCGGGCAACACCCGGGGATTCGATTGTTCCCGCATCCGAAACGCGGCGTTCTCCAGCAGATCTTGCCCTTCGGTCAACCGACCGCCGACCAAAGCAATCAGGCCCAGACCGCCCATCGCTCGCGCGTGCACGGACCCTTCACCCATCTCCCGACCCAACTCGAGCAGCTCCGCCCACAGCCGCCGGGCGCCATCCACATCCAACCGACTGAGCCGGGCACGGGCCAGTGCATCCGCGGCCCGGGCCCACATGGGGTCGCCTTGGGGCAAGCGCCCCAGCGCTTGCTCCAACCCGCTGCTGGCGGCCACCACATCGCCCATGGCGGCCCGGGCAAGGCCAACTCCGGCTTGGGCGCGAGCCACCGCTTCCGCATCGCCGCGCAAGCGGGCAACTTCCAGGCTCTGTTGCCACGATTCCATCGCTTCTCGATGGGTGCCGAGGCGGGATCGGACGCTGCCCCAGAGGGCATGCAATCGCTGGTCGTACCGTTGCTCCGCTTCCCGTTCGAGATCGCCCGATGCCGTGGTGCGGGCCCGTTCGGCTTTCTCCAGCAGCTTGATGGTCTGTCGATTTCGACCCGCACGCAGGGTGGTCTCAGCGGCAATGAGGAGCATGGGAAACGCTTCGCCCACTTGGCCGCCACTCAGCAAATGGCTGGCGATCACCTCGGCAAACGTGCCCGATCGGCGCCGGGAGCGGCGGCGGAGCGCAGCCGCGACGGACCGATGCAGCTGCGTTCGTTTGTCCTTCGCGATCAACTGGTACGCCACGTCCCGATTTCGATCCCCGCGGAGCGCCACAACTCGGTGCACGCCCTCGCTCCGCTCCTGGATGAGCCCGAGCTGGAGCAGCTCGTGCAGCGACCGGGTGATGGGCGTCATCTCCATGGCGGCGATTTCACCCACCAACTCGACGGTGGCTTCCAGGTCCAACACCACCAACACATCAAACAGGTGACGCGCCGGCGCGCTCAACCGATTGATGCGGTCGGCCTCGCGCTTGCGCAGCCGTTCGGGCATCGGCAGTGGATCGTTCCGGAGGGCCTCCATGGTGCATCCGGCACGAAGGCCCCCATCGTGGGTTGGAATCAACCATCCGCTCTGAACCAGGGCATTGACTTGCTCCACGACGGCCCCGGGGATGCCCCCAAGATCGGCCGCCAACCGGCGCCCAAGGGCGGCGCCAAACGCCCCCGAGACGCCCAGGTCCCGCACCAGTGAAATTACCGCGGTTCGATGCAGACCTGGCAACGGAAGCACGTCGGGCGTGAGGCCGGTCGCGGTGCCGTTGAGGAGCGGCGCCATCGGGCCCTCCACACCGCGGATCGACCCCACAAGCAGAATGGGACTGCCCTCGATCGCCACTTGCTGCCGCAGCAAGGACGTCATGCCATCGACGGCATCCGGACTCAACTCATCGAGGTCGTCAACCACCAAGACCGTGGGCTGCAAAGCGGCGGCGGTGGCCAGCCCGAGCCACGTCGCCGAACCGGCGGCCTGCGCCGGGAGCTGCCGGGCAAGCTGGCCGACGAGTTCGGTGCGCGCACCGCTGGCAGCAGCCCACGCCACGTTGCGCGTCTCGATCGCCTGAATGAAGCCCTCGAGCAACGCGGTCCGACCACTGCCCACATCGCCGGAGACCAAGGCCACGCCACCGGCACCGCGCGCAATGGCATCGAGTCGCTCCATCAACCAGTCCATTTCGGCGTCCCGCCCGTGCACCGTTCGAGCGGGTGCATCCACGGTTCCATCGAGCATTGCCAGCACGTCTCCAGCAGTGGCCGGGCGCTGATTCGGCTCCTTCTTGAGCAGACTCATGCACACCCGCTCAAGATGCGGTGGAACGTTGCTGTCGACCTCCGATGGAAGCCTCGGAGTCTCCGTGATGTGGCGCGCCAGGTACCCCGCGACGTTGTCGGCCTCGATCGGTCGCCGCAGGGTGAGCAGCACATACAGGACGGCACCCAAGCTGTAGAGGTCGGACGACGGGGTGACCGGATCGCCGGTAATTTGCTCCGGCGACATGAACGCGACTGTCCCCACCAACTTGCCCGCGACGGTCAGCTGCGTGGTGAACGCCCCAGGGGCTTTGACGACCCCAAAGTCGGTCAGCTTGGCTTCCCCATTTGAGGTCACCAACACGTTGCTGGGCTTCAAGTCGCGATGAATCAAGCCCTTGGAGTGGATCAACTGCAGGCCCTCGCACAGACCGCGAAGAATGCGCTCTGCTTGCGCAAACCGATCCGACGGCGGGTTGGCAGTCCAGCGATCCACCAACGAACCCAAGTCCGAACCATCGACGTACTCCATGGCAATCCACGGGTACTCGCCCGCCACGCCCGCTTCGTACACCTGCACCACCGACGGGTGCCGGAGGTCCCGCAGCGCGAGAAACTCGCGCTCAAACCGCTTCACTTCGTCGGTCTGAGCCTTGCCGGGGTGGAGGATCTTCACGGCCGCCACATTGTTGGACTGGTCGACACCCCGGTAGACCGTCGCCATGCCGCCCACGCCGAGCAACTCGCCGAGCACATAGGGCCCGACCGAGTCACCGGGGGTTGGTGGCGGCGTCACAATGGTCATCAGCCGCAGTGTAGCGAGATCTGGACCGGGCGGGGGAGAGAAAGCCTCGGGGTGCCGGTCAGATGAGGCTCACCCGTGGCTTGATTCCATGCATGGCGAGGAACGACGTGGCATCCTCCCGCGACAAGTTGGCCGCGAGAGACCGGGCCAATGCTTCCGCGACCCGACGGTGCCGCGCAATCGCCACCTCGTCATCGGTGCACTCGATGATCAACCGACGGGCGCGCATGGCGTAGTGCCGATACCCGCTGGCATCCGCCAGCCGGAGGGCTTCTTCCGCGAGCGTGAAGGCTTCATCGCGGGCATCGAGCAACCGATAGACCCGCGCCAGGTTGAGGCTGGCGCGCACCCGTTGACCCGGCCACGCCCGAACTTCACTCTGACCGGCCAGCTCGATGGCATCGCACGCTTCGCTCAATCGCCCCTGCAGCGCGTACACCCGGGCGCGCCACGCGTGAACCACCGGCGCAAATCCTTCGGTGTCGTACCCGGTCAACAACTCTGTCGCAGCATCCAGCATGGGCTCCAGGTCGCCCACCACCCCCTGAGCCAACCCCGCCCGACAGGCCACGACAAGCGACGCAAGCTCGTCTTCTTTCGTGTCCAGTTCGCGGTGCAGCCGAAGGCTGGCCATGGCGTTTTCCATGGCCTCGCCGTACCGCCCGATGTCGGTCAACAGGATGGTGCGGTACCGCATGCCCAGTGCCTCTCCGGCTCGGTAGGCGACTTCGCGGGACTGGTTCACGGTGTCATCGGAGATCTGCAGCCCTTTGCGAAAGTTCCCGGTGAAGTGGTACAGCTCGATCAGGTTGATCCGCGCCACCGTCAACCGCTCCATCAGGCCGTGGCGTTCGCAGACCTCGATGGCTTGCTCCAACTTCCGCCGCGCTTCCGCGCTCTGGCCTTTGCACATCGCGAGCAGGCCGAGCCCACCGTAGCCCCACGCGAGCTTGGTTTCGTCGCTGAACTGCTCCGAGCGCGCCAGGCCCTCCACCCACCAATTTCGGGCCGAATCGAGGTCCCCGCGCGACCATGCAACGCCGCCCATTTCGTACAGTGGCAGGATCTCCATCTGCCGTTCGCCATGCTCCCTCGCCAACTCGACCGCTCTGAGCAAGTGCTGCTCCGCTTCATCCAGCAAGCGGACCCGACGGTTCTGAAATCCAATCTCGGTCGCCACCCCAATCCGAAGGCGGGGTTCACCGAGCTCGTCCGCGAGCGCGTTCGCCGCGGCCAGTTCGGTGCTCGAATCCGCAAGTGCCCCCAGGTGATATAGGGCGCGCGCCCGCTTCAACCGGAGGTCGGCCAGCCGCAGATCGGCGTCCTCGAGGGTCATGTATTCTCGGGCATCGGCCTCGATCCGAAGCGCGCGCTCCAGGTACTCGAGCGCTTCGCGTACGAACGTCCGCTGCATCAGCTTGTCCGACGCCTGAATCAGATACGGGTAGGCCTTGGACGCCACTTCGCCCTGCTCAAAATGATGGGCGAGTGACTCCACGACGGAGTCGATGCGCCGTCGATGGATGCGCTCCAGGCCCTCCCCGATGCGGCGGTGGATCTGTTGACGTACCGGAGGTGCAAGGTCCTCCATCACCACATCGCGCAGGCGGTTCTGTGCCAATTCAAACCGCTCCGTCTCGCCGACCTGCCGTTCGCGAACCAAGCCCGAGTCAATCAATTCCTCAATGCTGGCCATGATGGTGTCGGGGTCCAACAACGCCGCGTAGGACAGCAAACTCTCATCCACCTCGACCCGCGCAACAGCCAAGACGCCCATGAGGCGTTTCGCACTCGCGCTCAGGGGCGCAACCCGCTTCTGAATCGCCTCGCGGATGGAGCTGGGAACCGGAAGGGTCGACTCCGCAATTGCCTTGCGATCAAGCGTGATTCGCCCCCGGCGACCATCGGGTTGGCGTTCGATGACCCCCTGTTCCATCAACACGCGCAACATCTCTCGAATGAAAAACGGCACGCCTTCGCCTTCCCGATGCAGCCGCTTGGCCATGTCGCCGACCCGGGGGTCGTCGTGCACCAAGCTCAAGAGCAATTCTTCGACGGCACCCACATCGAGGGGCCCGAGTCGAATTTGCTCGGCATCCACCGCGACGCTCTGGGAATTCAGCAAGTCCCGCAAGGGATCCATCCCCATCGGTGGTTCGCGCGTCACCAAAATCAACAGCGGCCCATTGGCCTCGCCAACCAGGTTTCGGGCCAGGTATTCGGTCATCTCTATTGACCCGCGGTCCGCGCAGTCGAGGTCGTCCAAAATCAACAAGTGCGGGCCTTGTTGCTCCATCAACGCCTTGAACGCCGAGAACACCCGCCACTTTTCCAACGTCGCATCGCCGGCTTGCCGCTCTCCGAAGGCCACCGCGAGGGCCGTGGGGCCCGTGGATTCATCGACGAGCGCCCGGTAGGTCTCTCGATACGTCTCGAATGCCCGTTGGTCGGGCGCGGTGCTGCGGCCGATTGAATGCGGAATGCCGAACCGTTCGGCCTGCGATGCGGCATCCGCGGCCAGCGCCGAGCGGCCCATGCCGTACGTGGCCTCGATCACGAGGAGCCCGCCTTGCCCCGCCGCAAGCCGAGCCATCGCCTCCCGAACTTGCGCCAGCTCCCCGGCACGGCCCACCACGCCCGGATCCCAGCTCCCCGCGTCCAATGCTGCGTCCGAAGCCGACGACTCGTTGAGGGCATGCAGCAGGTGACTGGCTGAGCCAAAGCGCCGCGTCGGATCTTTTTCGAGCAACCGCACGCACACATCGTTGAGGCGCTTGGGAATGGTGGGCACGATCTCTCGAGGCGGTCGAACCGGTCGGTGGAGGTGCTTCTCGAGGTATCCGGCAAGGGTGCGGGCGCTGAACGGACGCCGGCCGGTCAGCATGAGGTACAGGACCGCGCCCAAGGCATACAAGTCGGTTCGAGAGTCCACGCGCGCGCCGTTGATCTGTTCGGGTGCAATGTAGGCCGCCGTGCCCACCACCTCACCCACCGTGGTCAGGTCGGCGCCGGGCTCTTTCACCACACCGAAGTCCATCAGCCGAATGCTTCCATCGCTCAACACCATCACGTTGGACGGGGTGACGTCGCGGTGAACCAGCCCCTGACTGTGGACATACTCCAGCGCCTTGGCGACCGAAACCAATACACGCTGCGCCGAAGCAAAGCGATCGGATGGAGCGTGCTCTTTCCACGATTCCACCGCCGCACCCAACTCAATGCCGTCGATGAACTCCATCACAATGTACGGGCGGCCGTCGTGAATCCCCGTTTCGAAGACCCGCAGCACCCCCGCGTGATCCATCCGAGCCAGCGTGTCGTACTCGAGGTGGAATCGCCGAACCACCTCGTCGTGGTGGCTTCCGGGCAACACAAGCTTGATCGCCCGGCGTTCCCCGGTATCGGCATGGCGGGCGGACAAGATCACCGCCATGCCCCCGCGACCAACCTCTTCGATCACCTCGTAGTCCCCGATTCGGGTGCCCGGGGACGGAACCAGACACGGCGCACTGATGGTCATGCGGCGCCCCGGGAGTTTTTGTATCGGGCAAAATCGTCTACAATCGGATCCGTCCACGACCGAGGAGCCCCATGACCATCGACGCCGTCGCCCGAACCGACCCCGGACCCGTTCGCGAGAGCAACGAGGATTGCTTCTTGGTGGACGTCGAGTCGGGGCTGTTTGTCGTCGCGGACGGAATGGGGGGCCACGCCTCCGGCGAGATCGCAAGCGCCATTGCCGTTGAAGCGGTCCAGTCGGTGTTGCTCGGCGAGGTCAACCCGGACGAAACCCGCCTCGACCGCTCCAGCATGGACCAAGAGGAAGAGATTCGCGAGCGGCTGCGGTACGCCATGAATCAAGCGTCCATTTCGATCCGCCAAGCGGCGATGGCCAACCCGGTTCACGCGGGCATGGGCACCACGCTGGCCGTGCTGTTGATCGAGGACGACGAAGCGCACCTTGGTCACGTCGGCGACAGTCGCATCTACCTCTTTCGGGACGACCGGCTGCACCGGCTGACCCGGGACCACACCGTGGTTCAACAAGAAATCGATGCCGGAACCCTCACGCCTGAACTCGCACGAATCGTGCCTCACAAGAACATCCTTACGCAGTCCGTAGGGTATCACGGGCCCGTGGAGCCCGATACATGCACCCGCCCCATTGACAGCGGCGACGTGTTCATTCTGTGTTCAGATGGCCTGACGGACCCCCTCGACGACGACGCGCTTGCCGACATCTGCCGAAGCCATCCGCCCGAGGACTTGGCCGAGGTGCTGGTGCAGAAAGCCATCGCCAACGGAACCGAAGACAACGTGACGGTGGTGGCGGTGCACATCGAGTAGCCGCCTACTCGCCGAGCACCCCATCCATGTCCTCCGCCAGCCCGCTCGCGGTGCTGCGGACCAGCTTGACCAATCCGCGGGTGTGTTCCGAAGACGCGTACCAGTCGCCGTCGGTTCCCACCTGCTGCACCGCGATCGTGGTGACCGCGTCCCCGACCGTCAAGGCGACCTCAAACCGGTCTTCGAGCGCCTCCGGTGGTGCCTCCGGATCCGCGTATCGGGTGCCCTTCAAACCCAAAAACTTGTCGACCCAAGTCGTCGGCTGCGCCAAGGCAACATCCGCCGCGTCAACCGATGCCCAAGCGGCTTTGGCGGGGTCGTCCGCATTGATTTGAACCAGCGAGAGGCCGCGCGCTGCAGCCGAAATTTGGACCGCAGAGATGTCCGCCCGCTCGGCGTCAAACAAGCTTCGGTCCGGCAACCGCGTTCGCGCATACTTCAGCGGCTGAATCAGGTCTCGATCGACCAAGTAGACTTTGGCGGTTTCATCGTGCCGCACGTAGTAATCCCGCGTCCCATACGCCTCGCCGCCGACGGCCAACTTCTGAGTGCGCCCGCTGCGATCGATCTCGATGTAGGCCGACGGTTCGTCGAGTCCGATTTCTGCAAGCTTGCCCTCATCGGTGACGTCCAGGGAGCGCTGGGCCGCCATGGGGCTCAACGACGCCATGAGATCGATGGACTTCTTCGCCGATTTGAAGGCACTTCGGGTTGCCGTGCGCTCCGGCTCATCCGCCTCACCGGTGTCACTCTCCGCCCGTGCTGCGGGCAGGGGAGCCGTCGACCAACGGGTATAGTCCACCCAAAAGTATTCACCGCGGGCGTCGGACTTGCGGGTGATGGTGGCTTCCGAATCGTCGCTGATCCACCGCACCGCCGAGATGGCGTCGGCCTCGCCCTGCAGCAACACCACCTTGCCATCCAAGTCCACCGGCTCATCGGCGGTCCACTCAACCCAAGCACCGACCAGTGCAATGGCCAACGCCGCCCCGCTGATTCCTGCTGCACGCTTCATGAGCGGCCTCCCTTGCGCCGGGAACGAACCCGCACCAGACCAACCCCCAACAGGACTGCGGGGACCAGCAGCGTGGAGCCGTAGAACATCCACGCTTCATCCGACTTGGTGTGTCGAATCTTCACATCTTCCTCGTCGTTCACACTGCCGCTCTGGCTGGGCTCATCAACCAACCACGCAATGCCGTCTCGCAGAAACTCTTGGTTGCCCTTGGAGAGCGGCAACACGAGATCCGATGCCCAGGTCGCATCGCCCATCACGAGCATTCGGAACTCCGCGCCCTCGTCTCCACCCGAGACCGCTGCGGCCAATGGCCAGCCCTTGCGCTCCTCCACGGTCGCGTCGAACCGCAGGTTGGGCCGGGTGTCCACCCACACCGTCTCGAGGCTTCGAACGGTGATCTCCACCTTGTATGGCGGGCTCTCCGACTGCATGATGGGCGCCGCCAGCGGCGTGAGCAGGGCAGTGGTCCGACTGTTTCGAGACAGTGTGGTCACGCTGGGGTGGGTCGATGCTTTGTTGGTGAAGATGTTGTACCGGTCCGTGATGCGGCGGGTTGCGCCCCAAAAGTTGCTGTCGCCCACGAGCATGCTCTCGCCGGAGTAGGCCAACCCCACCGGCTCCAGCAGCCCGGAGGCATCGGCCTTGGTGCCCGGGTCGAGGGCCACGAGCAGCGCTCCGCCTTGGGCCCGGTACGCGTTCAGTGCGTCCACCTCTTCGTCCAAAAAGGCTTCGGTGGGGCCCATCACCATGATGAGGTCCGCATCCTCGGGCACCTCGGTGGCGAGCCCCTGGACCGCCCCCAACTCGGAGACGGTGAAGTTCAACCGCCGGAGTTCCGCCTTGACCCCCTCGATGGTTCGTGCCGGCAGCACCGAACCGCTCTTCTTCCAATGCATCTCGCCATGCCCAACGGTCACGTAGGCTTGCTTCGGATCCGCCGCGAGCTTCAGCAGTGCCTTTGACACTTCTTCATCGAGCTTCTTCAGCTTGCGTTCGGCCTTCGCCAACTCATCGCCCAAGCGAATGCGCTGCACCTGTTGATCGGCCCCGGTTCCACGCACCAAGGCAATCGTGCCGTTCTTCTGCACCCGCAATTCCTTGGCGAGCTCTGTCTCGAGGGCTTGGTCGACGTAGGCCACCTCCAGCATGGGGTGGACCAACTGGTCAAAGTACGTCCGGACTTCTTCGGTGACGTCGGACTGGGCGGGAAAGAACAACCAGGCCTGAACCGGCTCATCGAGGTTCTCGATCGTACCGATCGTGACGTCTCCCGGACTGGCCGTCTTGAAGTAGCTGTAGTCCCAGCGAACGTTGTTCTCGCTGGCCAGAAAGTTCACGGGAAACAGCAAGCAAAGCGAGAATGCGACGCTCAATCCGGCGTAGGCCGCGGTGTGGACCCGAGCAGCCGGCAACATCACGGGACTCGCGTTCCGCAAGCGATCAACGCACACGAGCACGGCGGAAGAGACCACCAAAAGAATCGCATTGATGGAGGCCAGCACCGCCTGCGCCCGCAGCCGTCCGTCATCGTCCAGCGAGAGGGCATCGAGCCGGTCGAGCGACAACGCCGTGACCCCAACGAGTCCGACAATGCCCAGTCCCTGTCCCAACAGCGTCCACCGTCGGGCCGCTCCGGCGCCCCCGTCCCGACCGTCGCTCCGAACCGTCAGAACCAAGCCGGCCAACACCAGCAACCAGCCGATGACCTGCGATTGAAAGAGCGGATCGGTGGGCCCGCCGCCGAGGCGACCCAGCAAGAGCACGATGCCAAGGCCCACAACATGCAACACAACGGACAGGCTCATGTCAGCCTCCGAAGCTGCAGGCTCCGCGTGGCCAGCAGCAAGAACCCGAAGCACACGCTGCCATAGAACACCAAGCCCTCGGTGTTGAGGCGGCCCTTCATGAACGGCTGAAAGTGCCGGTCAAAGATGGCCATGTAGGAAAAGATGCCGTTGAGCGGAGGCTCGGTCATCTGCCCCAACATCCAGCCAAGCAACAGAAACACGAGCATCCCGGCGCCAAGCACCGCGGCAAGCAGTTGGTTTCGCGCAATCGCCGAGGCGAAGGTGCCGATCGCGATCACCGCAGCGCCAAGGCTCAGGAGACCGGTGTACCCGACCAGAATCTGGCCCAGACTCAGCTTGCCGTGAACAAACACCAGCGCCGGCATGTACGCCGTCAGCGCCGTGATGATGGCCAGAAATGAAAATGCACCCAAGAATTTGCCCAGCACAATTTGGTGGGCTGAGATCGGCGCAGTCTCCAGCAATGCAAACGTGCCGGTCTGCCGCTCCTCTGCAATCAGGCGCATCGTGAGCAAAATGCCCGCGATCATGGTCGTCCCCGACGAAAAGTAGAAGAAGTCCGACAAGACGTTCGCCGAGTACCGCTCGCGCGTGCCCAACGCAAAAGCATTGAACAGCAGTCCGTCGAGCACCAGCACCAAGGCCAGGATGATCCAGCCCCAGGACGTGTCAAAGTACGAGCGCAGCTCGCGCCGCACCAGCAAGGAAACGGTGTTCACGACTCACCTCCAGCGTCCGATTCGGTCAGCTCCAGGAAAATGCCCTCGAGTTCGTCGTGGGCCTCGGTGATGGACCGCACCCCCAGCCCCGCTTGAACCAGTGCGTGCACCAACGTTTCCCGAACATCGGTGGCCATTGAGACGCGGATCGCAACCACGCCGTCTCGTTCGCCCAGCACGATGAGCTTCTTGACGCCATCCACACCCGCCAGGGCGGTGCGCACCGCGGATTCATCGCCCCGCACCGAGGCGTCGATCGACCCTCCAATGTGAAAGCGACCGGCCAACTCTGTCTCGGTGCCCTGCGCCACCAGCCGGCCGCCGTTGAGGACCAGAATCCGATCGCACGTCTGGGAGATCTCGGAGAGGATGTGCGAGCTCACCAGCACCGTGCACTCGTCCTTGAGCCCTCGAATCACCGCCCGCATTTCCACGATCTGAACCGGGTCGAGACCGCTGATGGGCTCGTCCAAGATGACCAGCTTCGGCGAGTGAATGATCGCCGAGGCAATCCCCACACGCTTGCGGTAGCCGTGGCTGAGTTCGCCAATGACGCGGTCGGCCACATCGCCGAGGTTGGTTCGCGCCAGCACGACGGGCAGGCGATCCCGAAGGTCGCCTTCGCTCATGCCGCGAAGCTTCCCCACGAAGCGGAGGCTATCCGAGACCGTCATCTCGGTGTACAAGGGCGGATCTTCCGGCAGAAACCCGATGCGAGCCCGCACGGCCGTTGGGCTCGACGACATGTCCACGCCGTCCACCGACACCGTGCCACCCGATGGCAAAATCAATCCGGCCAGCACTTTGAGGGTGGTCGTCTTTCCCGCTCCGTTCAGCCCCAAAAATCCCACGACCTCACGAGCAGAGATCGAAAAACTGACCTGGTCCACCGCGCATCGGGAGCCGTAGTATCGGCTCAACGACTGTACCTCGATCATGATGAAACACTCCGACAAAATAGGGTCGGTTGCCGTATCGATGGGGCTGCCCAGCGTCAAGCGCCTCGTCGCCCGCAATCGCCGCATTTTGGGCCGCTCATGGGGCGGCTTTTGGGCGGCTTTTGGGCGGCCGTGCTCCCGCGATCACGGCGGACCGCGCCTCCCAATCCAGCGTGTGCACCAGGGACCGCAGCGCGCGGACCGTCCGCAGCGTGTGGCGCTCGGGATTGGGCGGGTTGTACCACTGGAAATACTCCCGCATGCTCCGTGGGCGAAATGGCGTGACGCCGGAGCGCGTGATTTCAACCAAGAACGCGAGCGTGCCGTACCGACCGTAGATGTGGTCGATCTCGGAACCGTGGGCCCGGAAGAAGAACCCCCACCGGGCCAGCTGCCGCACCTTGTACGCATGGGAGCCCTGCGCTTCGCTCATCACCGTGCCCAGTCGGTGCAGTTCCGACCAGTCCTCCGGACGTTTCCACAATCCCGACCACGGCGTGTAGAAGAACCCGCCGAACGCGTGCAGGCTGATGGCGACGTCGAACTGCTCGGCGGCGAGCAGCGCATCCAGCGCCTGCGATTCCGGCTGCGATAACGGGGACTGAGATCGGCCGTAGTAGGCCGGTATGATCGCCTTCCAGACCGCCTTTGCCTCGGTGTTGACCGCAAAATCGCGGTTGAGATCGACGCCCCGAGCGTTGGCTCGACGGTAGCGATTTTCACCGGCCAAGCGGTCGTCCTGCGCGCGCTCCCGGCCGTCGGGGTTGAGCAGCGGAACCACCACCACCTCCACCCCCTTGGGCGGCTGACGGACCGTGTCTTGGATGAACTCCACGGCCGTCTCGGAGGTGATCCACTCGAGCGCATGGATGCCCGCAAACACCAGCACCTTGGTGTGGGCCGGCTGTCCGGGGCGACGAATGCGGAACCCCCAGATGGGCCGCCGTTCCACCGAGCGGCCGATGATCATGGGCTGGATCACTCCGGGTCTGGTCCGCGCGAGGGGTGCAATCGATTGATGCAGAGCGGGCACAAACCGGTACGCCTCGTCGTGCTCGGGTTCGGACTGGCGGGCGACCCACGATTGATACCGCTGCTCGACCGAGCGTTCGCTGAGCCGCGGCGGTCGTTCGCTGAGCCGCGCCGGTGATGTGGCCCACGCGGACGCGCACGCAAGCGCCCACACATGCAACACAGAGACCATCCTGATTTCCTCGCCGTCGACCGATGTTCGGTTGATTTTTAACCCGGCTTGGGTACTTTAGGGTCTCCAGCCCCCGAAGTGGAGCAGTGCAGTGCGAACGGATTGGTACACACCCGTGATAGCGGCCGCCGGCGCATCGCACCGAACCGAGGCCGCCGACGGCACCCTTCCACGGGGAGGGCTTGGGCGGGGTGGAGCGTGCATGCACACGATGGCCGGGGGTGTGGATGTTACGGGCGGCCCCAAGGGTTCACCGATGGGCGGCGGGGAACCCGTCTTGGCGTTCAGCCCCCGTGCGGTCGCCCCCCGTCTGCATCCGTGCCGACCCGCCCTCACCGCCAACGGCGTTCCACACACCACCTGACCCCGGAGTCCACCATGCCTGTCCTCGACCCACACGCACTCATCGACCACCGCGTCCAGGCAATCCAGCAGTACCATGCCGCAACGGGTCTCGACCGAGCCGAGTTGGACCTCAGCGGCGGAATCGATTCGGCGGTGATGGCGGGCCTGCTCCGACTCGCGCTCGGACCGGACCGACTCACGCTGGTTTATTCGAGCATCAACAGCGGCTCCGAGACCCGAGACCGGGCCCAAGCCCTCGCGGACGGCATTGGCGTCCCGCTGGTGGTTCATGACCTGACCGACACCTATCAAGCGTTGATCGAGGCCATGATTTCAAACCTGGAATCCGCGGGCTTTGAACGCGCCGAGGTCGAAGCGGGAATCCGAGCGGACAACACGGTTCTCGGCTCGATTCGAAGCTGCATCCGCGCGCCGCTGGGTCGGGGATACCTGCGGATGACGGGCAACGGCCTTCGTCACGGCACGGGCAATGAGTGCGAAGACCGATGGCTGAGGTTCTACCAAAAGGGCGGCGATGGCGAGGTCGACTCGAATCCGATCGCGATGCTCGCCAAGGGCGAAGTGTTTCAACTCGCAAAGGCCCTGGGCGAGCGCCTGAACGCGGAAGCGGCGTACCGCCGCATCATCGACGCGGCGCCCACGCCCGAGCTGTGGGGCGCCGGCGTCGCGCACACCGACGAGGATGAGATCGGTTCGTACCTGGGCATCGAGCACAGCGGCGAGTCGTTCTACAGCTACATCGACGCCGAGTCGGGCGCGTACACGTCCGTCGGGCTGATCGAGCGGGTCGCGCGTTTCGTCGACACGCCGGAGGGTCAAGGCCTGTTCCGGGACGATGCGAATGCGGCCGCCATCGACGCGGTCATCCAAGCCGCCCAGACCAGTCCTGTCTTTGCGGGCGTCGCCCCGGACACCGTCGAGCGCATCCTCCAAGCCGCCCGCCGAACCGAGCGCGTCACGCGGCACAAAGAGAACCCAAACTGCCCCACATTGGGGACCCGAGGGGCCCTCGTGGCTGCGGGAATCTTGACCGACAGTCTCCCTGCTGTTCAGTGAGGGGAGACGGTGACACCCCGCCAATGGCGCCCGGAGCCTTCGCGAACGGGCGACCGGTGGTCACGGTCGAACTGGTGATCGCGACGGTGTTCGATGCCCGGCTTCGGGTGTTGTTGCACCGGCGTGCGGAACCACCATTTCAGCGAACATGGGCCCTGCCGGTGGGCGTGATCGACGTCCATACCGGATGGCAAGGGGAGGCCATCGAAGAGACCGTTCGGCGGACCCTCTTGGCGCACACGGGGCTCGCCGCCGATGCGTTCCGGATTGAACCACTGGCCACGTTCGGACGGGTCGGTCGGGACCCGCGCACGCGGGTCATTGCAATTGCCTGGCTCGCCGTGCTGCCCCCCGATCGAGCCCGCGCGATGGACGAGCGAGCGGGTTCGTGGAGTGCGATCGCGGACGACGTTCCCTGGATGCGGCTGGCGTTCGACCATGCCGAGATCATTGCCACCGGCGAAACCCGCCTTCAACAAGCGGTTCGGGGGGACCGTGCCGCGCTCGCCTTGGTCACCGAACCGTTCACTGTTGCGGACCTTCGGACCGTGTACGATGCGGTGCTGGGGCGCCGTCACGACGCCCGAAACTTTCGCCGCCGTTTCCAGCGGATGATCGACGATGGGTGGGTCGTCCAGGCGCCCGGAACCCGCCACCAAGGAAAATCTCGGCCTGCCCACTTGTGGCGCGCTGCAAAGCCCCGCCCGGACGCGTGACACCCGGTTAGGGTCTGCCCATGTGGACCATTTCCTTTCACGACGGGACCTTGGTGGTGAAGGGCGGCGATCTTGAGCGGCTGCCCCCCGGTTTTCGCATGGATGACCGCATTGGACACCCCCGCGGACCCGCCTGGACCTACCCGCAGGTGGTGACCGCCGCTCGGGCGTTCAACATACCGTACACGGATGATGCACAGATTTATACACGGCTCACGGGGCTTGCGCCGTGCACGGCCCGCGAACCCCGAACGTACCAACGCGAAGCCGTGGATGCCTGGCACCGCGCGGGACGCCGCGGGGCGGTTTTGCTCCCCACGGGCTCGGGCAAGACCTTCGTTGCCGAGCTGGCCATGCTCGAAACCGAGCGGGCCACCCTGGTCGTGGCGCCAACCCTTGACCTCGTGGGCCAATGGCACGACCGCCTGAAGACCGCATTTGGACGCACCATTGGGATGCTCGGAGGCGGTCAACACGACGTGCAAGACATCACCGTATCCACCTACGACTCGGCGGCGATTCACATGGGCCGGTACGGCAACCGATTCGGCCTCGTGATCTTCGACGAGGTGCATCACCTTGGTGCACCCGGCTACCTATCGGGTGCCGCCGCGTGCATCGCACCGTACCGCCTGGGACTCACCGCGACGTGGGATGCCGACGCCGAACGCGAAGACGCCCTCACCGAGGTGCTCGGCGACATCGTGTACGAGAAGAGCATCACGGAGCTCTCGGGGAACTTTCTGGCCGACTACGAGACGATTCGCATTGCGGTTCACCTGAGCCCCGAAGAGCAAGCCGCGTACGAAGCGGCGCGGGGCGAGTTCAAAGCCTTCGTCGCATCGAAGCGAATTCCACTCGGTGCGCCCCGAGGCTGGGCCACATTCCTGCGGCATGCTGCGCAGTCCAAGGCGGGCCGTTCCGCATTTCAAGCCTACCAAGAGTCCCGCCGCATCGCCCACGGGACCGGCCAGAAGATGGCAACGTTGGCCCAACTGTTGGCCGATGAACACGGACGTCGTACAATTGTGTTCACCCACGACAACGACACCGCCTACCGAATTTCCAAGCGGTTCTTGGTGCCCTGCATCAGCCACCAAACCGACGTGAAAGAGCGCCGCACCATCCTCGATGCCTTCGAAGCCGGCACCCTCCCAGTGATCGCCACCAGCCGCGTGCTCAACGAAGGGGTGGATATGCCCTCCGCCGAAGTGGCCATCGTGCTGAGCGGCACGGGCACCGTTCGCGAGCACGTCCAACGCTTGGGACGCATTCTGCGACCGCAGGCCGGAAAGCAAGCCGTGCTGTACGAAGTTGTGGCCGCCGATACGGCCGAGATCAACACCAGTCGCCGCAGGAGGCGTCACGATGCTTACCGGTGAGCTGGTGCGGGTGCGGGTCGTCAAGAAAATGCTGGTCCCGTCCCTCATCGACCCAACGAGCCCGCGACACCTCGATCGGGCGGCTTCGCTCATCGCGTGCATGACCGATGCCCTGCAAGCCGGGTCCACGCGGGGCGACATCGACGACGCGGTCAAAGACATCGCCGGAATGGATGTCGACCACAAAATTACGAAGGGGCTTGCGAAGCTGTTGCTGGACAAAGGCGATTTCGAGACCCAGTCGCCGCTGGAACCGCAGGCGTTGCGATGGCACGTGTTCTGCGAAGCGGCCAAGCGGGGACCGCTGGCCCTGGACAAAAACGCATCGGGGCGACCGATCGCCGACGACATCTTTGCCGCGGTAGCGGCGGACTTGGGCACGGATGCCGCCGCCGTATCCCGGGGACTGTACGCCGACCTCAAGCAAGAACAGACCCTGGCGGCGATGCCGCTGCCCGAACCAACGGCCCTGCTTCACCGCTACAACACCGCGCTGATCCAAGCCGTGCTGCTGAAGGCCAGCAGCCTGACCGTGGATCTTGCACATCCGAAACCCAAATATGTACGGCAACTGATGCGCCACCTCAAATTTCATCAGTTGATGTACCGGGTGCGCCAGACGCCGGATGGAATTCGCATTGAAGTCGATGGACCCCAAAGCCTGCTGAAGCTGTCGACCCGGTACGGGCTGCAGTTGGCCAACTTCTTCCCGGCAGTCGTGCTTCAACCCGGCGACTGGTCGATGCGGGCCGAACTGTTGTGGGGAAAAAAACGCAAAGTGCGCAAGGTGCTCGAGCTGACCAACGATGCCGGCCTGGTCAGCCATTACCGGGACACCGGGACCTGGACATCCCGAACCGAGCAGTGGTTTTTGGAGCGGTTCGAGGGCGCCGATACCGATTGGACCGTCCATCCGGGCGAGCCCATCGACTTGGGCGACCAGTCCCTGGTTGTGCCCGACCTGACGTTCAAACGCGGCGGCCGAACGGGCCACCTGGAAATCTGCGGTTTTTGGCGGGCGAACCACCTCCAAGACCGTCTCAAGCGATTGCCAGACCACGTCATTTTGGCGGTTAGCTCCAAGCTGCGGGGCGAGGCGGGCCGCCTCAGTCCCGAACTCGAAGCCAAGGTGATTCGCTTTGCGGAAGTCATCCCGCCAGCCAGAGTGATCGAACGGCTCGAGATTGTTGCGCGATGACCGCTATACTCAGCGGTATGTTGACCGTCACCGCATTCCTGCTGCTTCCGTTTGCATGCTCCACTTCGGAGCCGCCACCCGAGCCCGAGGTCGAGGCCGCGGATGAGCCCGCGCCCACGCCGAAAAAACGACCGCGCAGCGCCTCGCAGGTGAGCGACACCGGAGCGGACATGACCGACCTGATCGAGGCCATTCGGTACCGTCCCGAGAAGCCGCTCCCCAATGAAAACGTGTCGGTCATTGTCGAGTTGGGGGACACCGAAGGCTTCGTGGATGTGGACTACGAGTGGGAAGTCAACGGCCGACGACTGCTGAGCGAACGGTCCGAAGAACTGGCCCATCGTCGGTACAGCAAGGGCGACACAGTTCAGGCATTCTTGAGCATTCGCATTGGCGACGAGACCATCACAAGGGAGGCCGCACGCATCGTTGTGGGCAACACCCCTCCGCGCATCTTGACCAATCCGAAGAGCCTCTCGACCCTCGATGGATTCCGAATCCGAGGCGAAGATCCCGACGGTGGAGCGGTCACCTACCACGTCACCGGTGGCCCACCCGGAATGACCATCGGCGAGCAGACGGGGGTCGTGCGGTACAAGCCAAGCAAAACCGCGGAAGGCGGAGAGTACCCCATGACCTTCATCGTGCGGGACGAAGACAAGGCCGAGAGCGAGTGGCGCCTGACCGTGAACGTGAGCCCGGGTTCACAGAGCGCATCCGCCAAGGCCGCGCGCGCGCAGCGCAAGGCCGACTGGGAAGCCGAGCAAGCCGCCAAGCGCGCGCAGCGGGAAGCAGCGGCGGCTTCAGAGGGGCAAGACTGAGAGCAGGGCATCGACCGAGTCGTCGACAGAACCTGTGCCGTCCAACACCACCGATGCCCGTCCCTTGCAGGGTTCAACGAAGCGTTCGTGATTGGGCTTGACTGTGGCGGCGTATTGCGCCCTCACGCTCGCCTCGGTGCGCCCGCGCTCATCGATGTCCCGGCGCAGCCGCCGCGCGAAGCGGATGGGCTCCGGGGCGTCGACAAACACCGTGAGGTCCGCCAACGCGGCAACCCGGCGGTCCGCAAGAACCAAGATGCCCTCCACAACGATCAGGGACCGCGGCTGCATGCGTTCGACCGCCGATGAACGGGAATGGGATGCGAATTCATACACTGGCAGATCCGCTGGTTGCCCATCCTTGAGGCGGGCGACGTCCTCGACCAGGCGATCCGTGTCCAGCGCCGACGGATGATCGAAGTCGTGGCCCCGGGGATTTGGCGCATCAAAGTAATACCGGTCGTGGCTGATGTGAGCCGCGCCCGTCCGGTCCACGAGTCGGCGAACGATGGTGGTCTTGCCGCTGGCCGTACCGCCCGCAATCACCACAATGAACGGGGAATCAGTACTCATCCATGACACCGGCAATTCGGACGACTGCATCCATGGATGCGCCGGGATGCATCTCAACCACGGCCGCATCCAGGTGCCCTCGTATCCGACCGGTTTCTTCCACGATCAAGGTATCCCGCACCCGAATTTTGCCGTCAATGGTGCCCGACACAATTGCCCGAGCGACGTCCAGTTCGCCGCGCATGCGGCCTTCTGCACCCACTTCCAGGACGTCTTCGGTGTACAAGCGACCATCAAACTGGCCATCCACCCGAACCCGCCCCTCAAACGTGAGGTCGCCTTCCCAGTGGGTTCCGGGGCCCATCACGGTGAGGGGCGGGTCGGGCTTCTGTCCCTTCATCGTCTATCCCATCGGCGAGTCGGTTCGCGCCAGCCAATCGACCAGGCGAGTCAGGTCTTCCTTGGAATGAAAATCAATCGTGATCTGACCCCGGTCGCCTCGGGCTTTGGTCTGGATCCGGACCTTTGTGCCCAACGTTGAGGTCAGGAGCGCAGCGGCATGGCGATGCGCGGCCGGCTTGGGGGTGCTGGGCCGACGGTCCGACATCATGCGCTGCACGAGCCGCTCCGCCCCGCGCACCGACAGCCCATTCTTCACGATGTCGGTGAGGGCCTTGCGCATCAGCGAATCGTCGGAGAGCGACAACAACGCCTTGGCATGGCCCGCGGAGATCGTGCCCGCTCGAAGTTCGGCCAGCGCAAACTCCGGCAACCGCAGCAATCGGATGGCATTCGCCACCGTTGTGCGGTCTTTGCCGACCCGCCGTGCCACATCGCCCTGGGTCAGGTTGAAGTCTTCGATGAGCCGTTGGTACGCGAGTGCCGTCTCCAATGCGTCGAGATCTTCGCGTTGAATGTTTTCGACCAAAGCCAACAACAACTGCGCGCTGCTCGATACCGAGTCATGCACCCACACCGGCACCTCATCGAGGCCGGCCAAGCCGGAGGCGCGAAGGCGACGCTCGCCGGCAATCAAGATGTAGCCGCCGCGCTCTTCGTCCGCCCGCACCAGCAGCGGCGTGATCACGCCGTGCTCCGAGATGGACGACGCCAAGCTCTCCAGCTCGTTGGCGTTGAACCGCATGCGGGGCTGCTCTGGGTTGGGCCGGACTTGATCGAGCGGCACCATGCGGAGCGCGCCCCGCTCGCCCGTAGCCGCCAGCTTGGCGGGTCGTCCGGGCGACTCCAGAATGTCGGATGGAATCAACGCGGCCAGACCGCGTCCCAAGCGTGATTGAGTCATGAGGCCTCCACAGCGTGCAGGGGAACCACGGTTGAGTCGGCCTCATCCGACCCATCGTTGGCGATCCGTTCGAGAAATTCCAGGGCCAGGTTGGTGTAGGCCACTGCACCCCGACACAGGGGGTCGTATGCATGAACGGGCTTGCCGAAACTCGGCGCTTCTCCAAGCCGAATGTTTCGGGGAATCTCGGTGGTGAACACCTCGTCACCGAACACTTCTCGCAGCTGGTCGGCGACATCGCGGCACAACCGCGTGCGTCGATCCACCATCGTGAGCACAATGCCTTCCCGAACCAACTGACGGTTCAATCCGCCCTTCTGGATTTGGTTCATCGCGCGCAGCAACTCCGACAGGCCCTCCATGGCGTAGTACTCGGCCTGAACCGGAATCAGCACGCCGTTGGAAGCCGCCAGTCCGTTGATGGTGAGCATGTTCAGCGCGGGCGGACAGTCGATGATCACGAAGTCATAGCCGTCCGCGTTCGCATCGAGGGCACGCTTCAAGCGATACTCGCGGCGACTGGCCTCCACCAATTCGATCTCTAGGCCGATGAGTTCGCGCGTGGCGGGCAGCAGGTGGAGCCCATCGATGCACGTGGGAACCACCGCGTCGGGGAGTTCCCGAAATCCAAGGAGCACATCCGCCACGCCAATGGTGACCTCGGACTTGGGGACGGACAGTCCGGATGAAGCGTTGCCTTGCGGGTCCAGATCCACCAGCAAGACCGTGTGGTCTTCGAGAGCGAGGGCAGTCGCAAGGTTGACGGCAGTGGTGGTCTTTCCGACCCCACCTTTTTGATTGGAGACGGCGATGATGCGCGGCATGATGTCCCGGGGAGTGAAGATGGAGGCGTGTTCCACGGAGTGTGGAACGGCGGGGAACACTCTGTGCGGTGCGGGTGAGGAACCCGTGCAGAGCGACCCGATGATATCGATAAACTCTTGACCATGCAAGTGCCATGCACGGCTTTTTCGGCATCGTTCCACGGTTTGAGCGGTGCCCGTGGAACGGATGGGGAACAGTGACGGGCATGCGCGGGGAACACCCCCAACCAAACCGGGCCCGCGCGCGGCCCGCCAGCAAACCGAAAAGGCGGTTAAACGGCGAGCGCTCTGTGGAGTGATCATGCGACCATACCTGTGGACCAGTGCGCTGCTCTTGGCTTCCTGCACCAGCAAAGAGACCCGCAACGACCCCCTCTCTGTGGACACCGACCAACCCGGTGATCCGCCTGAAGACTCCGGCAACGCCAGCGTGCCCGAGGATTCCGGAGCGCCCGAGGATTCTGGAGCCCCCGAGGATTCCGGCGAACCCGACTCGCCGATCGACGACACGGGTGCTGCGCCGGCTGCCGCGTCCGAGTGGACCGCTGGGCCGGAACTGCCCGACTGCACGCCGCAGTCCAGCGACACCGCCATGGTGGCGCTGTCCGGCGTGGTGCTGATGCCGGACGGGCCCGTCGCAGGCGAGGTCGTGTACGACCAGAGCACGGGCCTGATCGTCTGTGCGGGCGATGAGGATTGCGCGGTCACCGACGTCACACGCATCTGCACCGAGGGCATCATCTCCCCCGGCCTGATCGATGCCCACAACCACATGCAGTACAACGTGCTGGTCCCGTGGGTCCACGATGAGTTGTTCTCGGACCGATACGACTGGCGGAGCGACGGCGACTATTGGGACTACCGAACCGCCTATGACGACGTGAAAGATGCCTACAAGTGCGAGATCATGAAGTGGGCAGAGTTGCGCAGCTTGGTCAGCGGCACCACGGCCGTGGTGGGCTCGTCGGGTGGCGCATGCATCAATCCGCTCGCCCGCAACTTGGACGAAGGCGAAGGGGCCAGCGGCATCGCTGACTACGAGCTGTACTACTCGGCGAGCACCGTCACCGACCGCTTTGATGCCGACTCCACAGTGGACCCGGGCAGCCGCTACGATGCGGTCGAGAACCACGTGGGAGAAGGGATCGGCGGCAGCGTCACCGCCGAGATCACGCACATGATGAACATCGGCATGGAAGGCCCCGGACACATCTACGTGCACGCGACCGATGCGACCACGGAACAACTGGCACGCATGGCCGATGAAGGGACGGCCATCGCGTGGTCACCGCGCTCCAACCTCGACCTCTACGCGGCCACCACACCGGCCGATGTGGCCCACCGCATTGGGGTCCCCATTGCCCTCAGCCCCGACTGGACCTGGTCCGGCTCGATGAGCCCGGCGCGCGAACTCACCTGCGCCAAGGAGTGGCTCGACACCCGCAACAGCACCATCTCGGACCGCACCCTGTGGTCTTGGGTGACCGCCGACGCCGCCCGCATCCTCAATCTGGATGGCGCCCTGGGCGCCCTGATGGTTGGGATGAAGGCCGACATCGCGGTGTTCGATTGGTCCGATCAACCGTATCGACCCATCGTGGAAGCCGATCCCCGCGCGGTGCGGCTGGTCACGGTGAACGGGAACGCGCTGGTGGGCCGGCCCGACCTCGTCGTGCCGCTGACGGCCGAGCCCGAGTGGTGCGAGACGATCCCGGCCTGCGAAGGAGAAACCATGGTCTGTGCGCAAGCCGGGTGGTCGGGCGACGACGCCCAACGGGCGGCAGACCTCGAGGCAACGCTCGCCAGCGCACTGGGCGCGGTCAGCATGCCCACGGGATTCGAGTACGCCAACGCCTTGCTGGGCCTGTTTTCGTGCGAGGAGTCGCGCGACTCCTGCAACATCGCCCAGCCCGAATTGGGAGACACCGACGGGGACGGCATCGCGGATGACGTCGACGACTGCCCCGACGCCTACAACCCGCTCCAGCGAGACGAAGACCGCGATGGCGTGGGAGACGCATGCGATCCCTGCCCGATTGCGGCCGATCGGTTGGAGTGCGTCCATGCCCCCGGCGATGTCGATGGCGATGGAATCGCCTCCAACGAGGACGGGTGCCCGTACGCCTACGATCCCGACCAAGGCGACCGCGACGGCGATGGGCACGGCGATGCATGCGACCTGTGCCCCGATGAAGCCAATCCGGGCGAGGAGGCCTGCTCCTACACAATCGAAGACATCCGAAACCCGTCGAGCCCGCGTCACCCGCCCGAGGGGACGTCGGTCCGCCTCAACAACGTCGCGGTGACGGGCGTGTACCGCGGTCGGGGCTTCTACATTCAAGACCCGGACGCGGTGGCGCTGGGGGGATTGTTCGTCTACGGCGACGGCGTCATCACCGACGACGACGGGGTGGCCGCAGGTGATCGGATTCGGGTCACCGGTGTGTACACCGAATACTACGGAATGTCTCAGATCAGCACTCCCACGGTGGCGGTCATCGACGCCCTCCCCGTTCCCGACACCATCGATGTGGCCGACCCCTGCGACATCGGGACCGACGGTTCGCTCGCGGAGTCGCTCGAGGGGATGCTCGTGCGCGTCACCGACATCACGGTGACCAACGCCAACCCGGACGCCCCGAGCGACTACGGCGAATTCGAGGTCAATGGCTGCCTCCGCGTGGACGATCAGCTGTCCGATGTCTTGATTCCACAACCTCCGGAAGGCTCGACCTATTCGGCATTGAGCGGTGTGTTGACCTACACTTATGGCAACACCAAGCTTGTGCCGCGAGGAGCGGAGGATGTTGCTGAATAAGCGCGCATTTCAGGAAGCCCCCTGGTTGGTCGGGGTCGCCGCCGGCCTCGTCGGGCTGTGGTGGCGGGGCCACGCGTTTGTTCCCCTGCCGTATTTGTCGTCCTACGATTGGATGGAGTACGTCCCCAGCGCATACATGGTGACCCACGGCGTCGACCTCGGCGGCTACGCCACCTGGCGGAACCCGCTGTACCCCGCGATTTTGGGCACCGTTGGCGAGGCGGTTGGCTACAACGAAGCCGCGTGGCTGATCGCGAGCATCAGCATGGCCATGGTGGTCGTTGCCGCGGGACTGGGGGCCCGAGCGATGGCCAATCCGTGGGCCGGGTTCACAGCAGCCATCACCGTTCCGCTGATCAATCCCTGGGCCGAGGCCAGTCGGTGGGCCACCCTGTACCCAATGCTGACCGCATCGACGGCCATGACTTTGGGCCTCGGTGCGGCCTACATGCGCTGGAGAACCCCGGTGTGGGGGGTTGGCGCCGCTGCCTTTGCCGGCCTCGCATTCGGCATCGACTTTCGGGGAATCTCTCTGCTTGTCGCCGTGGCGGCCTTCGCCGTGGCCGCCACCGAACGACGCCTCTGGATGCTGGCGCTGATCGCCGCTGTGGCCGCGGCGGGTCCGGTGGCCAACGGGATGGTGGGAATCAGCCAGCAGAAGGAGACGGCCACGGCCGTGGGAACGCAGCGCGCCCTTGAAGTCCGCCTCGCATTGGAGAGCGGCGATCCGGCGCTGGTTCGCGCCTGCCAGAACGAGCCCACAACAGAAGCCTATCCTTCGGTCGCGGCGCTGATGCGCCCGTGCGCGTGGGCGTTCGTCCGCGACAACCTCGATCGCTTCAAGGACCAAGCACCCTTTGGCGTCGCAGCCACGCTGTGGGCGCTCCCGCTGTGCGTGCTGGGGGGTCGGGGCCGCCGCCGCGCCAGCGTGCAGTCGCTGCTGGTGTTTGGCGCCGGATTTGGAGCGATGTTCCTGATGGCGGTCTGGGCCCGACTCAACGTCCATCATTTCGTGCAGTTTGCGGGTCCCATCGCCATGCTCGTGCCGGTCGCGGTGTCGCGGGTCGTGGACTCCATGCCAATGCCGCGCATGCGCGCGGCGGTCATGGCGGCCGTCGGTGTGGCGTCCTCTGCATGGCTGTGGTCGTTCAATCCGTGGGCTGGAAAACCCGTCGACGACCTGGCCACTGCGGAGCAGCATCAACTCCTCGGATGGCTGTTGGACGGCGTTGAACTGCACCTCGACCAAACCAACGGCGACCAACTCCTCGACTGCACGGGGTTGGGTGTGGAGGCCGCCCTGCTTCCGCGCTTGCTCCATGACGGACACCCAAACTTCCAACCATCGGCCGCATCCAGCCGGTGCCAGCAGTGGATTTTCTCGCCGCCCCAAGCAACCGGACGCGTGTTCCTGATGACCCGAGAGGAACCGGACTTTTCCGGTCCGCCGCGGCCCCCGTGGGTGGTCGTGCAGGGCTGGCAAGATGGCCCGCGCAAGGTGTGGCTGTGGATGCTGGTTGACAGTGCTGCGGGCCGACCGTAGGGTCGATCATGGTTCAGGGCACAATCTCCGTCATCATTCCGGCGCACAACGCCGCCGGCACACTGGTGCGGTGCCTCCGAGCCGTGACGGGACAAGACGATGACGACTACGAAGTGATCGTCATCGACGACGGCTCAACCGACGCCACGTCTGCCGTGATCGGCAAGTTCGATGTGGTCCACATCACCAACCCCAGCCAAGCCGGTCCCGCCATCAGTCGGAACCGAGGGGCGGATGCAGCGACCGGGGCGTTCTTGGTCTTCACCGACGCGGACTGCGTTCCACCCACGCACTGGCTGAGCGACATTCGGAAGTGGTTGGAGGTCGCCCCGGTCGTGGCGGGCACCTACTACCCCGCACCCTGGCAAGGTCCGTTGGGCCGCTTCGCGAACCTCGACTGGTATCTGTACTGGTTCCGGCACATCCCAGCGGAGACCGACTCCTTCTCCATGGGCAACGTCGCGTTTCATCGGGAGGTGTACTTCGACCGCGACCGCCTCGAGGAACACTTCTTCCATCGCCTGGCGGCGGCCGAGGACACGATCGTCGCCATGACCATTGCGGAGCGCTACCGGATCCTGAGCACCGAGCAGATTTGGGTGCTGCACATGCATCGGGAGCACCTGCTTCCCTACATCCGAAAGCACATCACCACGGGATACTCCCGCACCTTGCTGTCGCTGGCCTTCCCGCAGCGGAAGGTGTTCGCTGCACGGGACATTCGGCTGAGTTTTGTGTTCGTCCAGCTGCTGTCGACCGTCGCCATGACCATTGGATGGGCGCTGTCGCTGCTGGGCATGAGCCCCGGTTTCGCCGCCGTCGGAACCATCGCCTTTGGCATGGTGCAAGCGTCATCGTTGGTGCTGATCAGCCGCCGAGAACGCAGCCCACTGTTCTGGCTCATGAGCCTGGCCCTGTTCTACGTGCGGAACGTGGCGTGGATCATGGGAATGATCAAAGCGCTTGTGTACGTGGTTCAATCACCGCCCGAGATGGACGCTGCCGCCCGATGGCGGGCCCAACACGACCTTAAAAGCGGCGAATTTGAAGTCAAAGAAGCGCAAACGGCGGAGCCAGCGAGCCAAATCGAGCGCGCCAACGCCGAAACAGTGCATTAGCCTGTGGGGATTGAGGTCAGGAGGCCCCGTGGAAGACGAGTACGTTCCCAGCAATCAGGTTCAGATCAAAAAGGCGCACATCGCCCTCATCATTGCCATTGCGGCGATCGTGGGCGTGGTGGGCGGGACCGTCAGCAACGAGATGTTCTCCGAGCCCGTTGTCATCATGCCGCCGCCCGAAGTGATCAAAGAGGAACTGACGGAATCTGAGCTGCGAATGCTGGCGGAAGACCTGCTGGCCACCGAGAACCAAAAAGCCGCTGCGGCCATGGAACGGGTCGAGAACCTGCAGAGCGAGCTTGCTGCGAAAGAGGCCGAGCTCGCCAAACTGCGGGGAGACAAGGCCAAGGCATCGGAACGGCGCAGTCGGCTCTCCGAAGAGATCTCGTTCTTGCGGGTCCAACTCGCGTCCGCGGAGGAGGAACGGGACACCCTCCGAGCAGAACTCAAGCAGACCATCAAAGAGCTCGACTTCCAGGTCGCCCAGTCGCAGAAGTTCAAGCGAAAAGCCAAGCGGTACAAGATGGAGTCGACGACCAACCTCTGGAGCGCCTTCCTGGCAAACGCGAAGGTCAACATTTGCGACCGCGGATCGCGCAAGCGGCACGAGAAGTGCCATGCGGCGGTGGAGGATGCGCTGGGCAGTCAGATGCGCAGTCGGTTCACGGTGTGCGTGGACACCTACCAATCCGTTCCGGTCTTGAAGCAGTTCGGCAAGTCGGACGCGATTCCAAAGTACTCGGCGCGACTGAGCGAAGACAACAAGTTCACCCGGAAAGGGTGGCACGTGCTGTTCTGCGACCCGACCCTTCCGGAAGCGGGCGACGACGACTTGAAGGGCGACGACGTCCCCACATGGAAGTCGACCTACGGGGTGAATGAGGAACTGGGACTCGACCAAGACGAGGCCAGCGCACCGGTCGAAGACCGGCAAGCCATCGAGGAACCGCTCGAAGACGAGCTGGACTTGGACGCGATTGACCTGGACTTTGGCGACTGAGCCCTACCGCGGGGTCAGCACCGTGCACACCCGCGATTGCGCACCCACTGCATAGGTGTGCGATCGCACCACCGACCAGCCGGCAAACGGCGGCGGGACTTCCCCGGAAAGCAGCACAGCGGTGCCCCCCGGTCGCAGCAACCGCGCCGCGTCGGCGAGGTAGCTCTCCGGCGGCTTGTAGGCCCGGCTGATCGCGCCATCAAAGCCGGACTCCATGGCCTCCGTGCGGCAGTGATGAATGCACAGATTGGGAAGTCCGGTTTCTTGGAGAACGGCGCGCAAGAACGCGACCCGCTTCGCGCGGCTCTCGACCAAGTGGATCTCCGCCTGAGGGTGGCGGGCCGCGAGCGCAATGCCCGGAAATCCCGCCCCGCTTCCCAGGTCGATCCAGCGTCCCTCTACGGTCAATCCCTGGACCGCCCCGGCAGCGTCGTGAAAGTGATGCAATGCGTCTCCGGGCCCGACCAGGTTCATGGCGCCGCGCCACTTCTCGAGCAGCCGCCGGTGAACGGTTTCGGCTTCCGTCAAGTTCATCCGGCGGATCGCCGGGCCAGCAACACGGCCAGCATGTCGATGGCAGCGGGCGTGATTCCCGGCAGCCGCGCCGCCGCGCCCAGCGTCGCGGGCCGAGCGGCACGCAAGCGCTCCGCCACTTCGTTGGAGATGCCTGGAGCATCAAAGTCCATGTCCGCCGGAATGGCGACCGCGGCCATCTTGCGCGTGCGCTCGGCCCGCTGCGCTTCCCGCGTCAGGTACCCGGCGTACTTGATGTCCGTCTCGACCTGCTCGGCGGTGGACGGATCCACTGACGGTGCATCGGAAACGATGGCCGACACCGTCTGCCACGTCACCGTGGGCCGCCGCAAGAACTCCGCGACGGTGACCGGCTTGCGCGGCACGGCCACGCCATTGGCTGCGCACCGCTCCGCGACCGCCGCATTGGGGCGCACCATGGTGGCGTCGCACCACGTCCGCACCCGCTCGATTGCATCCAACTTTCGTTGCAGGCGTTCCCACGCGGCGTCGCCGACCAGCCCGACGGCCCGACCCTTCGGCATGAGCCGGCGGTCCGCGTTGTCTTCGCGCAAAAGCAGCCGGTGCTCCGCTCGACTGGAGAACATTCGGTAGGGCTCGCCGCCCACGCCGCGGGTGACCAAATCGTCGATCAGAACGCCGATGTATGCCTCATCCCGACCCAGCACAAACGGCTCGCCGAGCACCGCCGAGGTCCCGGCGATCAATCCTTGCGCGGCCGCCTCCTCGTATCCGCTCGTTCCGTTCACTTGACCGGCCAAATACAGACCGGGAATCCGGGTGTGCTGAAGCCCGTGGTCGAGGTCCCGAGGATCCGCAAAATCGTACTCCACCGCGTAGCCGTCTTGAAGAATCTCGGCCGACTCCAACCCCTTGATGGACCGCACCATTTGATGCTGAACATCCGCCGGAAGGCTGGTGGACAACCCGTTGACGTAGACCCGATGGGTGTTCAACCCCTCGGGTTCCAAGAACAGCTGGTGCCGCGCTTTGTCGGCGAACCGCACGATTTTGTCTTCGATGCTGGGGCAATACCGAGGACCGCGTCCTTCGATCTGGCCCGAGAACAACGGCGACCGATCCAGCGCATTGCGGATCAGATCGTGGGTGGCTTCATTGGTGTACGCGATGTGGCAATCGATCTGCGGAAGGTCCGAGGTCGACGGCTCAAACGAAAACTGGCCTTCGGGGAGCGTCTCGGTCTGAACCTCAATCGCGCCCCAGTCGATCGTTCGCCCGTCGAGTCGGGGCGTGGTCCCGGTCTTCAATCGACCCAATCGCAGCCCAAGTCCCCGCAGCCGGACCGACAATCGACTCGAGTCCGCCTCGCCGACGCGCCCTCCCCGAGTCTGCCGGTCGCCGCAGTGCATGACGGCGGACAAAAACGTACCGGTGGTGAGCACCACCGCATTCGCCACGACCCGCGTTCCGTTCCCCAGCTCAATGCCGGTCACGCGCTGACCGTCCACCAACAGGTCGACCGCCTCGCCTTCCATGACGGCGATCCGCGGCTCGGCCTCGATCACCCGGCGCATCGCCGCCGGGTACAGGTCGATGTCCACCTGAGCGCGACTGGCCTGCACGGCGAGCCCTTTTCGCGTGTTCAAGCGACGGAACTGAATGGTGCACTCATCGGCCACCCGACCCATGGCGCCACCGAGGGCATCGATCTCCCGAACCAGGTTGCCCTTGGCCAACCCACCCACCGCGGGATTGCAGGACAACCGACCAATGTGCGCGAGCTTCATGGTGACCATCGCCACCGATGCGCCCAGTCGGGCCGCCGCCAAGGCCGCCTCGCATCCGGCATGACCGGCCCCCACAACAACGATGTCAACGGTCGTGTCCATGTGTGCTCCTGGGGGCATCTAACCCGCTCTACGCCTGCACCGGGTACGATGGCCTCATGCGCGATCATTTGCACCTGCTGTTGTTGGTGGGCCTGTTCATGCTCTTTGTGGACAAGCCCCCAAACGTTGACGATGCAAACTTCATCGCACTGGCCCGCTCCGCCGCCGCCAACCCCTGGTCTCCGCACGATGCACTGATCAACTGGGGGGGCACCACCGAGCGCGCGTTCGACGTGCTGTCGAACCCCCCCGGCATTGCGTGGTGGCTGGCGCCAGTGGTCGAGCACGGGGTGTTCTGGATGCACCTGTGGATGGTGCCCTGGTTGATCATGGCCGCGATCGGTTGCCGACGCTTGGGGCACCGAATCGCCGGGCAGGGGCAGTTGGCTTCGCTGCTGATCTGCGGCGCTCCGATTGGCATGCTGGCTTCCCATTCGCTCACGCCCGACCTGCCATTGCTGGCGTGCACGGTCTGGGGAATGGACGCGGTCATGGACGACAAGCGGCGACATCGTGGGGCGTTGATTGTGGGCCTCGGGGCGTGTTTTCGGTACAGCGCACTGGCTCTGATTCCCCTGGTGGTGGCCTGGGTCTGGATGACCAATGGGCGAAGAAGGGCCTCGATTGTGGGCGCCGTGGCTGCGGTGCCATTTGCCCTGCTCGCGGTCCACGATGCGCTCGCATACGGCGCCGTGCATGCCGTTGCCATGACCGGCTTTCAATCCGTGTCGAACGGTCCAGAGGCCCTGTTCCACAAGGCTGCCGCATCCCTTGCTGCTTTTGGCGGGGCGGCCGTCTTGCCCTTCCTGGGTTGGTCCGCGCCGCGACGGACCGTCACGGGGTCAGTCGTGGGGGCGGCGATTGGGTGGGTTGGTGCGGAATGGGCCGGACACAGCGGAACCGCATGGTTCGCGACGGTGCTCAGCTGCGCCGCCGGCGGCGCCAGCTATGCCGGCGCCACCTTGGTTCGCGACCGCACGGACCGTTGGTTGTTGGCGTGGATGGCCACGGGCGCGGTGTTCCTGTTGGGCCTCCGATTCGCGGCGGCACGGTACTGGATTCCGTTCTTCGCGCCGGCGGTCTTGATCGGCCTGCGGCGTTGCCCGCCGGTGGTGGCGCGTGCCGCAGCCGTGACCACGGTGGGGCTCTCGTTGCTCTTGGCTTCGGACGATCTCGACCTGGCCCTCACCCAAGCCGATGCCGCCGACGTGGCTGCGACGGTCGGAACCGGACACATCGCCGGTCACTGGGGGTTCCAACATCACCTGACCGAGCGGGGCTGGGTCAGCGTGGAAGACGACCGACCGCTCCCGCCAGGAGCGTGGCTGGCCGAATCGCGCATCGCATGGCCGCAAGAGCCATCCAACGATTGCTTCGACGTCAGCCACATCGTACCGATGATGGACCCCAACCCTGGGCTGCGGGTGCATTCTGCGGAAGGCGGCGCCAACATCCACGGCCACAGCATCGCTGGACAACCGCCGCTCGCGGTGTTCGCGCCGTGGAGCGTCGGAACCGATCCCATGGACATGCTCACTCTTCGGAGGACGTGTCCGGCACCGACTGCTGAATGAGCCAAGCCCGACGGATCTCCCATCCGCATCCGATCACGCACAGCACATTGTGGAACCCCAACCACATCAAGCCCCGCGCTCCCAGGCTCGGCGCCAGCAACATGGAGAGCACCACTGCGGCCAACAGCCAGGTGAACGCCAAAACCAGAGCGGGTCGAAGGGGGGGCCGGGTCATCGCTTAAAGTGTACCCAAGATGCGGCTTTTCCGGTACGATGCGCCCCAAACGGGGCCCCCATGGATCACATCAAAGCCGCCTTCGACGCGTTCAAACGCCATCCGCTGCAGTGGTTCTTGCTGGGCCTGTTGTTCGGCGCGATGTCGAACCTGGTGGTGGGCATTTTTCTGCTGCCCAACTTCATCCGGATCGTCCGCGTGTCCGCGCCGGTGGGCGGACCCCCACCGGAGATTGGAGACCTGTTCAACCTCGATCACATCGGCGATGACATCGTGACCGTGGTCCTCTGGAACCTCGCCTTGTTCACAGGCGCTTGCTTCTGCGGCGTTGGCACCGCCGTTGTCGCGGTCTTGGGCGTGTGGACCCAGCACCTGTGTGCGGACCGGCTGTACGCACCGATCGACTGCCTTCGGGCATCGTTTCATCATGCCAAGTCGAATGCGGGCACGATCATTCCGACCTTGATCATCTTCTTCGTGGTGTTCGCCACGTTTGTGGTGTTGACCTGTTTCGTGGGGGCGCTGGTGGTCGCCCCCATCGCCATCATCGCACTCGAGCGCTTTTATGCCGAACACCGCGATGCGATCGTGGCGGCTGCGGACGCAGCAGGCGTGCCGCGCTTGGTCGAATCCCATTAGAACTTCCTGGTGACGACCCGCCCCACCGAAGAAGCCGTTCGCTCCGTTGTGGTCCGTTCCGACGGGGACGGCCGCCGGGTCGACCAGTACTTAGCACTTCGGTTTCCCCGCTTCTCCCGAAGCCGCATCCAGCGGATGATCCAGGTGGGTGAAATCTGGCGCTCCGACGGTCCACTCAAGCCCTCGACTACGATCGCAGCGGGGGAAGAACTTCTGGTCAACGCACCCGAACTGGCGCCCCCCGGACCGCCGCCGCCGCTGCCCACCGTGCTGTTTGAGGACGAACGAATATTGGCCGTTTCCAAGCCCGCCGGCATGCTGGCTCACCCGGCAGGCTTGACCTTCACCTATGGACTCGTCGGAATCGCGCGAGCCGCCCGACCGGACCACGTGGTTGATTTGGCCCATCGCCTCGATCGGGAAACCAGTGGCGTCAATGTGTTGACCAAAGACAAAGCGGCCAACGCGTTCCTCAAGGCCGCGTTCTTCGACAAAAAACCGTCCAAGACCTACCACGCCATCGTCCACGGAAGGCCAAGCTGGGACCGCACTGTCGTGGACGGTCCGATTGGACGAGCCAGCGGGTCTCGAATTCGAATTCGGCGCGGCGTTCACGCCGATGGCCTTCCCGCAAGGACCGATGTCACGGTCCTCAAGCGCATGGGATCGTACAGCCTGGTCAGCGCCCAACCCCTGACGGGACGAACGCACCAGATCCGCGTGCACCTGGAGCACCTGGGTTTTCCAATCCTGGGGGACAAAATGTACGGCCAGCCCGACCGCATTTTTCTCCACACCCTCGACCATGGAATCGACCACAGCATTCGCGCAGCCACCGGCTTTCCCCGACACGCACTGCACGCCGCGGCCATCTCAATTCCGCATCCCGATGGCGGATCGATCACGATTGAGGCACCTTTAGAGAACGACATGGCGGCCATCGTCGCCGGCGAGACGCCGTGCTGGCCCGACCCCGAACCGGAGAACACCCCATGACTTTTTCCCTGTTGATCATCGGCATCGCATCCCCCGCATGGGCGCAGTCCAGCCCCGAAGCAGCCGCCGAGGAAGCCACCACCACCGAATCGGCGGAAGCGGAAATCGAGAAGCTTCCACCGCCGCCGCAAAGCCTTGGGCAGCTGACCCCCGAGCGGCTGATGGCGCTGCGCACCTACAAATCCAAGCGGTTGCAGGTGCGCGCCGAGACGGAGTACCGGGGTTCCTCCGTCGCCACGTTCACCTCGATGTCCTACGGCCACCCGCACGGGCTCGGCACCGGTGTGGTCGTCTCCGACAACATCTCGACGTTTCGGACCTGGGGCGTGTACCGGGGGCCCCAGCGGTTGTCGACGCCGGACTTCTTGGCCTTGGCGGGCGCGGATGCCGAACGCGAGGCCTTGGTGACCGACATTCGCCGCCTGCGGAGCAACGCACGGCGGTGGTACATCGGGGCCGGAGTGGGGGTTGCGGGCGTCGTGGCGGGCTTGATTGGCATGGCGACCGCCGACGACATCAACACCTACAACCAGTTCAACCGGGTGTCGCTGGGCGGCACCATGCTGACGATCGGCGGGCTGTTCGGTGCGAGCTTCCCCGGCTCAAAGGCCGAGCGCTTGTACAAATACCCCGGCGCCACCCTGAGCTCGGACCAAGCCAACGACCTGGCGCACGCGGCGAATGAATCGCTGCGCCAGGAACTGGACATCGCCCCCAATGAGGCGTGGCTCCTGGACCTCGGCGCCACCGAGTGAGTTCGGCTCACCAGGGGCGTTCCCCGCCGTTCATGAACTCCAACCACAGCCACTCCATGCAGCTTCGATAGAGCACCTCGCTTCGTTCTCGGAGGGTGTCTTCGATGGACAGCCGCCGCTCGCGGCGGCGAAGCCGCAGCCATTCAAGCCGCAACCGTCGCACAATGACGTCCGACGGCGGGCGGCGAATCAACGGAATCGCGGCGGCGAAATGGAGCCCGTCTTCGGTGGCGACCAGGCGCCCAATCACGGTGGACACGGGCGGCACGTTGCGCACCGGACCCGTGTGCTGAAACGCGCGACCCAACGGAAGGAGTGGCGTGGCCCGGTCGCCGTCGATGGCCCACAGACACGGAGCCGTTCGGGCCATGACCCGCAGGCTCTGCCGAACCGCGGTTTCCGGACGGGGCCGCCGCTTGATGGCCCGAGCCCACGGCGGGACTCCAGGGTCGAGCTCGGGGACAAACGCCATCACCGCGCCCACTTGAACCCGCAGCCACTGCGGGATCGGTTCATCGGCCCATGGGCCGAGGATTCGGTCCGGCCCCACAAGACCCACTTCCGGCAGCTGATTCTCTGCGATGTCGGCCAAGCGGTCGTCGTCCATGCACATCATGGCGCGCCCCGGTGGCCGGCGATCGTGCACCATCTCTCCACCCAACAACAAGGGCTCGATGAATGCGTCAATCGCGGAGTGGGGCGCATCTCCATCAAGAATGGCGCGATGGACCCGCTCAAATTCCAGGTCGATGACCGCGTATTCGTCGGCCTCCAGCGCCGGGGCGATGCCCATTCGATGGGAGTGCGCAACGTAGTCGCTGTAGGCCCCCGGCCACAGCAAGGCTTCGTCGCCGCAGTAGGGGTCCCGCAGCGACAGCCATTCCGGGGAAGCCGTATCGGCACCCGGATCCCGTCCCACGATGCTCTGAACCCGCTTCATGCCCGGGACGCCTCTGCATGGAGACGGCGAATTCGCTCCCGGAGGCGCTCGGGCTCGAGCACCCGCATGTTGGGACCAAAGCCGAGCAGCCAGGCCTCCAGCTCTGGACTGATTCCCACCCGCATGGTCAGCTCGATCGAGCCATCGCCTTGCGGTTCCACCCGCTGACTGCGGTGCCAGATGCGCTCCCGGACATAGGGTGCGATTTGCCGGGTGAAGGCGAGGCGAATGTCCGTGATTTGACCGCCGATGATCCCGAAGCAATCGGCCACCAATGACTGCGGATCGTAGTCTTCCGGATACGCAAATGTCTCGCCCCTCGCACGCGAGAAGGCTCGAAATCGGTCAACGGCATAGGTCTTGACCCGCCCCTCATCGGCATCCAGCGCAAAGAGGTACAAGCCCTGCCTCCAGTGCGCGAGTGTGTACGGGTGAAGTCGGTACGTCCGCACCGGGCCGCCCACGCGGGCATAGAGCGCTTCCACCGGATTCTGACGAAGGAGCGCCGTCAAGATGTCGTCCAGAATGTCGGCATCTTGGGTGTGATCTTTGGCGTGTTCGGGCACGGCCATGAACTTTCGGTCCATGTCGTCCACCAGTTCTGCGCCGCCGGCATCCGCTCCGCCCGACCAAGCACTGATCCGCTCCAAAGCATCGTCCATGTCCTCGGCAAAGCCCGTGCCTTCGAGGAAGTCAAACAGGGTGCGCCCAAAGTGCAGGCTCACCAGCTCGAGCAAGGACAACTGCACGCCTTTCCGACCGAAGCTTGGGCGCAGCGAGAGGGTTCGCTCCGATCCCCGGCCTTCGTCGATGACGGGAACCTGAATGCCCCGAAGATCCGCCAGGTAGCGACGAAGCGTTCGGTCGTCGAGATCGAACGCATCGATGGCTTCCTCGGCCGGTATGCCGCCCGGCTCGGCCATGCGTTGAAGCAAGCACACCAACTTCTGAGACTTGTTGAGTTCGGTCACAAGAGGACTCCATGGTTCAAGGGCTTCGCGGCAAGCCCGCGGATGAGATCGTCGGCCACCATCATGCCCATTCGACGTCGGGTGTCCAGGGTTGCGCTGCCGAGGTGGGGCAACAACAGCGCCTTCGGCGACGCCACCAACCCGGGATGGACCGCGGGTTCATCCTCGAAGACGTCGAGCCCCGCACCCGCAATCTCCCCGCTCTCGAGGGCGCGCACCAAGGCCGCTTCATCGACGACCGCGCCCCGAGCGGTATTGATGAGCACCGCTGTGGACTTCATGCGCGCGAGCGCGGCGGCATCGATCAGGTGCCGGGTGGCGTCGGTGAGGGGGCAATGCAGGCTGACGGCATCGCTGCGGGTCAGCAGTTCTCCGAGGGGCACCCCGCTGCTCCGGTTGCTGTGGATCACGGTCATTCCAAAAGCGCGGGCTCGCTCAGCCACCGCAGTCCCGATGCGTCCCAAGCCAACGATCCCCAGCGTGGCCCCCCGAAGCTCCATTCCGCGGAGAAGCGTTGGGCTCCATCCCTTCCACCGGCCGCTGCGAACCAACGCGTCTCCCTCGGGGATCCTCCGGGCTGCCCCCAGCAGCAGGGCCATGGCGAGGTCGGCGGTGGCATCGGTGAGCACGCCGGGCGTGTGGGCCACCGGGATGCCCCGCGCGCGCGCCGCGGCCAAGTCGATGTTGTTCACCCCGACGGCGTGCTGCGCGATCGCCTTCAACGGGCCCGCATCCATCACGGCGGAATCCACCCGATCCGTCAGCATCGAGATCAGCCCCTGGCACCCGCGGACCCGCTCGATCAGCCGCGTTGGACCCATGGGTTCCGGCTCGGTCCACACATCAACGGCGAGGCCGCTCGACCGCAGCCGTTCCTCCGCTGCCGCATCAATGGGCTGGGTGATCAGTACTTTTGGGCGCATTTTTCTCACTTTGCATGAATAAAATCAAAAAAAAGACGTATTTCGGACATAAACTGTCCGCAAGTAGGGTTGTAAAACTGAACGAGCGTACAGTATATTCTGTACAGATGTTCAGGAGTTCTCATGCTGTTTCCGATCGACCCCGCGACCGCCGACCTCGTTTTCACCTTTGCCGTGTCCGCAGTGCTGCTCGGCGCTTCGGCGTTGTCGATTTGGATGATGCCGTGGACCGATGCGGAGATCGCAGCCACGGAGTCGGCCGCGGATCGGCTGCTGGCCGCGTCGTGGAACCCCGCTCGCGTCCGCACCACCCGTTAGGCGAGACACCTTCCCCGCTGGCCGGTTAACTGAGCGTCCCTGAGAGGCGCTCCATGACGGACATCCACCGATACGACCCGGCGACCATCGAACCCAAGTGGCAAGACCACTGGGCCAATCACAACACCTTCGATGCCGTTCACGACCCATCGAAACCGAAGTACTACGTGCTGTCGATGTTTCCCTACCCGTCCGGAGCGGGCCTGCACGTGGGACACCCGTTGAGCTACACGGCCGTCGACATCATCGCTCGGTACAAGCGGATGACGGGGCATTCGGTCCTCAATCCAATGGGATGGGACGCGTTTGGGCTTCCCGCCGAGCGAGCGGCGATGCGCGACAACCGTCACCCCGCCGAAATCACCGCAGAACGGATCGCGTACTTCAAGCAACAGTTGATGCGTCTGGGCTTTTCGTTTTCATGGGATCGAGAGGTCTCCACAACCGACCCCGACTACTACAAATGGACCCAGTGGATCTTCCTGAAGCTCCACGAGCGCGGCCTCGCCTACCTCGAAGAAGTGCCCGTCAACTGGTGCCCCGCTCAGGGGACCGTGTTGGCCAACGAAGAGGTGCAAGACGGCAAGTACGTCGAGACCGGCGATCCGGTCGAACGGCGCCTCATGCGCCAGTGGATGCTCAAGATCACCGCGTACGCCGAGCGATTGCTCGCCGACCTGGACGGCCTGGACTGGCCCGAAGGCGTCTTGGAGATGCAGCGAAAGTGGATCGGAAAGTCCGTTGGCGCCGAGGTGAATTTTGCCATCGCCGATGGTGACGACTCCTTCACCGTCTTCACAACGCGTCCGGACACCCTCTTCGGAGCCACGTACTGCGTACTGGCGCCCGAACATCCGCTCGTGGCGACCGTCACGACCGCGGAGCAACGGGCGGCCGTTGATGCCTACGTGTCCCAGGCCAAAAATCGCTCCGACATGGATCGGCAGCTGGCCGCAGAGAAAGAAAAAACCGGCGTGTTCACTGGTGCATACGCCATCAATCCCGTCAACGGCGAGCGGGTGCCGGTGTGGACTGCGGACTACGTTTTGATGACGTACGGCACCGGAGCGATCATGGCCGTTCCGGCCCACGATGAACGGGACCATGCCTTTGCCACCGCCTTCGATCTCCCCATCGTCGAGGTGATCAAGAGCCCCGAAGGCCACGACGTCACGGCCGCCGCCTACACCGGCGATGGCCCAGCCATCAACTCCGGTGACTACAACGGATTGGGCATCGAGGCCTTCAAGGAACGGATCATTGATTGGCTCGAGGAACACCAACTCGGGAATCGCAAGGTCAACTACAAACTCCGCGACTGGCTGTTCAGCCGGCAGCGGTACTGGGGCGAACCCTTTCCGATCGTTCACACCGCCGATGGGGGCGTGCACGCCATCGATCCGTCCGAACTCCCGCTGACCTTGCCCCACATCGATGCCTACAAGCCGACCGCCGATGGCCGTCCCCCCTTGGCCCGAGCCGACGAATGGCTGAACACCGAACACGATGGTCAGCCGGCCGTTCGAGAGACGAACACGATGCCCCAGTGGGCCGGAAGCTGCTGGTACTACCTCCGGTACATGGATCCCACCAACGCCGAAGCCCCCTTCAGCCCCGAAGCCGAGCGATACTGGGGTCCGGTCGACATGTACATTGGTGGCGTGGAGCACGCAGTGCTCCACCTGCTGTACGCCCGGTTCTGGCACAAAGTGCTCTACGACTGCGGGTTGGTGCACACCAAGGAGCCCTTCAAGGCGCTGTTCAACCAAGGAATGATCCTCGCCTACAGCTACCAAGACGCTCGAGGAAAGTACTACCTCCCCACCGAGGTCGAACAGCGGGGCGACGACTGGTTCGTGACGGGAACCGACACCCCGGTGACCACCCAAATCGAGAAGATGAGCAAGTCCAAGAAGAACGTGGAGGACCCCCTCGACATCGTGGCCCGATACGGCGCAGATGCGCTTCGAACCTACGAAATGTTCATGGGACCTCTCGACCAGGTGAAACCCTGGCAAACCTCCGGTTGCGAAGGGGTGTACCGGTTCTTGGGGCGTGTCTGGCGGCTGTTCATCGATCAAAACACCGGCGCCTTGCACCCGTTCGGGGCGCAGCGAAAGGAGGTGACGAAAGCCCTCCACATCGCCATCAAAGAAGCCACCGATGGCATCGAAGCGCTCAAATTCAACACGCCCGTCTCGCGCATGATGGAATTTGTGAATGCAGCGGGTGGCCGCTTGCCCACCAAAGAAGAGGCCACCGACTTCGTGAAAATCTTGAGCCCCTATGCGCCGCATCTTGCGGAAGAGCTGTGGAGCCGGAT
Source organism: Myxococcota bacterium (assembly GCA_036156175.1). GTDB lineage: Bacteria > Myxococcota_A > UBA796 > UBA796 > UBA796 > UBA796. Next base: position 52,436 of record JAYZVA010000027.1, read on the forward strand.
GGGGTGCACCGAGTCCCTCGCGGTGGCCTCTTGGCCATCCTACGACGAAGCCGCACTCCAAGACGACACGGTCGAACTGGCCATTCAAGTCATGGGCAAGTTGCGCGGAACCATCGAAGTCGATGCCAGCGCCACCAAAGACGAAGTGCTTCAAAAAGCGCGGCAGCAGCCCAACGTTGCCCGCCACCTGGAAGGAAAAACCGTCATCAAGGAGATTGTCGTTCCGGGGCGGTTGGTCAACTTTGTTGCAAAATAGGTAGTTTTTTCAGTTATTTAGAAAAACTTTTAATAGTTTCTTCTGCACCCTACCCTTGGCATGTCAAGTCTGGTATGCTGGAGTCCCAAGTTTCCCCTGGATCTCCCGCCTTCCCCGAGTTGAATCATGCAGACTGCCGCCGCTGATCCGTTTCAGTCCCTCCTCGCCGTTGTCGACCGATACCGCAACGACGTCCACAACCTTCGCGCGCCGGCAACCGAAGAGGCCGTGGCTTCCGCGCGGTCGAACCTGACCCAGCCGATTCCGCGCTCATTGATGCGGTTTCTCCACCGCTGGAACGGGGCGGTGCTCTTCCGCGGTGTGTTGCAGATCCGGTCGGTCAACGAACTGGCGTCGGCGGCGGAGCACGTGCCCGATGTCATCGTCTTCGCCGATGGCCCACTGGAGACCGACCACTGGGCCTACGCGCCCGACGCGCACGGCGACGCCGTCTTTGGGCGATGGACGGGTGAGCTGTTCGAGCCACTGCACGAAGACTTCCAGTCGTGGTTGGCGGCAACCATTCAGATTCTGGACAACAACATTCGCGATCCGGAAGCGCGCTTCCAGACCCGACTCGACGCCGATCCCAACTCGGGATTCTTGCTCCTGCAGTTGGCGGAGCGCCTGCTGACCAACGGCAAGACCGACGCCGCGATCGAGCGACTTCGCCAAGCAACTGCGGCTCATCCGGGCATGATGGGCGCGTGGGAGCGGCTCGGAGTGGCCTTGTTGAACTCCGATCAAGGCCAGGCCCGATGGGCGCTCTTGAAAGCCTTTCGCGGCGCCCGCCTCCCGCAGAGCGTGCCCACGGTGTTTCAGCCGTCGGCCGCGTTGGTCACGACGCTCGCCGGCCTGTTTCCGAAGGGCGATGACGCCTGGGAACGGGAACTGATCCACTTTTTGACCGAAGCCGTCACCGATGTCGTGTCCTACGAGGAGTTGAGCACGGTGGAGCTGGCCGGCGTCGCACTGGCTCAGGTTCACCTGGATCGCCAAGACCGAACCGAAGCGCACAGTGTCCTGGTCGACCTGCTCGAGCGCGCACGGGGATTTCAGCTGCGCGGCCCGATGCCCGAGGCCACGCTCATGCTCGCCAGGATCGAAGTCGACTTGGGGCACCACGACGATGCCGAACGGCGCCTTCGCGCCCTGCGGTACGATCCCCGCCCGACGTCCGACCGCGCACGCTTGTTGCTGGGCACAATCGCCGCCTCCCGGCAAGAGCCCTGGTGTGAAGCGATTCTCTTGGAGTGTCTGGCCCACATGACGCGGCCGGCCGATCGCAGCGAAGCCCTGCTGATGCTGGGCGAACGCCACCTGCTTCGCGAACACTACGACGAAGCGAAAACGGCGTTTTCCGAGGCGCAGACGCTCGCCAAGGCAGCGAACCTCGACAGCCTCGAAGCCCAGGCCGTTCTCGGATTGGGCGACGTGTTGCGGCTCACTGGCGAATACGGGAGAGCGGCGGAGACCTACCAACAGGCCCGTGGACTGGCGGGCGACAACGCCGAGCTGCTGCAGCGCGTCTTGATCCGACGCGGCGACCTCTTTCGGTTGCAAGGCGATGCCGAGCGGGCCGTGCAAGACTACGAGCGGGCCGCCGACGAGTACGGCCGACTCGGTTTGCCGATTCGCGAAGCGTGGGCGCGGCTTCGCATGGCCCAGACCGGCACCCCCGGCGCCGCCGAGGACGCCCACGCCCTGTTCAAGTCCGTCGACCATGCCGCTGGCGTTGCGGCATCCGATGCGATTGCCGGCCACCCCGCGCGTTCACTGGACTGGCACCTCAACCGCTCGGCGGATCACTCAAGGGACCGGTGGAATGCCCAACGGGCCCGCCCACCCCTGACTCGAGCGGATGCCGAGCGGCCCGAGCGGCGCATCGGTGCCCACCGGATGGCCATCGCGGCATGCACCACGGAGGTGGTCGCGGTCTTGCGGTCGGAAATCGATGCGTTGTCGAAAACGATCGATCTCAACAGCCCCCGGAGCACCGATCCGAACCTCGCACGCTTCGTGGCCGCGACGGACTTGCTGAGCGCCCACCGCTCGTATGAAGCGGCCGAAGCGCTGTTGAACCACCTGCTGGTCGTGAAGCCCGGCGGCATCGCGAAGCGCGCCTTGGTGGGCGCGATGGCCCGGTCGCCAAATGCCGCACTTGTGGACGGCTTGCTCGACGCATTGGAAGGATCGTCTGACCCACAAGCGCTGGGCAACGCCATCGAAGTGCTGGGCCTGCGGCGGGAGCCGCTGGCCATTGAACCGCTCAAGGCCATGGTCGGACCCGGCAACAACCCCACCAGTCGGAAAGCCGCCATCGTATCGCTGGGTCGGATCGGCGACATCTCATCCATCGATTGCCTGCTTCCCTCTCTGGAGGAGCCCGAGTTGGCCGAAGAGACGTCGGTCGCGCTGCTGCTGCTCGGCGAGTGGCAAGGGGTCGACTACCAGGCTCAATCGCTGGCGTCCCACCGCCCCGGCATGAACCGCTCGCTGGGCGAAATCGTCGGACGTTACGGCGGTCCCAACTACCTGCTGCTGTTGTTCCGCAGCGCGGAACTCGAGGGTCCGGCCGGACTCGGCGCCCTCCAAGGTCTGGGGTACCTGGGCGATCCCCGGGCCATTCCGAGGCTCATCGAAGCCACCGCCAGCCGGGACCCCGCGCGGGTTCGGGTCGCTTCTGGCGCCCTCGAGTTGATCACGGGCCACCACGAAGACCCCGAAGAGAGCTTGCTCCGCAACCGGTGGACCAACTGGTGGGCAGAGCACGAGAGCCACTTCGAAGACGGGTTCCGGTACCGGCACGGACGGCTGATGGATCCGGGGCTCCTCATCGACCGGTTGTCGCACGACGATCCCATGGTGCGGCGGTCGACCTATGACGAGCTTGTGATCGCGACGGGCCAGCGCCTGCCCTTCGACGCCGAAGGCCCCTACCGCGTCCAGACCATGCACATCGCCAACTGGCGGCAGTGGTGGATGAACAACAACGAGGCGTTCCCCGCGGGTCGGTGGACCTTCCACGGGGAACAAATCGGCTGAAGCCACAGCGGTGCCCAGCCGCGCAGACCGGGACTCAGCGGGGCGTCAGGATGGCCTTCGGTTCGGGTCGGCGTTGAACGTTCCGTCCCCGTCACGCGCGTGACCGCCCCACCGAATGGACCGGTGGCAGAACACGGACGTTCGGCAGCGATTCAGCGTGTCGTCAAATGCCAACCGTCTTCGACATGTTGGCCCAGTGGTCCGCCATCGCTTCTTTGTGGGGCCCGATCACGCCCAGCTCGACGCCCACACGCTCAAAGATGTCCAACGCTTCTTGCAGCTCGCTGCGGTCGTGAGTGGCCATGTAGGACGTGCGCACCAAACACGCGTTGGTGGGCACGGCGGGTGGCAACACGGGGTTCGCAAACACGCCTTCTTCAAAGATGCGTTGGTTGAACCACAGCATCTGCTCCACCGAACCGATGACGATGGGCACGACCGCCGTCTCCGAGGCCAAACAGTTGAAGCCCATGCGCTCGAGCTCGGTGCGCATCCACAGCGCGTTTTCCTTGCACTGATCGACCAGTTCGGGCTGCTCGCGCATCAGACGGAGCGCCGTGAGCACGGTGGCGGCGATCGAGGGTGTGAAGCTGGCGGTGTACATGAACTGCCGGCTGTTGTGCATCAGGTAGTCCTTGACGTCTTGGGGGCAGCCCACAAATCCACCCATGGACGCGAAGGTCTTCGAAAACGTGCCCGTGATCAAGTCGACGTGGTCCGTCATGCCGAAGTGCGCGACCGAGCCGCGGCCTTGCGGCCCGATGGTCCCAATGGCGTGGGCTTCATCCACCAGAATGCGGCATCCGTGCTTCTTGCCGAGCGCCACGATTCGGTCCACGGGAGCCACCTCACCGGTCATGGAGTACACGCCATCCACAGCGAGCAGTTTGCCGCCGGTGAAGTCCTTGTGAAGCTCCAGCTTGCGCTCGAGGTCTTGCATGTCGTTGTGCTTGAAGCGAACCAGCTTGGCTTGGCTCAAGATGAAGCCGTCAATGAGGCTTGCGTGGTCTTCCCGGTCGGCGAAGATGATGTCTTTTCGGTTGCACAGCGAACCCACGGCACCCGAGTTGGACATGAACCCGGTCGACCAAAGCAGCACGGCTTCCTTCCCAAGAAAGGTTGCCAGCTCTTCTTCGAGTTGGTTGTGCAAGTTCAGGGTTCCGTTGAGCATCCGCGAACCGGTGCACCCCGTACCGAACCGATCCAGCGCCTCTTTGGCAGCGGCAATCACCTCGGGATGGTGGGTCAGTCCAAGGTAGTTGTTCGAGCCCAGCATGATGCGGGCTTTGCCCTCGATTTGGACCCGCGACCCTTCCGAATCGTCCAATGCGCGGAAGAAGGGATAGACGCCGTATTCTTTCGCGATTTTGTGGCGTTTGAAGGATGCGCAGCGCGCGAACAGGTCTCGGTTCTCGGTGATGGCCATGATGACTCCAAAATGCTCGGAATTCCCCCTATGGAGAATGCCCCCAAAAAGCAACTAAGTTGCTGATATTGCTCAATAATGACCGACCAGTCAGTTTGAATTTATGACAATTCGATAACAGCAGTTCGACCGTCCGAAGTCGGGCCGGGCGGAAATCAATGGACGCCGCGGCTATCCGACCGTGCTGCCGAAATTCACGCCCGGGTCAACGGTGACCAAGCCCTCGAGTTCCGACCCCGTCGCGGCGAGCAACATGCCTTCGCTCAGAACGCCTCGAAGCTTGCGAGGCTTGAGGTTCGCGACGATCACGATTTTCTTCCCGACCAGATCGTCGGGCGAGTACTTCGCCGCTATGCCCGCCACGATGGAACGGGGCCGATCTTCGCCGACCTCCACCTTCAGCGCCAGCAGGCGATCGGCGTTTGGGTGCTTCTCTGCTTCAACAATTTCGCCAACTTTGAGCTGGACCTTCAGGAAGTCTTCGAACTGAATGTACGGATTGGATTGTTCGGCTTCTTCTGCCACGGGGGCCTCCTGTTTCTGTTTCTTGGCCACCGCTTTCGCAGCAGCTTGTTCGGCCTTTTCGGGCAACGCCCCGGCCAGCACGGTTTGAATGCGTTCGGGCAGCTCGGCCATGCGTGGAAAGAGCGGTTCACCCGCATCGACTGCAGCATGGGTCGTCAGCTGGTCCAGCGACTGAACGCCGCTCACGGTCAGGTCGACCATGCCCAACTTCGAGGCCAATTCCCGCCCTTTGTTGGGGGCAACTGGGCTCAACAACACGGCCGCCACTCGGCAGATCTCCAGACACCGACGCATGACGCCAGCCAGACGGTCGGATGCACCCTCTCGATTGAGCTTCCACGGCTCCATGTCGTCGATGTACTTGTTGCCGGCTTGAACCAAGGTCCACAGCGACTCCAGCGCGGCGGCGATCTGCATGCCTTCGATGCGGCGGCAGAACCCCTCGACCGCCTCATCGGCAACCCGCTGCAGCGCGTTGTCGGCGTCGGTGTTGTCGTCCAAGGGCGGCACCGCGCCGCCCAGCCACTTGGTGGTCATCGACAGCGCGCGGTGGGCCAGGTTTCCCAGGTCATTCGCCAAGTCCGCGTTGTAGCGGGTCATGAATCCCGTGTGGGAAAAATCGCCGTCGGCACCAAATGCGATCTCCCGCATCAGGAAATAACGGACCGCGTCGGATCCGTAGCAGTCGATGAGCAGGTGTGGATCCACCACATTGCCGATGGACTTGCTCATCTTGTTGCCCTCGATGGTCCACCACCCGTGCGCATACAGGCACTTCGCTGGACTCAACCCCATCGCAAACAACATGGTCGACCAGTACACCGAGTGAGTGGTGAGGATGTCCTTGCCCACGAGGTGGTAGCTTGCCGGCCACCAACGTTCGAAGTCCGGAGTGGAGCCGCCGGGGTGGTACCCGATCGCCGAGATGTAGTTGAGCAGCGCATCAAACCACACGTAGGTCACGTATTCGGGATCCATGGGAAACGGAATGCCCCAGGGAAGACGGGTCTTGGGGCGGCTGATGCAGAGATCGCCCACGTCTTTCTTCAGGTAGCCCAGCACCTCGTTCTTTCGCGAGGCGGGTCGCAGAAAATCGGGGTGCTCGGCGATGTACGCGCGGAGCCGATCGGCGTACTTCGACATCCGAAAAAAGTAGTTCTTTTCCTTGATCCACTCGACCTTGGTGCCGGTGTCCGGGCACTTGCCGTCCACCAGGTCCTTCTCCGTCCAGAACCGCTCGGCGCTGGTGCTGTACCAGCCTTCGTAGTCCGCCGTGTAGATGTCGCCGTTGTCGACCAACGTCTGCAGGACGTCCTGAACCACCCGGGTGTGCCGCGGTTCTGTGGTTCGGATGAAGTCGTCGTGCTGGATGTCCATGCGCGCCCACAGCGCCTTGAACGGCTCGCACAGTTCATCCACGTGCTGCTGGGGACTGATGCCCCGCTTGGCGGCGGCCTCAAAGACCTTCTGGCCGTGTTCGTCGGTTCCCGTGAGGAAGTACGCCGGCCGACCGTTCAGCCGGTGCCATCGCGTGACCACATCGGCGGCAATCGTGGTGTATGCATGGCCCAAGTGCGGCTTGTCGTTCACGTAATAGATGGGCGTGGTGATGTAGAAATTGTCGGTCACCCCAATCTCCTTGGTCGCAGGCCCGAAGGGATAGCACGCGGGCATGGCGTCGCAAGCAAGACCGATCGGCTGTCACCCGCTTGTGGCTGTCTTTGCGGCTGGATAAACCCCCGCCATGGTCTCTGCACTTGGGTACATCACCGAATCCTTCGACCCCGCTTCGCCCGGGCGGCTGTGCCGTGGTCGGGAACGGTGGATTGAGTACGAGACCATGGAAGAAGACCTCGCCGAGGGCTCCATTCATCGGATCGTGTTGTCCGGTGCCACCTTCAGCGACGACCGTGCCCGAGACGCCCAGCGGGGCATCGGTTTTGGGCCCATTGACCATTACGGGTTGATGCGGCAGCTGATGGGCGAGGGCATGCTGGTGGCGTACTGCGAAGAGGGCCACCCCCACGAGATCCCCGAGGGGGCCGCGGGCGTGGAACACCACACCGTTGCACGGCCGGGCGGAAGCCTGCGAGAGTGGCGCGTGCGCTGGCACCTGCACGTGGAAACGCGCGACCAGCTGGAGCGCGCGCTGAGCACGGGGGCTGACGTGTTTGTCACCATCACCGAACCCGCGAAAACGCCCGCCCAAACCGTTCCCGAGTCGCCGCTCATTCCGCAGCTGGCCGACGAGGCGTCCTCGCTGCCCAGCTTGTTCGACGACGGCTTCGCCAGCGCGCTGTTCCTGCTCACCGGATTCCGTTCGGAGGGGCGCCCAAACCGGTACTTCCAGCCGTGGGGCGTCCCCGCGGTTCTGGAGCACGTCCCGGCAGTCGCGCTGATTCACAGAGACAAGCACGGACCCGCCCTGGGAATCTACGGACGCGAGCCGTTCAGCGTCGATGGGCTCCACTCCTCGCCAAGCGATGAGTCCGGGTCGCACCCGCTGCTGGTCCCGTTTGCCATTCCGCCCATGCTCGCCCGGTGGGACCGGGCGCTCTCCGAACTGCGCGAGGTGTGGGACGAGTCCTCCTTGGGACCGTTCCCGGTTCCCGCGGCCGAGCCGAGGCTCAGCCCCGCCGATGAGGAGGCGACGACCGAGCCGGTCGACGCGGAAGACGCCCCTGCGCTCGCAGAAAACGCGGCACCCATCGAAGAATAGGCGCCCGCCGTCAGGTGCTGGTACCGAACCGCTCCGGGGTTCCATCATCGGTCGTGAGCGCGCTCTTTCGACGGCTCAGCAACTTCGACATGAAGAGGCGCCGGTCGGTGCTGACCCGTCCGTCGGTTCGACGCGAGTGAACTTCTGTGTACACACCAATGTCGTCAAAGCCCATGTCCATGTACATGTCGTACGACCGGTTTCTCACTGCGCTGACCCGCAGAACGACGTGGGTGTATTTTTGATGGTCGATGAGGTCGAGTCGCTGGGTCACGAGGGTCTTGCCCAGCCCAGCCCCGCGGGCAGACTCGAGGACGCCGAGCTCTGCCAAGTAATAGGAGTGGGGAACCGGAAGCAGCCCGCGCAGGTCTCGGGCAATGTCGGGTTTGCTGCTCGCGGGCACGCCGATGCCAAACCCAACCACCTTGGCGCGGCCCCGAACGGCGAGCATGCAGATGTTCTCGGGCGTCGACAGGTACCGACGCAGGATGGCCTGGGCCTCCGACGGGAAGTACCGCTCGTTGTACGGGGGCTCCGAGAAAATGTCTTGATACGCACCGGCAAAGCTTGCCCGGTAGGGCAAAGCCTCGTCCGGCGACGCAATTCGGACAATTCGGATGCCATCTGGGCGTTCGAGGAGGATCACACCCCGATGTTTACGCGCGCGACAAGAACGCGCAAACAATCAAGTGATCACGAGGCCAACCAAGCGACCGCAATCACCATCGATTGGTCATCCTGAATGTCGACCGACAGCTCGCCACCGCCCAGCGCAGCGTGCCGCTGACTGGCTTGACCGTACAAGCGAACTTCGGCCCGCCCATCGGCGATGTTCAACACTTCTACGTCCCGAGGGTCAAGCTGCAAGCCGGTCCCCAATGCCTTCAACACGGCCTCTTTGATCGCCCATACTTGACTCTCGCGCCGGGGATCGCCCTGGCACATCGCGCGCTCGCTGACCCGAAACCAGGTTTCCGAAAACGACGGTGCCCGGGCCTCGATTCGTTCCAGGTCCACGCCTGCCCGCCCGGCGGACGTCGCGATGGCGATCGCTTCGCCATCGCGGTGCGAAATCGAGACGTGGGGAAGCTCCACGCCCTCCAGCGTCACGGCATACGGCTCGCCGGATGCCCGATTTTCAATGCGAAAGGTCTGCGGGTCCATTCCGGTCAACTGAACCAAAGCGCGCTTTGCCGCCACCCGTCCCAGGGTTCGATCCGACTGGCGCTTCTCGGTTCCCCGTTCGGCAATGACGGCCCGCTCGCGGTCGGTCAAGAGCGCGGAAGCGTCCGCTTCCGCGTCCTCTGCCTTGACCCGAGCAATGACCGCGGGAGACCAGCCGCCTGCTGGGGGTTCAAACCCGCCGTCGGGCGGAAGCGGTCCGGCTTGAACCATCTCAAACCCGCGAAGACGCAGCACCCGACCCCGTTCGGTGGACACGTCCACGTCGTAGGCGCTGCCCTGCGCGCGAACGGTGAGGTGCAGTGCTTCGTCATCGCGCACCGAGCCGCACACATCCACGCTGCCAATGGCGCGGGGGAGCGCCATGATGCCGTCGAGCATCATGCCGTGCAGTCCCGCCGCCTGAAACGCGGCCTCGAGGACCAACGGGGCGGTGGCCATCCCGCCCGCAATTCCCAGGTGCCGAACTGCGCCTTCGGCCAGCAGCCCATCCGACGTGACCCCCGTGACCCGGTTCAACACTTGAAATGCGGGCCCGTGGAAGAAGCGAGCGTAGATCTCGTCCCCGCTCACGGGGTGGTCGGGCATGCCCATCGGGGGAAGGTCCGCAGCATCAGTGGGCACCCAGACCACCGTTGCCGAGAAGTGTTTGGTCTCGATCACGCGTCCCGTTCGTGCGGTTCGAGACGACGACACGGTGCACTGCACGCCCCCGTCTGCAGGGGTGGCCGTCACCACAACCGTGGTCGGGGCATCGCCGTGGAGCTTGATCGGAGCCTCGTACACCACGTTCCGAGCGCCGGCATACCGGTGACCCGGGTCGGCCATCGCCGCGACGGCCGCCATCATCTCCAACCCCACCACGCCGGGCAACACCGGCTTTCCATCAATGGCGTGATCGGCAATCCACGGATCCGAAACGAGGCTCAACGAACGGGTTCCGATGATCGATTCGCCATCCATCTCCACCCCATCGATCAGGGGGTGAGCGGGAGCAATGCCGAAGTCGCCGAGGCGCCCCGACACGACCACCTCTCCCACAAGCTTTGCAGCTACCATGTCCACCAACAGCTCGGAGCCCGGTCCCGCAGGCAGCATTTCCACGCCCCGGTCGCCAAGCAGCTTGTCCATCCCCCCGCGCACGGCCATTCCCACATCCGCCCAGGCCGTCCAGTCGACATGGAGGGAAGCGGGTCGGGCAAAACAAACCTGCGCCATGGCTTCGTTTGCAGCCGAATAGTCGACTTGTCCCGGGTTTCCGAAGCGACCGGCGACCGATCCCATCGAAACGAAGAATGCCTCCGGTTCCAACGCCTCGGCCAGGGCCAGTCCGCCGACCGCCTTCCCGTCGTACACGCGGTGGAATCCGCCCGCATCTTTGTCTTCGATCAAGCGGCTCTCTTCCACACCGGCGCCGTGGACCAACACATCGATGGGCCCAAACGACGTCCGGACCCGGTCAAGGCAGGACCGAACGGCTTCCGGGTCGGCCAAATCGACCTGGAAGAATTCAACCTCGGCGCCCATGGCGCGCATGGCTTCCACATTCCTGCGGGCTTCCTCGGCGCGCTTCAGGGGTGCCACGATGTCGCGAACCGCCGCGGGCGTCGCCCGCATCCCCGATTCCTCCAGCGAAGCCTTCGCGCTGGCTTTGGCCGCCGCTTCGTCGAGGGGTTCGGTGCCCGGCGCCGTGCGCGCGAGGAGCGCGAGTTTGGACACACCGCGGCCGGCAAACGCTTTGGCGACCTGAGCGGTGATGCCCCGGGTTCCGCCCGTCAACGCCACAACCGATGCGGTCAGCGCAGCGCCTTGCTCCGGAAAGTCCATCAACTGCAATTCCACCGCCGTGCGACCGTCGCTGCCCCACGCGATTTCGATGGAGCCGTCGTTGGTGCCAAGCTCTTCAATCACGAGGGCCGCCGCGGTCTCCACATCCATGGATCGATCGACGTTCACCACGCGAGCCGCGGTGCCGTCCCACTCTCGACCAACCGCTTTGGCAAACCCAGCGGTGGACCCGAAATCTCGGCCCGTGACGGGATCGACCGCAACCCGTCCCACGTGGGCCGCGCACACCCAGTCGCGGGGACGGGCCTCGGCCACGCTCTGGGCCTGTTCGAAGCTCTCAAACACATCCGTGCCAGCATCAATGATGGCATCGGGTGGGCCGTCGAGCCGGCCGCCCTTGGCGACCACCGCCGTCCGAATTGCATCCGCGAGCGGTGTGGTGCCCAAGACGGTGACGATGCGCCCTTTGATGGTGCCCATCTGCCACGGCGGACGCGCCACCCCGATTGGCCTCCGCAATCGGAAGCTGGCCGGCAGCGCGCCGCGGTCGGACTGCACCGTCGCCGCTAAGGGAGCCGGCGGAGCGGCATCGGCGTTTGGTGGCGGAGCCGATTCCACCACCGGATCGACGTTGGGTGCGCTGTTTTGACTGGCCGCTTGGGCCTGCAACCAGCCGGCCAACGCTTCGATCGTGGGGTAGTCCGACAGCCGGAAGCTCTCGTCGGCGGCGAGGCCGTACTGCTCCCGCACCTGTCCAAAGATCTCCGCTTGCTTCACCGTGTCGATGCCCAGGTCGGCTTCGAGTTCGTAGTCCGGCTCCAACTCATCGGGGCCGTAGCCGGTCTTCTCCGAAATGACGGCCAGCAGCTCGCTCAGCACATCGCTGGCCGAACCGAGCTGCGGCGCGGCCTCGGGCGGCTCGACAACGGCCGGCTCGATGCCCGCATCGGCCGCCGCCGCCTCGGTGACCCTCAAGTGCCGCTGGTGCTCCGCCAACGTCGGCTCGGCCAATCCGCTGACCCGCTTGAGCCACTCGCGGTGCGTGGCCGCGTCGGCGATTCGGTGTTCCGCGTGGGCCAAGCCTTCCCATGCCAGCAATGCCAGCTGGGAGCCGAATCCCGCCGCCAGGCGAATTCCGTACCGCACCGGCACCGCACCTCCGCGGGACAGTCGAAGATCGCCAAGGTCCGGGTCGGGCTGCTTCAGGTGGGGAATGGGCGGAACCCGGCCATACTGCAGGGCTTTCAAGACGACCGTGTCTTCGATGCCCGCACCCATTGGGTGACCGGTGAATCCTTTGGTGTTCGTCACCACAACGTTGGAGGCAGCGGCACCGAATGCGCGGCGCAGGCTCTCGATCTCCGCAGCCGCCGAGCCGCCTTTGGCGGGCGTGTAGGTCTCGTGACTCATGAACACGGCCGATGCCGCGAACTCGTCGCGGGACACGCCAGCCCGCTCCACCGCCTCGGCGACCAGGGCGTCCATTTCCGTCGCGATGTGCTCGGGATTCAAGCGCGTTCCATGAAAGGCCGAGTTGGCGAATCGAGCCGCCAACAAGCGCCCCAGAGGCACAATGCCCCGGGCGGATGTGGACGCCTCGGATTCCACCACAAGCCCCGCGGCTCCCATGCCCAGGATCATGCCGTGGCGGCGGGCATCGAACGGGAGTGCGGCATCCTCGACCACGTCCTTGGTCGTGGCGGCACCGGTGGCCAAAAATCCGGTTCCAATCCATTCCATCAAGGCGTCCGAGGTCACATCGTCCGCACCCACCACAATCACGCGTTCGCACCGGCCCACGCGAATCCAGTCCGATGCCATCGCCACCGCCTGGGTGGTGCTCGCACAGGCAGCGTTGGTGGTGGCATTGGGGCCCTGTGCGCCGATGTATTGCGCAAACTGAGAGTGCCCCATGGCGAGCACTTGAAACAGGAATCGCCGATCAAAGTTGCCTTCGTCATCGCGACCGTCTGCCCGCATGTGCTTGGCAAACTCGTCGTATCCCGGGAATGCGGACGCAAAAATCACCCCTGTGGAGCGGCGCATCTCCTCGGGCAGCTTCCATCCCGTCGACACCTTCTTGCCGCTTCGCGTGGTGTGAAAGGTCTGCACCAGGGGAATCTGGGCATCCTTGAGCGCCTCGATCCCCGCCGCAAACGACAACTGAGTGGTGATGTCGAGTGCGCGAACCCATTGGGGGTCAATGCCGTACTGTTCCGCCAGGTCGAAGGCCGCCTTCACGCCGGCCAATCGAATGACTTCCTCGCGTTGCTCGACGGACTTGAAGGTGCCCTGGCCGGTCTTGGGGTCTTTGTGAACCCGAACGACCTGTTTGGCCAAAAAGCCGTCCTGTGTGGCCTCGCTGAGCCGCGAGATTCGAACTTCACCGTCCAAGATGCGCGCCACATTGTCGGGAGCGAACACCTCTTCGCCGCCGGGCAGCCCGACCGATGCGCCGGAGCAGACCACGCTGATGGAGGCGGGAACGACTGCCGGTGCAGAGCGGGGAGCCGCCGGGACCGGTGCAGGGGCGGACGGCTCAAGCGGCGCCGGCACGGGGGCGGGCGGCGTCAACGGTGCCGGTCGCGCTTCGAGCATGGTCTGAACCAATCCCCGAACGGCGGGCAAGATGGACGCCGCGAACTGATTGGCGTCGCCATCGCTCAAACCGGCGCGCGCCGCCCCTTCGGCCAATGCAGACAAAGCGTCGTGGGGAAGCTCCCCTCCGACCGTCGGCCGCTCGGACCCAACCGCAACCCGGCCGCGGGTATCCACCAACACCTGCTCAATGGCGGCGGGTTGCGTGGACCCCAATCGACGGGCGGCGTAGTTGGCGAGATCCCGCAGCGTCCGATGCTGACTCAATCGAAAGCCGGGATCGTGGTCCAGGCGGAACCGATCCCGAACGTGGGCGATGACCTCGGCCTGCTTGACGGTATCGATCCCCAAGTCCGCTTCCAGCTCATCGTCCAAATTCAGTTCTTCCGGTGAGTAGCCGGTGGCCATCGCCACAACGTCAAGCACCGCGCGCAGGATGAATGGGGTCGCCTGAGGCTGCGTCGGCCGGCCTTCGTCCACGGGTGCTGGGGTCCACTTGCGCATCGCCGCAGACGTGGCCAAACGCGGCGGCGGAGGGGCGAAGATGTCGGGGATGGCGGCGCCCGGATGGGCGGAGACATCAAACCCGAGCGTGGTCAGCGACGCCAGCGCGTCTTGAAAGCTCGCCACACCGCCACGCTTGGGGTGATTGGTGTAGATGGCGCGGTGGGGCCGGCGCTTCAAGATGGATGCAACAAACCCCGTGAGCGCCCGTTTCGGGCCGCACTCGATGAAGATGCGAGCGCCGTCGGCGTACATCCGCTCCACCTGAGCGATCCATTCCACGGGGGCGGCGACCTGCTTCGCCAGGATGTCGATGATCTCGGCGCGCGCGTCCGCGCCATCGGGGTAATAGCGGCTGGTCACGTTGGTGGTGATCGGCCGCTGCGGAGGCCGGATGTCGAGACGCTCAAGCACCGTCTTCAGCGGCGCCGAGGCCGGGGCCACAATGCTGGAGTGAAACGCGTGACTCACGGGCAGCGGGTACACGGTGATGCCCCGCGAGACGAATGCCTCAATCGCCGCCTCGACCGGCTCCGACGCACCGGCGATGACGGTTTGCGTGGCGCAGTTTTTGTTGGCCGGCACAACGTACCCGGGGATCTCCGCCAGCACCTCCTGGACCTTGTCCACGCTGGCTGCGATCCCCGCCATCCGGCCCTTGTCGTCGATCTGAACCCCGGCCATCTCCCGACCCCGGGCACTGACCGCCACCAACGCATCACGGAAGCTCAAAATGCCCGCCGCGACCGCCGCCGCGTACTCGCCCAGGGAGTGCCCCGCCACCATGTCCGGAAGAATCCCGTGCGCGGCCAACAGCCGCAGGATCGCCACGTCGACGGTCAGCGTGGCCGGCTGCGAGATCTCCGTGTCCCGAAGCCGCTCGAACTGCTCTTCTTCGGGAATTTCGGGGTTGCGTCGGATGAAATCACGAAGGGGTCGCCCAAGTTCGGGCGTCATCACTTCGTCCGCTTCATCAAACGTCGCCGCGACAACCGGGTACATTTCGGCCAAGTCCAGACCCATGTCGATGTACTGCGATCCTTGGCCGGTGAACAAAAACGCCACTTTGCCGTCGTAGGGCGATTCCTCGACGTGAATGCCCCGCCCGCGCAGCAGCTCCGTAGAACCGTTCTTTCGCAGCACCTTCAACGCCCGCTCAACCTGATCCCGACGGCTCGCTGAATCCGGAGCAGCAGCAGCCAACCGAATTGGTGCGGAGGGATCGAAGGGCGCGCTGGTCGACGATTCAAGCGCGCGAATCAGCCCGGGGCGATCCGTGGCACTCACACCCCAGACCCACGCCGGCAGGGGCCGGTCTTCCAACGCCGGAAGCGGCGACCGACCCGGCGAAGCGGCCGCGGTCGCTGGACCGCGATCCTCTTCCAAGACAACGTGAAAGTTGGTGCCCCCGAACCCGAACGCGCTCACGCCCACCCGACGCGTCGGGCCATCGGGCCATGCCTCTGTCGACGTCTGGACCGCAAGAGGAACCGCGTCAAATGGTACATCTGAACGGGCATTATTGAAATTGATGGTCGGAGGGAAGGTCTTGTTATGGAGGGCCAATGCGGCCTTGATGCAACTCGCGGCACCGGCGGCAGACTTCAGGTGGCCGATGTTTGACTTCACGGAACCAATGCGAATGGGGCCCCGATCGCCGCGACGGCCGGCGCCAATCACCGCGGAAATGCTCTCCACCTCCACCTTGTCGCCGACCACAGTCGACGTCCCGTGGCATTCGATCAGATCCACATCGACGGGATCAATGCCCGCGGCCGCGTAGGCCCGCTCGAGCGCCAGCCGTTGCCCTCGAGGGTTGGGCGCCGTGATGCCCTTGCCCTTGCCATCACTCGACGCACCGATGCCCTTGATCACCGCGTAGACACGGTCGCCATCACGGTGGGCGTCTCGGAGTCGCTTGAGCACAAGAACGCCCGCTCCCTCGCCCATGACAAAGCCGTTTGCATCCCGATCAAAGGGCGCCGAATGATTGGGGGACAACGCGCCGATCTTGCAGAACTTCGTGTACGTCGGAACGCCCATCGATCGGTCTGCACCACCGGTTACGCACATGTCAATATCGTTGCTCTGAAGTGCCTTTACAGCTGCCTGTATCGCTGCCATTGAGCTGGCACATGCGGCGTCGACCGTGAAGTTGGGGCCGCACAGGTCAAAGGCATTGGCCACCCGGCCCGCGATCACATTGGACAGCTCACCCGGCATCGAGTCTTCATTGATGATCGGCAAGTCGCCCTTCACACCGGCTTCGAACCCATCCAGGATGGCGGTCTGTGTGTCGGGGTCGAGTTCGGCGAACTCCGGCAGCGACTTCAGGGCCTCTTTGAATGCTGGAACTCGGGTTCGGACCACGTAGTCATCCGTCACCTCACCACCCATCGAGTTCCCAAGGATGACGCCGACCCGGGTCCGGTCGAATTGCCGATCCTTCCCGTATCCGGCGTCTTCGAGGGCCTCGCCCACGCTCTCGAGCGTGATCTGCTGAACGACCGCCACTTGCTTCGCGACGTTCGGAGGAATCCGAAACCGCCGGGAGTCAAAGGTGAATCCCTGAAGAAAGCCACCGATTTTCGCGTAGGTCTTGTCCGGCGCGGTTTTGTCTTCGTCCCAAAACAGTTCCGGGTCCCACCGCTCCTCCGGGACGTCGATGATCGCGCTCTTTCCGTTCACCAAGTTGTCCCAGTACGCGGCGACGCTCAACGCACCGGGCAGACGGCAACCGAGACCGATGATCGCCACGGGTTCCTCGCGCTCGCCCGCCAAATCTGCGGCGGCGGGGCTCCGGGTCGGCCGCCGCACGGGAGCCGTCTGGGGCGTTTCCGATGCGACGGTGTAGGCCCCCAATAAGCCCGTGATTGTGCGGTGCTCCTTGGCCAAATCGATGGCTTGACGGACCCCGGGACCCACCGGCCACGCCACCCGGCCCAGGTCGCCGTCCGCAAACCAGTTGGTTGCCAGATCCCAGTATCCCTCGCCATCGAGAAGCCGTCGAAGAACCGGGGACAACGGCGATGCGGCAATTTGGAAGCCATTGACCACGTGAAACGAACCGCCATCGAGTCGGCCCAATCGCTCCATCATCTGTTTCGGAAGACCAATTTCATCGAGCCCAAGCAGGACTTCGGACAACACGACGCCTTCGGCACCGGAGGCCAAGGCGACCGCCGCGTCGCTCGGGCTGAGCCCGGCATCCAAGATCACGCGCTGGTCGCGTGCGACCCGACTCAGCATCTCCAAACCGCTCAATGCGCCACACGGACCGCCCACCTCTGCGCCCCGCAACACCGCTCCGGCGAAGCCCGCGGGAAGCGGACCGGGCTCGGTCACTTCCAACCAGGTCTCGCGGTTTCGCACCGGTGCTTTGTGGTTCCCAGCCAAGATGACCGGACCGACTCCCGGGACGCTTCGGCGCGTCCGGACGCGGACCCATGCCCCTTCGGGCACGCTGGTCGTCGGGCTGCAGGTAAAGTCCAAAACGGGAATTGCTCCCACGCTCTGGACGGCCTCAGCAAGCGATGCTCGCTCACCAGGAAGTACGCAGAAAAACGCGCGCTTTGGCATGTGGCCTCCGCGAAGTCGGGGGCGCCTTAACCCTAGAACCGAATAAAAGGAACCCCTTCCGCGCGCACTCGCGACCAGTGCGCTATTCTCAGCCACGTGGACCGGCGACCAATTCAAGACTTGCTGACCGAATTGAACCTCGACAAACCGCGGTGTCGTGGCGTCTTGTTGGTGGACGATGAATTCGAGGTTTTGGCCGTCCTGGAGGCGCTGCTGGACGACGATTGGGACGTCCACACCGCGCAAAGCGGCAAGGCGGCGCTGGAGTTGTTGGAGTCCGAGCCGACGATTCAGTTGGTGATCACCGATCAACGGATGCCCGAGATGACCGGCGTCGAGTTGCTGCAGACGGTCGCCGAGTCGCATCCGGATCTGTATCGGATGGTGCTCACGGCCTACTCCGATGTGGACCCGATCGTCGCCGCCATCAACCAAGGGAAAGTGGACCAGTTCATCCTGAAGCCGTGGGACCCCGAGCGGATTCGCACGCTGGTAGAGGAGGGGTTGGCGGTGTGCGAGCGCCGAATCGCCATGCGCACAATCGTCGCCGAACTCACCGAGCGATTCCAACACAAGAACGCGGAGTTGAGCTCACTGAAGACCGAAGCGGAACAAGACCAAGCCAGCGCGTGGCTGGACAGCCTCGAAACGCTGGGCGCCGATGTGCTCGATGCCCTTCAACCGATCCTGACCACGGTCCAGATGGCGTGTCCAGACTCCGAGGCCATTCGCGAGTCGGCAAAACGCACGCGGTGTCTCGCCGAGGACATTCGCCGGCTGAGCGCCACGGAGCAAAAACGGGATCGAACCACGATTCCCCCCCGCAAACTCGTGAGCGATGCCGTCCGGCTGCTGGTCGATGATGCCTTCGGTCAGCACAACCCGGTGCACGTGAACATCGAACCGTCGCTCGAGTCCCTGTCCATCATCGCGGAACCGACCCGACAGGCCCTGCTGAACATGCTTCGCAACGCAATTCGCGCGTCTGAAGAAGGAAGTCCCGTACAGGTGGGGCTCCGCTCGGAGGCGGATGGCATGTTGGTGATCGAGGTCATCGACTCCGGGATCGGCATCGCCCCCGAGCGTTTGCAAGACGCGGCTGAGCCCTTCTTCAGCGCATTCGAACCGCCCGGAAATGGCCTTGGGCTGACGCTGGTTCGCTTGGTCGCAGAGCTGCATGGCGGGCGCCTTGCGATTCTCGAGAACGATCCGAACGGCACGATTTGCCAGGTCTGGCTTCCAGCGGGGGCGGCATGAGCACGCTGCACGAACTCCTCGCATCGTACGCCGTTCCCCTGCAACTGTGGTTGACACCGGAAGCGCGAAAGCGCGCCGCCGACCCGCTGATCGCGGCATTCGAGGACACGGCCCTCGTCAACACCCGGCCCCTCTCGGGTCTGGCGAACCTCGACGGACCCGCCGTCGTCGTGATCGCGGCCAATGAACTTCAGGGCCGGCGAGAGGGAGACCTCCGCGAGTTGGTCCGCCGAGCCCACCCTGGACGAGCCGTGATGCTGGGCGGCACGTCGGATCGGGACACGTTGATGACCGCAATCAATGAATGGGGGGTGATTCGGGTGGTTGGCGCAGACGACCCCCCGGAAGCCATCGTCAGCGCGGTCCGAGCCGCCAGCCAAAACCTCAAGCGCGAGGTGGCGCTTGAATCGGCCATCGATGACCTCGACATCGAGACCACGATGCTCGCCTCGGCAATCGATCACCTCGACGCGGGCCGCGCGGCGGCATTGGAGCGAACCGAAGGGCACGCATCGAACACGCTTTCAAATGGGTTGGCCCGCGCACTGAACCGCGAGGCAGGGGTGGTCCGCGACCTCGCTCAGGCCGACGAGGGGCTTTCGGTTGCCATCGAAGCCATCGAAGCCTTGACCGCGATGGTCGAGCAGGCGGGGGTGCGCGCGATCGAACGCGCGGCAGAATTGCCGCATGCACCCGAGGACCTCGACGCCATCATCCGCGGCTTCTGTGCGATCTGGGCGGCGCAGCACGGCGAGCCTTTGGGCGGCCACGTCGGAACGGGTGCGCGCGCGTTCGTCGACCCCCTTGCCCTCACCGGCACGCTGCTGGCGGTGTGCACCCGCCAATCGGGCGCTCAGCCCACGCGAGTCGACGCCCATCGGTCCGGCGACCGCGCCATCGTTGACATTGAATTCTCCCTCCCGCTGGAATCCACCGACGCAACCATGCGCGCTGCCGAAGTGGATTTTCTCGATGTTTCCACCGAATCGAACCGCCTTCGAATCGCCATTTCGCTTCCGGATTCCGACCATGGATGAAACCGAATACGACAATCCCCGCGGGTTGCTCGTCGTCGCCCAAGCCGCCCTGCTGATGGGACCCACGCTGTGGCTCACCGCGCCGTCATTGAACCAAACCGGCATCATCGCTGCGAGCGTTGCATCGGGCATGGGGGCGGTCGTGTGGCTCTTGGCTCGCGGACTGCCGCGGTGGTTCGACGGCCGTCGAGACGAGGTGGGGTTTGCGTTGTTGGCCACAATGGGCGGCCTGGGTGCCGTCGCGTTGCCCGGCGCGGGCTCGGCGCTGGTCGCGTTGTTGGCGATGCTGTGCTGGCTGGGCACGACCGCGTTGACCTGGTCTCGCATGCAGACCACTGGCTTCGTGGGTTGCTTGGCGCTCGTGCTCTTCGGCGCACACGGGGAAGTCACCGGCGCCGCTGCAGCGCTGGTCGGAATTGTCCTGTGGGTGTCGATTGAGGCGGTGCGAAGCCGAACGTCGGTGGCTGAAAACGCCGAGCAGGTGGTCGCAAGCGCCGTTGATGTGGTCGAGGCCGAGCGGGCCAGCGCCGGGGAGTTGAAGGATCTGGACCGCCTCAAGACCGGGTTTTACACCAGCATCGTCGAAGGCCTACGGGGTCCCCTCACGTTGATGCTGTCCCCGCTCGACAGCATGCTCTCCGGGGACGTGGGCAGCTTCCGGGCCAACCAAGTGGAGTACCTGCAAACCGTTCGGCGCAACGCGCTCAAAGTCTTGCGACTCAGCGACGACCTGGTGGACCTCAGCCACTTGGAGAGCGGCTTGCTTCGACTGCAGACCGAAGACACCAACTTGGCGGGGCTGCTCCAAGGGATCGTGGACCACGCCACCGTTTCGGCCAACAGCAAAGGCATCGCCATCGGGTTGACGGTCGACGACGCAGTTCCGGCCATCGCGGTCGACGTCGAAAAACTGGAGCGCGCGCTGATTCACCTCGTGTCAACCGCCGTTCACTACACCAATCAAGGCGGCGCGATTGACCTGCACGTGGGCCAAGAGAGCGGCGGCGTCTCGATCGAGGTTCGGGACAACGGCGCCGGATTGCCTCCCGACTGGATCGATGCCTTGGCATCCTCCGATGGTGAAACCAAGTGGCTGCCGCCGCGTTCAGCCGAGGGAGTGGGATTGGTGCTCGCCCGTGAAATCGTCACGCTCCACAACGGCACCTTTGGGGTCACCTCGCGACTCGAGACGGGGACCACGTTCCGGTTGTGGCTGCCAAAGGCCGAGCCGAGCGGCCCGACCGCGCGCCCCCATGCCGACGCGCAAACCGAGCGAATTCGCTCCGGCACCGCCTATCGATTCGGCGGCCTCGCGGACGTCGGCGCACCCGAGCCCGTCGAACACGCGCCCTCCGAGAGCAAAGCCACGAAGGTCCTGGTGGTCGATGACAACCCCGAGATTCTTCAGTTCACCAAGAGCCTGCTCAGCCAAGAGCACGCGGTGTTTGTTGCAAGCAACGGCGAAGACGGACTGGCGGTCGCCACCGCAGAGCAACCGGACGTCATCATCACCGACACCCGCATGCCAAAACTGGACGGAACCGGACTGATTCGGGCACTGCGCGCCGACCCGAGACTGGCCACCGTCCCCACGATCATCTTGACCGCCCGAAACCAGGTGGCCGATCGCGAAGCGGCTCGGGAGAGCGGAGCCGACATGGTGATGGACAAGCCCTTCAACCCCCGCGAACTGCGCTCGGCCATCGCGGAGCTGTTTGCCAAACAACACCGCCAAGCCTCGACCTTCATGAATGAGCAGGCCCGCAGCTTCGAGATCATCTCCGCGGGGCTCGCGCACGAGATGCACAACCCATTGGCGTACATCAAGAATGCCTACTTTGTGATCGGTGAGAATTCCCGAAAGGTGATCGCGGCGTCCCAAAACGACGACCTGACGGTGGATGAGCGGACCAAGATTTTCGAGAAGTCAAAAGACAAGATCGACAAGATGCTCCCGGTTGCCGACCGCGGCATCAAGAAAGTGGAACAACTTGTCGCATTGATGCGACGGTACGCTCGCGAGGGCTACAGCTCCGATGCCATTGAGCTGCCGATCGATCAGAGCATTGCCGACGTCCTCGCCATGATCGCCCCCAAGGACAACAAGGATGTCGCCATCGAGTCCGAACTGAACGCCCCCGACTGCATCATCAAGGGCGTTCCCGAAGAACTGCAGCAAGCCATCACCAACCTCACCCAGAACGCGGTGGATGCCGTGGGCAAGGGCGGCCACGTCTGGGTCAAAACCAGACCCGAGGCGCGCAATGTGCGGATCGAGATCGTCGATGACGGTCCTGGAATCCCCCGCGAAGCCCTCGCCCGCATCTTCACGCCTTTCTTCACCACCAAGGAAGTCGGAAAGGGGATGGGTTTGGGGCTGACCATCACCCGCCAGGTGATCAAGCAACACGGCGGGACGCTGGAGGTGGACTCCACGCCCGGCCAAGGCACCACGTTCACCATTCGTCTTCCACTGGCCAGCGAGCTGGTCGATGCCGATCAACCCAGCAGCGCACTGGAGCAGGCGGCCGAGTCGGCCGAAGAACCCCCGAGCGCCGCACCGCAGTGAGCGACGAACGCCGCGATCACCAGTCCAAGTCTTTGCCGAGGATCCGCGCGGTCCGGACCAAGCGTCCGGCACTCGCAAGGCACGGATGCAGCACTTCGTCATCCTCCCAGTAGGGGATTTCCGCACGGACCCGGCGGTGCAGCTCGTCGACGCTTGGCGCGAGCCTCACCGGAGCGGCATCCACCGGGTGTCCGTCGGCATCAAAGGCGATGCCCCGCATTCGGAGGTCCAGTGCTTGGGCGGCGAGCAACAATTCGATGCCAACGATGTCGGCCACGCACTCGACCATTTCCAGCAGCATGCGCGCCGCGATGGGCCCCATGCTGACGTGATCCTCATGGTGCTGCACCGTGGGAATGGTGTCCACGGATGCCGGGTGAGCCAACCCCTTGCACTCGCTCGCCAACGAAGCCGCGGTGTACTGCGTCAGCATGAACCCGCTGTTGAGGCCCGTTCCTCGGACGAGAAACGAGGGCAGTCCTTTCGACAGTTGCCCATAGGTCAAGCGGAAGGTCCGCCGCTCGGAAACCGTGGCCAACTGCGCCAGGGCCGTCTTGAGCGAATCGAGCGCTTGGGCGACGGGTGCGCCGTGAAAGTTGCCGCCTTCCAGCCACTCTCCGTCCATCAGCAGGGGGTTGTCTCCGGCACCGTTGAGTTCCCGCTCCAAGACGGTCTCGGTGGCGCTCAACTCGTCGACCAACGTGCCCATCACTGCGGGAGTGGCGCGGATTGAAAAGGCGTTGGCACCCCGATCGTAGCGGACCTGGTCGCTTCCTTTGAGCCACGCCCGCAGCCGGGTCGCCACCTCGATGCCGCCGGGATGTCGACGCGCGCGGACGACCCGATCATCGATGCAGTCGGCGCCGGCTCCCACCGCCTCCATCGTCATTGCCGCGGCGGCGATGGCCGCATCCAAGACCCGTCGAACGCGAACCGCGGCCACGGCCCCAAGCGCTGCGGTCATGCTGATCCCATTGATCACCGCGAGCGCTTCTTTGGAGCTGGGTCGATACGTGGTGCTGCCCGCCGGTCGGGCGGCGTAGCCGCCCGCGACTCGGGCAATGTGCGCGAGGGGAGCGAGGTCGCCGGCCGCACCAACGCTGCCCTGACTGGGCACCACCGGCACCACATTGGCGTTGAGCATCTCGAGCAGCACCTCTGCCGCAACGGGTCGGCATCCGGTGGTGGCGGTCGCCAGCACGTTCGCACGGGCCGCCATGGTCGCCCGCACCAGCGGATCGGGCAGACGGGGCCCCACGCCGGCGCAGTGCCCAAGAATGAAGGTCCGGCAGAGTTCATCGGGGCTCATCTCCGCCGCAAAGCCGCCCACCAGCCAATGCCGTTTTTCTTCCAGGATGCTCGGACCATCGGGCATGGAATCCACGTTGGCTTGCATGCGGGCGTGCGCATCGGCACACAGGACCACCGCTGTCCCGTGCGCAATGCTGTGAAGCCGTTGGCAGGTGAGCCCTTCTCCGGAGATCGTCACCGTCATGCGATGGGCTCCAGCCCGCTCACGGCGTCGCGATGCCCACCGGCCTCAATCCATCCGGCCAACGCTTCAATTTCCTCGCTCGGCGTCCGGTTGGGTCCGAGGTTGCTCAGGATCCCTGCGGCCCGTTGCACACCAACCTGCGTGCCGCGACCCAGCCGAACGCCCGGTTCGTCCTTGAGTCGGAACTGAAGCGCGCGCACCGCACCCAGCATCTCGATGGCGATGACGAGGCGGGCGTTCGACACAACGGATGCAGCGCGACGGGCCGCGGTCGTGCTCATGGCAACGTGATCTTCTTGATCTTCACAGGTCGGAATGGAGTCCATCGACGCGGGCCAGCCCAGCGCCTTGTTCTCGCTGACCAATGCCGCCGCCGTGGTTTGGGGGACCATCATCCCCATCTGCGGGCGGTCTTTGGACGCGAGCCCCGGTGGCAGTCGCTGACTGAGGCTTCCCGTGGTGAGTCGATACAGGCGCCGCTCCGACAAGTTCGCCACCTCCGAGATCGCAATCTTCAACACATCGAGCGGGATCCCCACCGGTTCCCCGTGGAACATCCCGGCGCTGAAGGCTTTGTTCTCGCCGTCTTCTTCCAAGATGATGAGGGGGTTGTCGGTGGCGGCATTGAGTTCCACCGCCACCTGGTCGACGGCGTAGCGGATGGCGTCCCGGCACGCCCCCACGACCTGGGGCGTGCAGCGCAATGAATAGGCGTCTTGGAGTTTTTCAGGCATGGAATCGATCAAGGCGCTGCCGGCCATCAAGCACCGAAGATTGGCGGCCGTGGCGATGGCGCCCTTGTAGGGCCGCAAGCGGTGTACGGACTCCGTGAACGCCCGGGATGCGCCGCGCAAGGCTTCGATGCTCATGGCCGCGGCAAGTTCGGCGGCTTCAACCAGAGAAATGGCATCGTGCAGCGCCAACGCGCCGATGGCGGTCGTCAGCTGAGCGCCGTTGGTGATCGCCAACCCATCCTTCGCCTCCAGGGTGATCCGCCCAATGCCCGCCTGCATCATGCCCTCGGCGGCCGACAACTCGACCCCGTCGACCCGAACCCGACCGTGATCGCCGTCCGCGATGGCCAATCCCAGATGGGCCAGCGGTGCCAAGTCTCCCGAGGAGCCGCAGCTGCCTTGCAGGGGGACCATCGGAATCACGCCTTTGTTCAGCATCGCGAGCAGCGTGTCCACGATCAGCGGGCGACACCCGCTGACACCCTTGGCCAACGCATTCGCGCGGAGCACCATCATGGCCCGCGTCTCGGGGACGGGCAACACCGGTCCCACTCCTGCCGCATGGGAGCGGAGCAAGTTCAGCGACAACCGGCTGGAGTGTTCCGGGTCGATTCGAACCCGGGCCAGCGAGCCAAACCCCGTGTTGACGCCATAGATCGGTTGGTCGTTGGTCGCAGCACGCTGCACCCAATCGTAGCTGCGCTGCATGCGCCGGCGGGCGTCCCCTTCCAGTTCCACAGGTCGATTGTTCCGGGCCACATCCACCACATCGGCGAGGGTGAGGCTCAGGCCATCGATTGACAGGGGACTCCGCATGCCCGTCAGCTAACGCCTCTCAAACAAAACGGCCCCAACCAAAGGCGGGACCGTCCTCAACATTCGTGCGGGCTCAGGACCGGAGTCGGGCTTGCGCCAATCCTGCTGCCTTGCGGGCTTCGAGGCCTTCCTCGCTCTCCGCGTCCACCAGCTTCAGCTGGGCAAAGGCGTCCTCCAGTTGTTGCTTGGCCTCGCTCGCACCGACGGTCCCCGCAGGCTCGCAGTGGTCCACCAACAAGGTGATGCGATCGGGGCCAACCTCGGCAAAGCCGGGGCCTACGACAAAGTTCGTCTTGTCCGAACCCGACGACAACGACACCAGGCCCGAGTCGGTCACCGCGAGCGTCTGCGCGTGGCGCTCCATGACGCCAAACTCGCCCATCAGTCCCGGCGCCACGGCCATGTCGCACTCGCCATCGAAGGCGATCGCCTTGGGGGTCACGATTTCAACGTGGATGCTCATGCGGCGCTCTCGGCCATCTTCTTGGCTTTCTCGATGGCCTCTTCAATGGTGCCAACCAGGTAGAACGCTTGCTCGGGCATGTCGTCGTGCTTGCCTTCCAGGATTTCCTTGAAGCCGCGCACGGTGTCTGCTTTCGAGACGTACTTGCCTTCAAAGCCGGTGAACTGCTCGGCCACAAAGAACGGCTGGCTGAGGAACTTTTCGATCTTCCGCGCGCGGGCCACGATGGCCTTGTCCTCGTCCGACAGCTCGTCCATTCCGAGAATGGCGATGATGTCTTGGAGATCCTTGTAGCGCTGGAGCACCTGCTGGACATTCCGGGCCACGGCGTAGTGCTCGTCGCCCACCACGCTCGGCTCGAGAATCCGGCTGGTCGAATCCAACGGGTCCACAGCGGGGTAGATGCCCTTCTCGGCAATCTTCCGGCTCAACACCGTGGTTGCATCGAGGTGGGCGAAGGTCGTTGCGGGAGCCGGGTCGGTGAGGTCATCCGCGGGCACGTACACCGCCTGAACGGACGTGATCGATCCGCTCTGGGTCGTGGTGATGCGCTCTTGCAGCATGCCCATCTCCGTTCCGAGGGTGGGTTGGTATCCCACCGCGCTGGGAATCCGTCCGAGAAGCGCGGACACCTCTGAACCGGCTTGGGTGAACCGGAAGATGTTGTCGACGAACAACAGCACGTCTTGGTTTTCTTCGTCCCGGAAGTGCTCTGCGATGGTCAACGCGGAGAGCGCGACGCGAGCGCGGGCACCCGGCGGTTCGTTCATCTGCCCGTACACCAGCGCCACGCGGCTGCCTTCGGTTTCGACGATGGGCAAGCCATCATCGGTGAGCACCAAGTGCCCGTCTTCTTGCTTGGCGTTGATGACGCCGGCTTCCATCATCTCGAACCAGAGGTCGTTTCCTTCGCGGGTCCGTTCGCCGACGCCGCCGAACACCGAAACGCCACCGTGCTTGAGTCCGACGTTGTTGATGAGTTCCATGATGAGAACGGTCTTGCCCACACCGGCGCCGCCGAACAGGCCGATCTTTCCACCGCGGGAGTAGGGGGCCAGGAGGTCGACCACCTTGATGCCGGTCTCGAACATCTCGACTTCGGTGCTTTGATCAACGAACCCGGGCGGCTGACGGTGAATGGGCGACGTGGTCTCCGACCCAATCGGACCCAGTTCGTCCACCGGCTCACCGACAACGTTCATGATCCGTCCAAGAACCTTCCCGCCCACGGGCACAGCGATGGGCTGACCGGTGTCTTTCACGGCTTGGCCGCGGGTCAGACCATCAGTGGTGTCCATCGAGATGCAGCGAACCGTGTTTTCTCCCAAGTGCTGGGCGACCTCGACGACCAGGTTGTCCTCTTGGTCGTTGATGAACCCGTTGCTCAGCGTCAAGGCAGAGAAAATGTTGGGAAGCTTGCCAGGGGGAAACTCCACGTCGACGACGGGACCCGTGACCTGAACGATTTTTCCAATGTTCTCAGACATGTTGTGTACTCCTCAAGGTGCTGCGCTACAGCGCTTCTGCACCCGAAACGATTTCGGTAAGTTCGGTGGTGATGGCGGCCTGACGGGCCCGGTTGTACACGAGCGTCAGGGAGTCAATGAGTTCGGAGGCATTCCGGGTTGCGTTGTCCATGGCCGCCATGCGCGAAGCCTGCTCGCCGGCCTGGGTTTCCAACAACGCCTGAAACAGGCGGGTGCGAAGCGACATGGGAAGCAACCGGCCCAAGATTTCCTCGCCGGTCGGCTCGTAGATGAAGTCGCCGCCTGAGCCGACAGATTCTTCGCCCGATTCGAGTGCCATGGGGAGAATCTGCTCGAATGTGGGCTCCTGCACCATGACGGATTGATACGCGTTGAATGCCAAAATCACGCGCTCAAACCCATCGTTGCCGAGCTCCGTCATCAGCCGCTGAGCCAAGCGGCTCGCTTCCTCAGCGTAGTCTTCCGGGGCCACCTCGATGGTGGTCGCGGCGACCGTGTAGCCGCGGGACTGAAAGTGCGCGACGGCCTTCTTTCCGTAGGCGTAGATCTGAACCGATTTTCCATCGGCAATGAGCGCATCTATGTTGCCTTGCGCTGCCCGAAGCAGCTGGCTGTTGAACGCGCCGCACAAGCCGCGGTCGCTCGACATCACAATCACGATCACATCGGATGTGTTGTTCGGGGTCGCGAGCAGGGGGTGCTCCACATCGCCCGCGTTGGCCGTCACCCGCGACAACACCCGCTGAAGGGTGTCTTGATACGGCTTGGCGGCCAACGCCGCATCGGTGGCGCGACGCAGCTTCGCACCCGCCACCAGCTTCATTGCGCGGGTGATCTGCCGGGTGTTCTTGACCGATGTGATCCGTCGGCGTGTTTCACGGAGGGAAGCCATGCGGGCTCCTTACAACTGGGGCTTAGGACCAAGACGAACGGAATTCCTTCACAACCGCAATGGTGCGGTCCTTCAGGTCGTTCTTCTTGAAGGTGGCGACATCACGAATCTCGGCCAACAGGTCGCTGTGGCTTGCTTCGACATAGGTTGTCAATGCAGCGATGAACTCCCCAACGCGCGGCGCTGGGATGTCGTCGCAGGCTCCGCTGTCGCCGGCAAGGATGTGCACAATCTGCATCTCGACGGTGAGGGGCACGTACTGACCTTGCTTGAGGATCTCCACCATGCGCGCGCCGCGGGTCAGCTGCTGCTGGGTCGCGGCATCGAGGTCAGAACCAAACTGGGCGAAGGCCTGAAGTTCCCGGTACTGCGCCAGGGTGAGTCGGAGCGCGCCCGCGATTTGCTTCATCGCGGGAATCTGCGCCGAGCCGCCCACGCGGGACACCGAGATGCCCACGTTGACCGCCGGGCGAACGCCTTGGTTGAACAGATCCGACTCGAGGAAAATCTGGCCATCGGTGATGGAGATCACGTTGGTGGGAATGTACGCCGAAACGTCTCCCGCCTGGGTCTCCACGATGGGCAGCGCCGTCAGCGAGCCGCCGCCGTCGCGGTCGGACATCTTTGCGGCCCGCTCGAGCAACCGGCTGTGAATGTAGAACACGTCGCCGGGGTACGCTTCGCGGCCCGGAGGACGGCGAAGAAGAAGGGACAACTGCCGATAGGCCGTCGCTTGCTTCGACAAGTCATCGTACACGCACAGCGCGTGCATGCCGTTGTCGCGGAAGTATTCGCCGATGGTGCATCCGGTGTAGGGGGCCAAGAACTGCAGCGGTGCGGGGGCCGATGCGTTCGCGCTGACGACGGTGGTGTACTCCATCGCGCCGGTCTCTTCGAGCTTCCGAACCACCTGACGGACCGTCGATTGCTTCTGGCCGATCGCCACGTACACGCAGTGCATCCGCTTCTTGGGGTCATCCTTGAACACGCGCTGGTTGATGATCGTGTCAACCGCAACGGCCGTCTTCCCCGTCTGCCGGTCGCCGATGATCAGCTCCCGCTGACCGCGACCGACGGGAATCATCGAGTCAATGGCCTTGAGCCCGGTCTGCATGGGCTCGTGAACGGACTTCCGCTTGACGATGCCGGGCGCCTTGATCTCCACGGGCAAGAACTGGTCGGTCTCGATGGGACCCTTGCCGTCGATGGGGTTGCCAAGGGCATCCACGACGCGGCCCATCA
>JAYZVA010000028.1:2500-45081 GCA_036156175.1 Myxococcota bacterium
AATTCCACCACCCTCTCTCGGACTCAAGTGCACCAGTTTCGAATGCAGTTCCTGGGTTGAGCCCAGGGCTTTCACATCCGACTTGATGCGCCGCCTGCGTACGCTTTACGCCCAGTAATTCCGAGCAACGCTTGCACCCTCCGTATTACCGCGGCTGCTGGCACGGAGTTAGCCGGTGCTTTCTTGCGAGGTACCGTCAAGCCGAAGCTTTCTTCCCTCCCGACAGTGCTTTACAACCCGAAGGCCTTCATCACACACGCGGCATGACTGGATCAGGCTTTCGCCCATTGTCCAATATTCCCCACTGCTGCCTCCCGTAGGAGTCTGGGCCGTGTCTCAGTCCCAGTGTGGCTGATCATCCTCTCAGACCAGCTACCCATCGTACCCACGGTGAGCCGTTACCTCACCGTCTAGGATTAAATAATGGGCCGCAGGCCGATCCCTTGGCGCCCGAAGGCTTTCAACCGGAGTCATATGCGGTATTAATCCAGGTTTCCCTGGGCTATCCCCCACCAAAGGGTACGTAACCTACGTGTTACTCACCCGTTCGCCGCTGTCCGCCACCCGAAGGTGGTTTCTCGCTCGACTTGCATGTGTTAAGTCTGCCGCTAGCGTTCGCTCTGAGCCAGGATCAAACTCTCCAGTTTGATTCTGTTTATACTCTATGAATTAACGGAACAGTATTCCGTCTATACTTTTAAAAAAGTTAGCGTTTTTGCTGCTCCGATTCAACGGAGCTGCTGTCTGCATTTCAAAGACCGAGTCCACAGTCACATCAGTCGTTTCCGACGGTGCCGCAAGGCTCCCCCCAAATGGGACCCTGTGACTGGAGAACCCCGCGGTTTTATCGAGTATCCAAAAATCCGTCAAGGATTTTCTTTCGATTTTTCCGAAATATCCGGAAGGGGTCGCGGGGTGTTTTAAAGAGCTGAGTTGCCGCATCCGCGAAAACTCTTGGCGCCGGTGGGTATCCCTACCGAAGCCCACGGCATCTATGAAGACGCCGATGTGGCGTCAAGCCGCCCCCTCAAAAAAGGTAACCCATCGCGACAATCTTGTAGACCCAGCTTGCGCACATGCCAGCAATTAAGGCAGTTAGAAGCCAGATTTCGCTGCCTTCGATCCGCTGAAAAAGACGATCCCACCGATTCTGCGGGCGGGCGATCTCCAGCAGGCTGATCGCGGCGATCGTTACGGTCATCGCAAACAGAACAACGCCAAAGGGTTGCGTGATGAGCGCATCAACTGGGCGAAGGTGAGCCAACAAGGAAAAGGTGGTGGTCATGCCGCACATTGGGCACGGAAAACCAGCCGCACTGAGTACGGCACACGGCTGAAGGCCCAATTGTATATGTGTGCCGACTCCCGTTGGGTTTGGGGTCAGCCAGCGCGCCACCGCCAAGACAGCGACGGAGGGAACGAACAAAGCGAGCGAAAAAACGCGCGCTCGCATCCCTCAGCCCTCGTCGGGTAGCGCGGCCTCAATCATTGCCGCAACGCTCGCGGCGTCGCGATCCAGCTCGTCCAATCGCTCCGCCACCTGTGCCTTCAGCTGCTGCAACTCGCTGGCGAGATTCAGAGCTGTGAGCATGGCGATCGTGTACTCATCAAAGGATCGAGTTCGCTCTGCCGTCTCCGTCATTCGACGGTCGAGGTCCGCAGCCAGCACTTGGAGGTCCTCGCCATTGTCGTCACCGCGTACGGTGTATTCGCGCCCTCGGATGGTGATTCGTACCTGCATTTGTCTCCGTTATCGGCATGGCTGCATGCGCGTCAAACTTCTGTTGCTTCAGGGTCCAGAAGGGCGTCCACGAACGCGACGGGATCGAAGCGGCGCAGGTCGTCAATGCCTTCGCCCATTCCAACCAACTTGACCGGCAGCCCCATCTCGGTCCGCACGGCCACCACGACCCCTCCGCGCGCCGTTCCATCAAGCTTCGTCAGGACCACACCCGTGGCCCCGACAACGTCTTTGAAGGCCCGCGCTTGAGACAGCGCATTTTGTCCAATCGTCGCGTCCAGCACGAGCAACACTTCATGAGGGCAGCCCGGGAGGGCCTTGCCCATGACCCGCACCACTTTGCCCAACTCGTCCATCAACTGACTCTGCGCCTGCAGACGACCCGCCGTATCGCAGATGATCACGTCCACCCCTCGAGCACACCCCGCCTCGATGCCGTCATACAGCACCGCAGCGGGGTCAGCGCCCGCCTGATGGGCGACCACCGGCACGTCAACCCGCTCGCCCCAGACCTTCAACTGCTCAATTGCACCTGCACGAAACGTGTCGCCCGCCGCGAGGAGCACCCGTTTCCCTTGAGCGGTGTACTGATGGGCGAGCTTGCCAATGGTGGTGGTTTTCCCACTGCCATTGACACCAACCACCAAGATGACCAGCGGGCCCTCTGGCCGGGTGGCCAGGGCCGTGTCCGAATCCATTCTTGCGAGCAACTCCGCTCTCAGTTTGGCCTTCAAATCGGCGAGGTCGGTGGCTTCACCGCCCGACTCACGAATCGATGCCACAATCTCCATCGACGTTTTGACCCCAACATCAGCGCCGATAAGCGCTTCCTCGAGCGCCTCGAAGTGGGCACGGTCGGTGGTGTCCGCGGCGATCACACGCTGCAGGGCCGTCGCAAACGCGTCGCGGGTGCGCCCGAGTCCCGACCAAAACGACCGCTCATTTGACCCGTGTTCCAGTGCCGGAACGCTGCGCGACTCGATGCGATCCGCAGCGCTCTTTCGCCGAGAAAACGCGACGACGGTGGTGACAAGCGCGACGAGCGCACCAACGATGTACCAAATCATTTCAGGCATGGCGACCGCCTAATCCGCCACAGCCGGGCCCTCAATCGAGCTTTACACTCACCAGCTGGGAAACTCCGGCATCCGGCATGGTCACGCCATAGAGCGTATCCACGCATTCCATCGTCTTTTTGTTGTGGGTGACCACGATGAACTGACTCAGCTTCGCCATCTCCCGCAGCAGGTTGTTGAACCGGGCACCGTTGGCCTCATCCAACGGCGCATCGACTTCATCCAGGAGGCAAAACGGACTCGGCTTCACCTGAAAGAGTGCGAAAATGAGGGCGATTGCCGTCATCGCCATCTCGCCGCCCGACAGCAATGCCAGGTTTTGGAGGCGTTTGCCAGGCGGCTGCACTTCAATGTCCACACCGGTCTCGAGCCTGTCGTCTTCGTCGGTGAGCACCAATCGCGCCTGGCCGCCACCCACAAGCTGCGGGTAGCCTTCCTTAAAGAGCGCATTCACGCGGTCAAACGTCTCCCGAAAGCGCTCACGACAGGTCCGGTTGAGGTGGCCGATGGTGTTTCGGATCGACCGAACCGACTCTTCGAGATCGAGCCGCTGCGCCTCCAACGTATCGAATCGCTGCTTCACTTCGGCGTACTCTTGCACCGCAACGAGATTGACTTCACCAATCCCATCGAGCTTCCGCTTTGCGAGGGTCAATCGTTGAACCCAGGCCTCAATGAGCGCCACGTCATCCAGCATTGGCGGCTTGATGCACAGGTCCTCCAACGCTGAATCTTGAGAAGGCATCGCGTTCGCGGCCTCATCGTCGTGGTCGACAACAACGGTCCGCGCCTCGCTGGGCACTTCCACAATCAACTGCCCGTTGCGTTCCAACCGGTCGAGCATCGCCGTCACGCTCACGGCGTACCGTTCGTCCAGCTGTGCGCGTATTTGACTGAGTTCGACCCGAACCTGGTCCAAGGTCCGCTCCAACTCCATCCGTTCGGCGGTGGACGCCTCGCGCTGATCCCGCAGGCCACGAATGGATTCCTCCGATCCCCGCAGCAGCGCACGCGCCTCACCAATCTGCTTTTTGCCGTCTTCGATTTTCTCGCGGAGGATGGCTTGCCGCTCCGTGATGCTGCTGAGCGCATCCGTGAGGCGCTGATCATCCGATGCGAGGGCCCCGATGCGTTTTCGCGCCAGCTCGATGTCGCTGCGTGCGACTTTCAGCTGCCGAGCGACCCCTTCCTCGCTCTGGCGCGCGGCAGCGACGATGGAGGTGAGACCACCCAACCGCTCTTCGATTCCCGACAACTCGGTCTTGGCCAAGACGGCCGCTTGGCGGGCATCATTGGCCTGGGCCTCTTCGGCAACCAACGCTTGCTGCTGCTGCTGCAGCGCTTGCTCGAGGCCCATCTGCTTGGCCTGGTGCGCTTCGATCGACGTACCAAGACCCGTGAACTCCGATGCCAAGGTTTCGACCATCGCATCCAACCCCGACCGTTCTTCGGTCATGGTCTCGAGTCGGAGTTGGCGCTCCGCCCGCTCCGACTCGAACCGGCCGAGTTCCGCGACGGCGGTCCGATGGGCCACCCGTGCTTCGCCCAGCGCTTGGCGGACACGCGCCGTTTCGCGCTGAGCGCGGTCCACGTTCTTCCCCGCTTGCTCCTGCGCCAACGCCGCGGCAGCAACCCGTTCCCGGGCCACCACGCACGCATCTTCGAGCGACGGCAGTTGTTCTCGAAGCTCCGACAACTCGCGCCTGCGCTGCAGAGCGACCGTCGCGCCGCTTTCGATCGGACCCACCCGAATTTCTCCCCGGGCGGTCACGACACACGGCAAGCCGTTGGGTCCTTTGGAAACAATGAATGCGCCACCTTGAGCACCATGGGCTTCCAGGGCCGTCGCAAGATCATCCACGACGGCCGCGTCACCGAACACGCGCCCAAGAGCAGACCGGCCCACATCGTCGCCCGCGACGTTGGACAGGACGCTGGCAGACGGGGCGCCTTCCGCCACGAGCAGCATGTTGATCCGACCCTCGGTCTGCGCCGCCACGCGAATGGCCGTGGCTGCATCGGGGACCAGAATGTGGTCCAACTCGTCGCCCAGAGCCGTCGCCACGACCTCTTGCTGCGCAGCGTCAACAACGAGGTGATCGGCGAGCGTCCCCATCACCCCCTCGACTGCGAGCGCTCGCCGCATGTGCGCTGCCACATCTTCCTGCGAGGCATCCAGCGCCTCCAATGCATCGAATCGAACGCGAGACTGGCTGTGGGCCCGCTCCGCACTGGTCAGGCTGGTCTCCGCGTCACGCCGTTCGGACCGGGCTTTTTGAAGCCGCTGTTCCAACTCCTCATGACGCGCGAAGGCGGCCTGCGCATTCGCGTCAGCCTGTTCCAAAGCAGTCTTGGTGGCCTCCTCCGTCAGCTGCGCTTGCACCCGGCCGTTGTCGTGCTCGTCCATGGCATCGCTGAGCGCGGTAATCCGGAAGCTGAGGTCAGCGACCCTGCTCTCCACGTCTTGACGGCGCAGCTTCGAAGCCTCTTTGTTCGCAGTGTCTCGGGCCAAAGCACGAATGCACTCCAGCACATCAGCCTTGATGACCTCGATCGCCGAACGCCGGACGTGCACAACCTTGTCTGCCTCGGTCAATGCCGCGCGGGTTTGCCCCACGCTTTCACGGATGGCCGTCGCGGCGCTGGCCACCGACTCGTGCTGGGTTTCGGCCTCCTCGCGCCGAGCAACGCTGATCGCGTGCTCGGCCTCGGACTCGCCGATTGCGCGAGTCAGCCGCTCGATGCGCTCGTGAAGTTGTTGGGACTCGCGCCCTTGGTACAGCCGAGCGGACTCTTGTTCGCGACGGCTTGCTTCCAGTTCGCCCAGCTCATCGCGCAACAACCCAACGCTCGACTCGAGGACCTCCACCGAGTCGCGCTTGGACTGGATTTCTTGCTCTTGCCGCTCCAGCTCTCGACGCTTGGCTTGCTCTTTCGCCGACACGGCCCGCAATCGCTCGCTCAAGGCCTTGCGATCATCCGCAAGGCCAGCGTACCGGGCGACACCCAGAAAAATCTCGCCCTGCCGGACCTCTGTCCTCAGCTGCCGGTATCGCGTTGCTCTGCCGACTTGGCGCTTGAGGGACCGGAGCCGCGCGGTGAGGTCGCTGACCACATCGTTGGCGCGCTCCAGGTTCCGGGAGGTTCCCTCCAATCGCTGCTCGGCTTCCCGTTTCTTCGCTTTGTACCGCGAGATGCCAGCCGCTTCTTCGATCAGCGAGCGCCGTTGTTCGGGTTTTGCCTTCACGATCTCGCCAATTCGACCCTGCTCGATGAACGAATACAGTCGGTTGCTGGCGCCGGTGTCGCGGAAGATGTCTTGGATGTCCTTGAGGCGACACCGATTCTGATTGATCAGGTATTCGCTGTTTCCATCGCGAAACAACCGACGCGTGATCTGGATTTCTTCGCATCGGGCAAACTCACCCGCGAAGGGTTCGCCCCCGGCTTCGAATGTCAGGCTGACTTCGGCCACACCCATCGGCTTCCGGCTCTGCGAACCGGCAAAAATGATGTCGTCCATCGATTTTCCGCGCAGGCTCTTGGCAGACTGCTCGCCAAGACACCATTTCACGGCGTCGACGACATTCGACTTCCCGCACCCATTCGGTCCCACGACACCGCTCACCCCACGTCCAAAGTGGAAGCTGGTGCGATTCGGAAATGACTTGAAGCCTTGCAGCTCCAGTTTTCGTATGTGCATGGGATGTTCGGAGAGAGGGTGCGGGACACGTCGGGGGCGACCGGGGAGGTCTCGACGAGACGGCGAAGAGGCTCATTATCGTACCACAATCAACCCGCGCGGGTCGTTGGACTCGTCCCCCCTAACCGATGGCGGTCAAGTGGCGAACATCGCGCAGATCACGGCCAGAAATCCAACCGGCAGCAGCATCGTCAAGAAACAGCCGGGGCGTTGGGATCGATCACTCATCGTCCACCGTTGGTTGGTAATCCGACAACAATTTCTGGTACTCGTGATGACCACCGCCAATCATGAGTTCGTATTCCCAGTCCGAGACCTCCCCGACAATTCGCCCGGGAACACCCATCACCTTGGAGCGGGGAGGAATGTTCTTGCCAACAGGGATGAGCGCACCTGCTCCAATGATGGACCCGGACCCAATGCGGCAATTATCGAGCAGAATGGCGCCCATGCCGATCATGCAATCGTCCTCCACGACGCAGCCGTGAAGAACCACCCGGTGTCCGACGGTGCACCGCGCACCGATGACGGTCGTGGACATTCCGCCCGTGCAATGCGCGACGGTTCCGTCCTGAATGCTGGTTTCCTCTCCCACAACCACCGCGCCCTGGTCCCCTCGAAGGACGCTCGTTGGCCACACGGTTGCCCGGGCCTTGACCTCCACATCGCCAATCAACACGGCGGTCTCGTGCACCCATGCGGCCGGATCCACGCGCGGCTCAATTCCCTTGTACGATTCATTCATGCCACAGTAGTAATCCACGGCATGCAATGTTCCCAGCGTCCGTTCGTATCGAACTTCCCCACACCCTTGCACGGAGCACCCCATGAAAAAACCCCTCGATACCGGAACCGGATACCTGCTGTGGTTTGGCTGCGTCGTCGGCTTTTGTGGTGTGCATCGGTTTTACGCCGGAAAGTGGGCCACTGGCGCGCTGTGGTTGTTCACCGCCGGGCTGTGCGGAATCGGGCAAGTGGTCGACTTGTTTCTCATGAAGTCGCTGATTGAAGAAGGAAACAGCAACCGCTGATCACCCAATCAACACGCCCGCCACGGTGCCGGTCATGAAGGCGGCCAGGGATCCCCCGATGAGGGCTCGAATGGACAAATCGGCGAGGTCGCCCATCCGCTCGGGAGCAATCCCACCGATTCCCCCGAGTTGGATGCCGATGCTCGCGAAGTTCGCGAAACCGCAAAGCGCATAGCTTGCAATGATTGCAGACCGCTGGGACAACACGGGCTCGGCTGCCGACATCATCTCACCCAGGTGGATGTAGGCGATCAACTCCGTGAGCACCAGTTTCTCGCCGAGCAGCCCCCCAACAATGGTCGCCTCCGACCATGGCACGCCCATGGAGAACGCGATGGGCGAGAACAGCCATCCCAACACCCGCGACAACGACAAAGGTTCGCCGCTGATGATCATCCAGCCGATCATCCAATCCACCATGGCGATGAGGCCAACGAAAGCCACCAACATGGCCGCGACATTCAACGCCAACTTCATTCCATCCGATGCACCGCGCGCCGCCGCTTCCAGCACATTCTGATCGGGCCGCTCGGTCGGCAAGCTCAACGTCTGCGAGTCGTGATGCCTGCCTGGGTCTTCGGGCACCATCACCTTGGCAATGGCGAGCGATGCGGGAGCCGACATGATGGACGCCGCCACCAAGTGGCCCGCGATCCCAGGGATGTCCTGCAGGAAGCCAACGTAGGCCGCCATCACCCCCCCGGCAACGGTGGCAAACCCACCGGTCATGACGGCATTGAGCTCGGACCGACTCATCTTGCCGACAAACGGCGCAATCAGCAGCGGCGCTTCGGTTTGACCAACAAAGATGTTGCCCGCCGCCGAGAGGCTCTCGGGCCCACTGGTTCCCATGGTCTTTTGCATGATTTGAGCGATGAACCGCACGACCCGTTGCATCAGGCCGATGTGGTACAGAATCGCCGTCAAACTCGAGAAGAAGATGATGGTGGGCAAAATCCAAAACGCAAAGGTTTTGACTGGCGGCGAGATTCGGCCAATGAACGTCACCGATTCACCGGAAGCGTCCACGATTTGGTGCGGCTCGACCGCTTGAAACACAAAGCTCGCCCCGGCCTCGGAGAAGCTCAACAGTTTCTTCACGCCACCGTCCACCACGGAGAAAAAGACCGTCTGCAGCTCGGGGCTGAGCACAACAACGGCGAACAACAACTGCAAACCAACCCCCCACGCGACCGTTCGCCACCGAATGGCTGCGCGGTTGGTCGAGAGCACCCAGGCGATGCCAATCATGACACCCAGGCCCGAAAACGAGACAGCCCGGTCAAAGAAGGTGGTGGGATCCGACAGTGCAGTGGCGATCATGCACACCACCTTACACACCCCGGTTCCCAGACTAAAGGACCTTCGGTGTGAAACGGTCTTGAAACAAAGCCCCGCATGACCCCTCGGATCGGTTGACGATGCGTTCTCCTGAGGGCAAAACCCGGTCCGAAGCGGCGCACAATCGCCCCGGAGGTTCACCATGAAAACCCAGATCATCACCCTCATCACCGCATTGGCGTTGGTCGGCTGCTCCTCGAAGTTTGAGGATCAAGACGACAATCCAGGCGGCACAAACAGCACCGGCACCGATGCCGACGACACCGATGACGATGAAGTTGACCCCAACCTTGCCGACGCGGACGGTGACGGGGTTGCGATTGCCGACGGCGATTGCGACGACGACAACGCCGACGTGTTCCCCGGCGCCGGCGACCAATGCGACGGCATCGACAACGACTGCGACGACGTGATCGACGAAGGCTGGGAGAAAGACACCTACTACGCCGACACGGACGGCGACGAGCACGGAAACCCCAACCGGGACATGGAAGCCTGCGAACAACCCGATGGCTACGTCCTGGACAACACCGACTGCAACGACAGCGACGCCGAGGTGTACCCCGGAGCCGAAGAAGTGATCGGCGACGACAAGGACAACGACTGCGACGGCAACAAGGACGAGCGGTTCGACATTTCATCGGTGCAAACCGATGATGATGATGCAAACTTTGGCGCACCGTCTGCCATTGCTGTGGACGGCGCCGGTGCTGCGCACGTGGTCTTCCACGACTCGTACTACGGCGAAGTGCTGTACCAGCGCATCAGCCCGGAAGGCTCCTTCATGGAGGAGACAGTGGTGGTGGCCGACGATGAGTTCGACGGTGGTCACCTCGACGCCGAGGTGGACTCCAGCGGCAAACTTCACATCGGCTACACCTCCGCAATGGAGCTTCCCACCGCCACGCTGACCTCGCTGAAGTACACGACGCGTTCCGCATCCGGGGTGTGGAGCCCAGCCACAACCATCACCGGTGGTGAGACCGGCGAGAACGACCGCGGGCAGTACGTCGACATCGCCATTCAGTACGGCTCCATTACCGGCCCGACGCCGATCTTTGCGTTCCTCGACAACGACCACGGCACACCCATGATCGCGGACATGTTGGCCCCCGACCTGTGCCCCATCTTCCCAGCGGGCACCAGCTACATGGACGCGCTGACGGGCGTGGGCAGCGGTCTGTTCACGGCCATCGACGTCGACGCCACCGGCTCCAGCCATGTTGCGTTCTTCGACCCCAATGCAGTCGACATCGATGGGATCGACTTCGACATCTTTGACCCGTCGATCAGCACCCCGCAGATCCAGTACACGAACTGGACCTGGAATCCCGATGACATCATCGAGACCCTCAGCGTGGGTGACCTCCTTCCCGAGTACGGCACCTTTGAAGAGACGGTATCCGAGAGCAACTACGACACCATCAGCTTGAAGAGCCGCAACGCGGACCAAGTTCCGTGCTTCGCAACCCAGGAACTGGGCAGCCGGGACCTCGTGTTCGGGTGCCGCGAAGCCGATGGATGGGTGATGGAAACCGTGATGTCGGAAGGCGTGACCGGTGGACAGCCGTCCCTCGCGATCAACGATGCGGATGAGTACTTCATCTCCTTCTACAACGAAGGCACCAAGGACCTCATGTTGGCCATGAAGCGAAAGGAAGCCGACTGGGAGATCATCACCGTCGATGCGGAAGGCTGGGTCGGCAAGGCCTCGTCCATCGCCATCGGTCCCGATAACCGAATCCACATCAGCTACTACGACGAGTCAAACCGCACGCTGCGCTACGCCGTCGGATACTGACGCCGCCCCGAGCGACCAAGGGCCCATCTGGCGAAACCCGGATGGGCCCTTATTCTTGGATCCGGTAAGCCGACCGTGCCAATGCGAGGGCCTGTTCGACTCCCCGCGACGCGACCTTCAAGGTCACCAAGGGTTCACCCCTGCAGACGCGCTCGCCGATCTTTTTGTGCACCGTCAAACCAACACCCGGATGGACCGCTTCGTCGGAACGGCTGCGACCCGCACCCAACGCGAAAGCCGACCGACCGATGCTCAGCGCATCGACCGCCGTGACAACGCCATCCATGTCGGACTCAACCACGCGCTCGGCGCATCCCGCGCCCATCAATGGTGCGGACGGGTCCCCGCCCTGCGCGGCGACCATTCGACAAAACCGTTCATACGCGGCACCCGAGGCCAACACATCCTTGGCTCTGGGGTCTCCTATAAGATCAACCGTCAAGCTCATCAGGTCACCCGGACCCTTGCCTTGAAGGCACTCGATTGCCTCCTGCACTTCGAGCGCATTTCCAACTGTGCGGCCCAGAGGCTGGTTCATGTCGGTCAACACGGCTCGTGTCACGACTCCTGCACCCCGGCCGACCCGGCAAAGCATCTCCGCCAGTTCCGAGGCCGCTTCGTGGGTGCCCATAAAGGCACCCGAACCCCACTTCACATCCAACACCAGTTCATCGATTCCTTCGGCCAGCTTCTTGGACAAGATGCTCGCTGTGATGAGGGGAATCGACGGCACTGTGCTGGTCTCGTTTCTCAGTGCGTACAGCACGCGATCGGCCGGTGCCAGCGAGGCCGTCTGGCCGCTGATGAAGCACCCCACGGTGCGAAGAACACCGCCCAGCGCGGCCGGATCGAGGTCGGTGCGGTAGCCGGGAATGGACTCCAGCTTGTCGAGGGTGCCGCCCGTGTGCCCCAAACCGCGACCGCTGATCATGGGGACGAATGCCCCCAACTCAGCCCAACGGGGAGCGACGACGAGCGACACCTTGTCGCCCACCCCACCCGTCGAATGCTTGTCGACGAACGGGCCGTCCAGGTCCGGCCATGAGAGCCGATCGCCGGAGTCGACCATCGCCATGGTCAGGGCCACCGTCTCGTCAACGGTCATCCCCCGATTGAAGACGAAGGCCAAAAACGCTGCGGCTTGCGCCCGAGTGACTGCGCCCGAGACGACCCCTTCGATG
This sequence comes from Myxococcota bacterium, assembly GCA_036156175.1. Taxonomy (GTDB): domain Bacteria; phylum Myxococcota_A; class UBA796; order UBA796; family UBA796; genus UBA796. The sequence goes on from JAYZVA010000028.1 coordinate 14,375, forward strand.
AACGCGCGAATCTGGTCTCCGGTCAGAGACTGGCCATCGCGCTTCGCTTGAAGGACGTCCAGAACCATTCAGTAGGCGCCTGTTCCTTTGCCGCCGGTCACGATCGCAACGCTGGCTGATGCACCAAGACGATTGGCACCAGCAGCGAGCATTGCCTTGGCATCCTCTGCACTGCGCACGCCGCCGGAGGCTTTGACGCCGATGTCGGGGCCAACAACCGACCGCATGAGCGCAACGTCTTCGGCAGTCGCACCCCCACCGCCGAACCCAGTGGACGTCTTCACAAACGCTGCACCGGCAGCCTTGGAGAGCGTGCAACCCACGATCTTCTCGTCGCGTTCGAGCATCGACGTCTCCAGGATCACCTTCACCGGGCGCCCTTGGGCAGCCCGTACGACCGCCTGAATGTCGGCATACACCGTGTCGTGATCGCCGCCTTTCAACGCGCCGATGTTGATCACCATGTCAATCTCTTCCGCGCCATCCGCAATCGCTTCCCGCGTCTCGAGGGCCTTCGAACGAGTGGCCATGGCACCAAGCGGGAAGCCGACCACGCAGATGGGCATCGTGCGGCACCCCTCCAGCAACCGCGCCGTGAGACCAATCCACGTGCTGTTGACGCACACGGACGCGAAGCCGTGCTGACGGGCTTCTTCGCACACCCGAACAATCTGGTCGCGGGTCGTCGTGGGTTTCAACAGCGTATGGTCGATGAAGCGGGCGACATCGGAAGGTCCGGACGGTGAACTGCCGTTCGTTCCAACCCGATTGGCGCCCGCGGCCATCAGCCCCTTCAAGCGCGTGGAGTCTTGCCAACTTCCGCGGACCGAGGCGAGCGGTGTGACCTCAGCCATTTGGAGTTCGTCGCGAACCTTCTTGGCAATGCTCTCAACGAGGGCATCCATGTCCCGATCGTTTGGCACCCTATTCCCCGATGGTGATGGAATTCATCCGAATTGGGACAACGGGGTTGTCGCGATGACCCGTCTCGGCCGTGCCAATGGCGTTCACCACATCCATGCCGTCGATGATTTTCGCGAATACGGGGTGCTTGCTTGGCGTCCGGGTATCGAACCAGTCGAGGTAAGCGTTGTGAACGGTGTTGATGAAGAACTGGCTGCCGCCCGAGTTGGGCCGTCCCGTGTTGGCCATCGACAACGTGCCGGGCTCGTTGCTCAGCTTGGCGTCGTCGAGGAACTCATCTTGAATGGTCCCGTGGGGCGGGCCACCCGTGCCGGCCATCGGACTGTCGGGGTCTTTTGAGTTCGGGCACCCAAACTGAATCATGAAGTTCGCAATCACTCGGTGAAAGTGCAGTCCGTTGTAGAAACCATCGTTGGCAAGGTCAATGAAGTTCTGAGCCGTGATCGGCATCTTGTCCAAAAAGATCTCCGCCTTGAATGTGCCTTCGGTGGTGTCAAACGTCGCGATCGGGTTGCCCATAGTGCCTCCATAAGGGTTTGCCCGGTCCCCTTATCCTGTGAACGCTCGTCCCGGGAGTTTCAAGGCAAATGGTGATACACCGCACCCATGAGTGATTCCCTGCGACTCGCGTTCATCTGCACCGGAAACATCTGCCGTTCCCCGATGGCTGAAGGCTATGCGGAGGCCTACGGGGCGCGGCGCGGACGCATCATCGAGGCACGATCCGGTGGCGTTTTGGGCATCATGGACAAGCCCGCGGACCCGCTGGCGATTCGGGTCATGAACGAAGTGGACATCGACATCGCGGGGCACCGCTCCGGGGGCGTGACCGACGAGTTGATGGAATGGTCCCACTACGTGCTCGTCATGGAGTTGCAGCACGCGTCCAAGCTCCGTGAGCGGTTTCCCGGCCACGAAGACAAGATCCTTGTTCTCGCCAACTTTGGTGGGATGATGGAAATCGGCGACCCCATCGGCGGATGGCGCTGGCGATTCCGACGATGCCGCGCCGAGATCGTCAAGTGCGTCGACGGCTTCTTGAGCGGTTTGCCACCCGCCCCGGGCGTTTAGCGGCGCTGGAAACGGCCTTCGTCAAAAGACCAGACTTTGTTGATGTCGGCTCCGTCCCGAACATCCAGCTTGAACTCGTGCGTCCGCCCGTCGGACGCGACCAACCGGACGGCGCGCGCTCCGGCCTGCACCTCGTGCTTGAACAGCGGTGTTTTTCGGATGAGCTGGCCATCCACGTAGACGTCCGCTCGAGGGATGGAACTAATTGTGACCAAGCCCTCACCATCCCGTACGATGGAGACCGGGACGGGAACCCCTGCCCCCGTGCTGGCGGCAGCAGGCGTGGCTGCCGCCACGGGAGCGGGGCCGGGCGACTTCGAGACCGCGGGCGCGTCCGTTGCGCTCCGATTCATCGCTGACGGTGCCGGGGGCGGAACAACCCCCGGTTCGTTGGACACTGTGGTCGCGGATTCGGAGACGGGCGCGCTGGGCTCCGACCCCGCGTTCTCCGCGTTCTCTGCCGCAATTTCCGCGGACGATGACGCCTCTCCCAACAGCTGAACTGAGGTGAACGCCAAGATTCCAACGGCCACTGCGATGTAGGCCGGCAGGGCAAGGCGACCCCAATCGACACGCACGGGCTCCGACGCCTTTGCGGAGACGCGGTGAACGGGGCGCACCGGTCGCTCGATGTCACCAAACGACAACGGGAGCCCGGACGGACCCATTTCGTTGGTGATCGACTGGGGCCCACCCTCCTGCGCGGCGACGGACGGGGTCGAGCCGGTTTTTCGCACCACCTTGGTTTGCTCGTTCAGGGCGGTCACCTGACTCTGAAAACGGCGCAACCCTTCCCGGGCTGAAACGGGATCCTTGACCAACGCGGAGAGCGCTCTGCCCATGGCCAACGCCGACTCATACCGCGCCGCAGGATCTCGCTGCAGCGCGCGAACCAGCACGCGCGCCAAGCCCGCATACTCTCGAGGGAGACGGGCGGCCCGACGGGCAGCCTCGTCGCGACTGAGAAGGTCTTTGAGGATGTCCGGCTCTTTTTCGTTGAACAGCGGCTGCACGGCGGCCATCTCGTACAGCACCACCGCCAGCCCAAACAGGTCAGCCGCCAAGTTGACCGGCCGGCCTTCGGCCTGTTCGGGCGCCATGTATCCCCAGGTCCCGCGAACAGCGCCCTTGTATTCAGGGCGACTCCACCCCTTCGAGATTCCAAAATCCAGCAGCTTGATGACGCCTTGGGGGTTGATCATCAAGTTCGACGGTTTGATGTCGCGGTGAACCAAGTTCAAGGGTGCGCCATCGTCCGCTTTCGCGGCATGCGCGTGCGCCAAACCGTCGCACACCTGACGACCCACCTCGGCCAACACATCCAGTGGGATCGGCACGCCGTGGCGTCGGCACAGGCTGACCACGCGCCGAAGCGTCAGCCCCTCCACGTACTCCATCACCAGGTAGTACAGGCCATCTGCGCAATCAAAATCCTGAATCTGAACCACATTTTGATGCTGCAGCATCGACCCGATGCGCGCTTCATGAACGAACAAATCTTGAAACGGTTGATTGTCGGCGAAATCCGGAAGGATGACTTTGACGGCCACCCGCGGATTGACGCCGGCGAGGCTCTCACGGCGTGCCTCGAAGACCCTTGCCATGCCGCCCGTTGAGATGGGTCGAATGAGTCGGTAACGCCCCAGACGTTCGGGCGTGCCGTCCGCCAGTTGGCGGGAAATCGGTGTGGGTTCAGTGTTCATGAGCGGATGGGTGGGGCGACCGAAGGGCTGCCCGCGGGGTGGCGTTCAGCGTATCACACGCGGGATCGGGTGCCCATGTTGCTACATGCGGTCGAGCGGTTGAATTCCCAACAGTTCGAAGCCCTGCTCCAACACACGGGCGGTGGCTTCGACCAACGCCAGACGGCGCGCCTTGTCGGACTCCGTGGGCGCATTCAAGACGCGCTCCTCGCGATAGAACCGATTGAACACGTTGGCGGTCTCGTACAAGTAGTCGCACAACAGGTTGGGCCGATGCGCGTGCGTCGCCGTGGCAACGACGGCACCCAAGCGCAGCAGATGCATCACCAACGCTCGCTCGAACGGCCCGACAACGGCCAGACCCGCAACGGACTTCGACGCATCACCTTTCCGCTGAATGCTGCGGCACCGGGCGTAGCTGTACATGAGGTACGGCGCGGTGTTTCCATCAAGGCTGAGCATTTTGTCCCACGTAAACGTCACGTTGGACTGCGGGTTTTGCGACAAGTCGGCGTATCGAATGGCGGCGGTCCCCACGGCTTCGGCGACCCGAATCCGTTCGGCTTCGCTCAGGTCAGGCGACTTTTCATCGACCACGGCCCGGGCGCGCCGGACGGCCTCGTCCACCAACTCCATCAATCGGATGACGTTGCCTTTTCGGGTGCTCATGGCGCCCTCGGGGAGGACCAGCATGCCAAACCACGTGTGGACCAGCTCCATCCCGTGGTCCGGCTGCCAACGATTCCATGCGTCGAACACCTGGCGGAAGTGGAGCTGTTGCCGGGTATCCGTGACGTAAATCACCCGCTCCGGATTCCAGGTTGTTCGGCGGTGGCTTAGCGTTGCCAGGTCCGTGGTGCCGTACAGAAACGCGCCGTCCTGCTTTTGGACAACCAGCACGGTATCCGCCAGACCTTTGGGTCCGTCCTCCCCCCAGCGCACAACCACGGCACCTTCGCTGTCTTCGGCGATGCCCGATTCTTTCAACGCGGCCACAACATCGGGAAGCACGGGATTGTAGAAGCTCTCCCCGAGCACTTCGTCGAACGACACCCCAAGGCGGTCATAGACTCGATTGAATTCGACCATCGATGCATCGATGAATCGCCGCCACAAGGCCAAGTTCCGTTCGTCACCGGCTTGCAGCTTGGCGGTCTCCGCGCGGGCTTGGGCGTTCATGTCGTCATCGGCTTCATTGCCAAACTTGACGTACAGTCGCTCCAGCTCGCCGATCGGATCGGCATCGAACGCGGCTTGGTCAAGCCAGCGATTCCACGCCACAATCAGTTTGCCGAACTGCGTACCCCAATCGCCAATGTGGTTGTCTGCCACCACCCGCCACCCTTGGGCGCGGTGCATCCGGTCCAACGTGTTGCCGATGATGGTTGACCGCATGTGCCCCACGTGCATCCGCTTGGCCACATTCGGGCTCGAATAGTCGATGACGACGGTCCGGCCGCTGCCGCTTTGTTCGATCCCGCAGGTGGCTTCACCGACTTGACGCGAGAGTTGCTCGCCAAGGAACGCATCGTTCAACCGGAAGTTGATGAATCCGGGCCCCGCAACCGAAGTGGATGCAACCGCGGGGTGCGGTTCAATGAGGGCGTTGATTTGTTCCGCCACGGCCCGGGGGTTGGTGTTCATGGCCCGACCCATCCGGAACGCATGGTTCGATTGGTAATCGCCAAACTTCGGATTCTGGGTGGGCTGGGCCAGCTCGGTCGGAACCGTGCTGTTGTCAAGGCCAGCTCGGGTGGCCGCATCGGCCACCAAGGTGTGCAACAACACGGGAATTGTCGGAACCGCCACACTTCACCTCCATGGGCCGAGCAGCTAACGCGTCAACAACCTTTGGGGTACGCGGCAAAATACCGCGCCCTCCATCCACGGTCTTTGCAGCCTGCAATCCATTTTCGAGATAGCTTCCCGTCTGATTGGAGGGGCCCATGGCTGAATCCCTTACATTGCCGAAAAAAAGCAGTTTGGAACCGCTTGATCGCGAATCGCTCACGCATCTGTACCGCGAAATGCTGCTCATTCGCCGCGTCGAAGAGTTGGCGGCGAAAGCGTACACCCAGCGAAAGATCCTCGGATTTTGTCACCTGTACATCGGACAGGAGTCCGTCGCCGTCGGTGCTGCCGCATCCACCGGCGACGACTACTGGATGACCGCGTACCGGGAGCACGGCCAGGCGATGGCAAAGGGCATGAGTGCCCGGACCATGATGGCGGAGTTGTTCGGCCGCGCGACCGGTTCATCCAACGGCCAAGGCGGCTCGATGCACTTGTTCGACAAAGAGAACAACTTCATGGGTGGCTACGGCATCGTCGGGGGTCACGTACCGCTCGCCACGGGCGTGGCGTGGGCAGCGAAACAACGAAAAGAGAACAAAGTCTGCGTTTGTTTCTTTGGGGACGGCGCCGCGCACCAGGGCGCGTTCTTCGAGGCCCTTTGCCTGGCCCAGTTGTTCAAACTTCCCGTCGTGTTCATTTGCGAAAACAACTTCTATGCAATGGGGACACCGCTTCATCGCCAATCGGCCGTGACGGACCTGAGCCTGCGGGCGCTCGGCGTCGGCATGGTCAGCGAGCAGTTCGAGGGGTTTGACGTCGAGGTGGTTCGCGACCGCGTGGGTGCTGCTGCCGACTTTGCCCGTGCTGGAAACGGCCCGGTGTTGCTCGAAATTGTCACGTACCGGCACCGCGGCCACTCGATGTCCGACCCCGCAAAATACCGGCCGGATGGCGAGCTGGACGAGAAGAAGAAGTCCGACCCGCTCGCGATCACTCGCGCCCGCTTGGCGGACGACTTTGGCATGACCGATGCCGACTTCGATGCGATTCAAGAATCCGTCGAGACAGAGGCGCAAGACGCATGGGACTTCGCCCACGCGAGCCCCGAGCCCGACACCTCAACGCTGTACGACTTCACGTACGCGCCTCAGGAGGGTTGAACCGATGGCCATGATTCAAATTCGAGAAGCGCTGCGCCAAGCGATGCAGGAAGAAATGCGGCGCGATGAAAGCATCTTCCTCATGGGCGAAGAAGTCGCGCACTACAACGGCGCCTACAAGGTCAGCCAAGGAATGCTCGAGGAGTTTGGCGAGGACCGCATTGTCGACACGCCCATCGCGGAAAACGGGTTTGCCGGGCTCGGCGTGGGGGCCGCCATGGCCGGCATGCGGCCCATCATCGAGTTCATGACGTGGAACTTTTCGCTCGTGGCCTTCGACCAGGTCATCAACAGCGCCTCCAAGATTTACCAAATGTCTGGCGGGCAGTATTCCGTACCCATCGTCTTCCGCGGTCCAAACGGATTGGCGGAGAACCTGGGCTCTCAGCACTCCACGTCGGTCGACAGTCTGTATGCACACTTCCCAGGCTTGAAGGTCGTGACCTACGCCACCGCGTACGATGCAAAAGGCCTGCTCAAGGCCGCCATCCGCGATCCGAACCCCGTCGTGTTCCTCGAGAGCGAGTTGACCTACGGCATCAAGGGGGAGGTCCCCGATGAGGAGTACGTGATTCCGCTGGGCAAAGCCGACATCAAGCGCCCGGGCAACGACGTGACGCTGGTGACGTGGGGCAAACAGCTGTTCAATGTGGAGCAGGCCGCCGCTGAACTCGCCAAGCAAGGCGTCGACGCAGAGATCGTCGACCTCCGGTCACTTCGCCCTCTCGACCACGAGACGCTGTTCAACTCCGTGGTCAAAACGGGCCGCGCGGTGGTGGTGCACGAAGGATTCCTGTTTGCCGGTGTGGGCGCCGAAATCAGCGCGCGCATCCAAGAAGCCTGCTTCGACATCCTGCAGGCACCCGTGCTGCGGGTCACCAACCGCGACGTACCCCAACCCTATGCCACCAACATGGAACAGCTTGTTGTCCCAAGCCCCGAACGAATCGTTCAGGCGGTGCGGCAAGTAATGGAGCGATAACGTGGCCGAATTTTTCGAAATGCCCCAAGCATCACCCACCATGGAAGTGGGGACCGTTCTCTCTTGGAAGAAGGCCGAGGGAGAGAACCTCGCGCCCCAAGACGTTCTCGCAGAAGTCGAGACGGACAAAGCCGCGATGGAAATCGAGGTCTTTGACTCGGGGGTCCTGCTCAAGATTTTGGCGAACGAGGGCGATCAGGTCCCCGCCGGACAGCCCATCGCTATTCTGGGCAACAGCGCCGACGAAGACATCTCGGAGCTTCTCGCTCAGTTCGAGGCGATCAAAGCGAATGCCGGCGCCAGCAGCCCCGCTGCTGCTGCCGCCCCGCCCGCACCCGCGCCGGCAACGCCCTCCGCACCGGCACCGATGACGGCCGCAGCGCCGACTCAAACGGGCCTGACGCCCTTCCGTTGGGCGGGCAAGCCCATCGATGAGTCGATCATGGAGATGCCCACCTTCACGGTGGCGCTACCGGCTCCCGTGCCGGGGGGGCCTCCGCTCCCCGCCGGCAAGGTCCGTAGCTCTCCCGCAGCCCGCGCGGCTGCCCGCGCCCAACGGATCGACATCGGCACCGTGGTGGGCACCGGTCCGCGCGGTCGGGTCACCCGGGCCGACGTGATGCGCCATGCGGCCGGAGTGGCCCCTGTGCTGGCCGCCGCTGCGCCGCCGCCGGCACCGCGCGCGATTCCGCTCCCCACGCCCGAGCCGGGCGACGAGGTGGTGCCCAACTCCGCGATGCGTTCCACCATCGCGAAGCGCCTCAAGGCCGCCTACAGCGATGCACCGGTGTTCTTCTTGACCGCGGAGTTCAACTGCGACGCGATGGTTGAATTCCGCACCGGCCTGAAGGCCGACGGCGTGCGGGTTTCGTACAATGACATCGTGATCGCCGCCTGCGGCCGGGCGCTCCGCGATGTGCCCGATGTCAATGCGGCTTGGGCGGACGACAGCATCATCAAGCGGGCAGCCGTCGACATCGGGATGGCCGTGGCGCTTCCCGGTGGGCTGATCACGCCGGTGATTCGCGGGGCCGATGCCAAGGGGTTGACCGCGATCGCAGAAGACACCCGGAGCCTGGCGACCAAAGCCAAAGATGGGAAGCTCGCCCCCACCGAGTACACGGGGTCGACCTTCACGATCTCCAACTTGGGCATGAAGGGCATCGACCAGTTCACGGCCATCATCAATCCACCCGAAGCATGCATCTTGGCGGTGGGTGCCATGGCCCAGGTGCCCGTCGTTGTCGACGGCGCGCTGTCGGTGGGCTGGCGAATGAAGGTGACCCTGACCTGCGACCACCGGGTCGTTGATGGCGCACTCGGCGCAGACTTCCTTGCCGCCGTTCGTGGCTACATCGAACAGCCGTCCACCCTGAGCTGAGTCCATGAGGTCCGCCGCCACACCGCTGCACACGTGGGCGGTCCGCGGCCTGCTGGCACTCCTGCTCGGCGGGCTCGCCTTTGGCGCCTACAGCGCGGCGACTTCGTCGCGGGCCATCCGTTCCCGGACATTGGTGGTTCTGGCGCCGCTGGACGCCGATGTCCAAATGCGGTCGGGTCCCGCTCCCCTCACCCGCACCGATGGTGTGCACGCGTTCACCGTGCAGCCGGGACCGGTGGAGCTGGAGATTCGTCAGGCGGACGCCCGGGTGCAAACCGTCTCACTTACGGTCCCCAAGGGCATTGGTGGCCTGATGATCGACTTGAGCTACGATGCCAACGGCGACGTCACCGTTGGCTATTTCTGAGGCCGCGCTTCGAAGGACTCCGTGATGCGGCAGTAGTCGTATCCCCCCAAGCGACCCACTGGGTCGAGCGCCTCGAGTCGCGCGGTTCGGTGACCTTTTTCATCGGTGTCGATCGCCGAATCGGCCAGGTGATACCGAAGGACTTCTCCCACAAGCAAGTGGGTCGACTCCATCTCATGCGCATGCACCAGTCGACACTCCATGGTCGCGAGGGCCGCAGTGGGGCGGGGCGATGCGATGGTGTCACAGGCGACGTGCTCGAGGCCATTCGCTTCAAACTCGGACTGTTCGGCTGGCAACGGAAGGCTCGTCTGCACCATGGCCTTGCAGAGGGCGTGGCTGACGACCGAGACGCTGAATTCCCGCGTGGCCAGAATGTTCACCGCCGTGTCCTTCAACACCCCGCCCCGGCCCCGTGCCACGGAGATGGCGATCGCGGGCGGTTGTGCGGACACCCCCATGAAGTACGAGAACGGCGCCAAGTTGCCCACCCCCGATTCGGACTGCGTGCCCACCCAAGCAATGGGCCTCGGGACAATCAATGATGTGGCAAGTTTGTAGGCCGCCAGCGGCGATAAGTCGGTCGGATCGATTACCATCCCTTCCGTTTATCGCGTTGCCGGATAGGAGACATCGATGCTGTTGTTCCTGCTCGCCTGCACCCTTGGTCCGCCGAATGGCGCCACGCCCGATAGCGTGAGCGCGGTCGAGGCAGAGCGCCTCAAAGAAGCGCAGGTCCTCGCCGGTCGGCTCGCCGGCACCGCGCGCGAACTCGAGGCTGCCGCGCAGGCCGCCCAAGCGCGAATACGAGCGGGCGGCAATCCCGACGTCGAGCTGGCTGCGTTTGAGCGACTGATGAAAGACATCGAAGCCATGGAGGCTGCGCTCCAGTCGGCCCACGATGAGCGACTCAAGGCCATCTCCACGGCCGCTCAATCGACGTTTGAAATCACGGAGTAGACATCGGCCGTTCGGTCGCGAATGCGCTCGTAGTCGATCTCGCCAATCCGGTCGCTGACCCCGGCACTCAACGCGCCGGAGTGCAACAAACGCGACTGGACATGGCCGACCTTGGGACCCGGGTCACTGGCCAAAGCCGGACCCGTCAACGTTCCAATCAAGAACACCTCCAAGATGGAAGCGATGGGCACAGGGCTGCGCGCCGGCAGGCCGGACAATCCGCTGGCCTCGGGAATGGAGCAAAAATACAGGCTGTGCATGGGCGCTTGGGGCCGCTGCACCGTTTGCGCAAGACTGATCAATCCCGCGGTTGGCACAACCGACAACGTGCCAATCCCCGGGTCGAGCGATGCAATCAACACCGCTTGGTCACCGCTGCCTCGCTGCACACCGCAGACCATCTCACCCACGTCCTCGCCCAAGTCACGCCGGTACTGCCCATCAAACACGGGTGAAAGGCCATGCTCCTGCATCCGAGCCGCGATGTGTGCAGCCACGTGGCGCGCGCCGGAGGAGCCGGGCACACGGCCGCCGATGCGGGGGTCTGTCATCTTCCAGACGTCCCGCTTGATTGCACCGGCTCGCAACACATCCGGTCCGCCGCGGGGAACCGTCACGCCGAGTTGCTCGGCATCGCACGCCAGTGCGACAACCAGCCACCACACCCCCGTCATGCGCAGTACCCGTTGGCCCGGAACCAGTCGTGGGCACGGGCAATGCCACGCTCGATGGCCTCGGGCTGAAGTCCCAGCTCTCGCCGTGCCCGCGCGTCCGATCGATACCGATCCGTCTGCATGCTGCGCAGCACGTGGGGGTCGAGGCCGGCAAACCGATGGGCATCGATCCGGCTGCCCAGCCGCCCCACCAATCCCGCGGCGCTGGTGACCAAACGGGGCAGCGGCACCGCTGGCGGTCGCTGCCCCACAACGTCCGCGACAACCGCCATAAACGCCCGATAGCTCAGGTTGTGACTGCCCAGCAGGTACCGCCGACCGGGCGTGCCCCGCTCCATCGCCAACAGGTGCCCGCGTGCGCAATCCATCGCGGTTTGAAAGCATTTCCCACCCTTTGGGTACATCGGCAGCCATCGCTTCGACAATGCAACGATCGATTGGCCGGAGGTCGGCTTGACGTCGTACGCACCCACAATGAAGTCCGGATTGACGATGACGGCGTCCACACCGTCTTGCGTCGCGGCCCGGCGCTCTGCCTCCGCTTTGGTGTCGTGGTAGGTCCGCAGCGCGCCGCGCACTCCGTAAATTCGGTCGGCGTCCAGCGGGGTGTCCTCATCCCCCGGATTGGACGCATCCCCAAACCCCACCGTGACCGACGACGAGCAGAGGACCAACCGAGGGATGCTGCAAGTGCGCGCGGCATCGAGGAGCGCCTGGGTCGCATCGACGTGGATGGCGCGCATGCGGTCTTCGCCACCGGGGGACGGATCGAATGTGCCAGCGACGTGAAAAATGCCATCGCATCCGTTCAGGGTTTCGCACAGTGCGTCGGTCGCACCATCGAGCAACGACGGTGTTGCTGTGTCGAGTTTCAGACCGTCCAACAGCCGATTGGGCTTGCGAATCAAGGCCAAAACCTCGTGCCCTTCCGAGAGCAGATGCCGCACCAGGTTGGCGCCCAAGAAGCCGGTCGCGCCGGTCACCGCGTATCTCATTGGACCTCCTCTCCCTCTGCATATCGGCTCGCGTCGCGATAGACCCATCCAATGGAGACCCGAATGCCTGCCGAGACCCCGATTCCCGTGGACACCGTACCGACGCCGAACCCGGATGCAATCATGCTGAAGGTGCAAGAAGCGCTGATTCCGGCCGGAACCCACGAGTTCAGTCAAGGCGACGACACGGCGTCCTCCCCGCTGGCGACGGCACTGTTGGCCTTGAATGGAGTCGAACTGGTTCTGATCGCACCGCGCTTCGTCACGCTACGGAAACACCCCGAGACCGAATGGCCCGATCTCTTGCCCGATGCCAAAGACGCGATGCGTCAGTTCCTCGCATCGGGCGAAATGGCCATCGCGGAGACGCAAGCAAGCCCCGACCCCGCGACCCTCAGCTCCGTCGAACGGCAAATCACCCAGTTGCTCGAAGACGAGATCCGTCCCGCGCTCGCAATGGACGGGGGTGACATCAACTACATTGGCTTTTCCGAAGGGATTGTCACGGTTCAAATGGTGGGCGCTTGCGGCACTTGCCCATCCGCAACAGCAACCCTCAAGCTCGGGGTGGAGCGGCTGTTGATGGAAGAAATCCCCGAAGTGCGCGGCGTTGAGCAGATCTGACTTCAGGCGTCGCTCTGCAGCGCGGCCATGGCGGCCAAGCGGTCTTCCGGGCGAACGTACACCCGTCCAACGCACCGCTCATCCTGGTATCGGTCAAAGATGACTGTGGCTTCGTCAACCGGCTCGACGTGGCCGGGGTTTCGGTGGCGGTCCACCACGTAGATCGGCGGCATGCCGTGCTTCCGCTGACCGTAGACGACCCCCATTCCCGGAACCATCCACGACTCAATCCCGTTGGCGCTGAGCACCTCAATCGCCGCCTCCAGGCCCGCCTGGCTCTCACTGCCAGTTGCCTCAAAAACCACCTTGATCGGATCGAACTCGACGATCCGTCTTGCCCATTCGTTGTCCTGACTCCGCAAGTGCGCGAGCAGCTGGGAGTCGTCGGTTTTCCGGTAGGCGCCGAGGTCCGCGGGCAAGTGGTAGGCGCACGAATCCGACTGCATGTACAGCTTCAACATTTCTTCGTAGGCCACCGACTTCTGGTGAAAGTACACCATCACAAACATGTGAAACCGCGCGATCATGAAGTCATCGAAGGCGTACAGCGCCCGGCGGTCGATGGCGAGCGACACGCGGTTCTCCGCATCAATGTGTCGCGCCAGGTTGCTCACCAGCCAGTTGACATCGGTCTGTCCGTAGCGTGCACCCGTGAAATAGGAATCACGCACCAGGTAATCCAACCGATCGGCATCCAGATCCGATGCGATCAGCTGGCTCAACAGGAACCGCAGATCAAACCCCTGGTGAACGAAAAAGTCATCGTCGATGGCCACTTCATGGGAGACCAGTCGGGCGACGTGTTCTGGCGTGAACCCGAAGTTGAGCCGAATGGCATCGGCCAAGCTCGATTGCGTCAGAATGGCAATCGTGTAGTCCTCGTGGGTCGCGCGCTCGTCCAGACGATGGGCCACCCGCTGCGGGTCGTAGCACCGAATGCCAAGCTCCCGGAGGGTGGGCATCGCAAACTCGGCTGCATGCGAAAACGGTGCGTGACCCGAGTCGTGGCACAGCGCAGCCAGACGGAGGCAGTGTCGGTACGCTTGCTGCACCTCCATGGTGGCAAACGGCTCGTCTCGAAAGCACGCATCGAACGCGCGGCCGGCCAAGTGCATGACGCCCAACGAGTGGTTGTATCGGGTGTGGGTGGCACCGGGAAACGGCAAGTGTGAAAACCCCAACTGACGAATGCCCCGCAGCCGCTGAATGAACGGATGGTCAATGATGGCGATTTCCACATCGTCAACGGGCACGGCCCCGTGAATCGGGTCGCGTATTTCCTGCGGTGGCTTGCCTTGGTTGTCCATGCGCTCTCCCGTCCGTGGTATACCCCGGCGAGGGGCAGATGGATCCGATTCACGACATAGCGGACCTTACACGAGGTGATGTCATCCATCACCCCGCCCTCGGTTTTGCGATCGTGGACAGGGTCGAAGCCGACTCGGCCCGCCTGTACTGGGAATCCAATGGCAGTCGCTTGCCGCCCATGGTCAGCGCCGAAGTGCTTGCAAAGGGCTACCGGCGCTGCGTTCCTGGCGGATTCTTGTTTCGGTCCGTCATGGACCCCGACATTGTCCGCGAACTGGTCAACAACGACCCCGCCGAAGCCGCGCAGCTGCTGCTCGACGACCTCGGTGAACAGCAAGGCCGCGCCCAAATCCGCGATTGGCTGACTGGCCGCGATTTGCTGGGTGTCGCCCAGTTCGACCGGTGGTGGGACACCCTGCTTGAGTCCCGAGCGGCGACCCGCCTTCACTGGGACGAAGGGGCGCACCAACTCGGCGCCCATGCTGCGGGGGATCCGAACGACCCCGATACCTTTCTTGGCGCATCTCCTCGAATCCGATGGACGATCGTGTCCAATGCGGACGATGCGCTGCGCAGCCGATTGATGCACCAAGCGCTGACTGCGCGGGACATCCCGGCAATTCTGCTGGTCATGCGGATGGTGTCCACCATCGAAGATGCCGCCTTGGATGCCCTGCGGACGCTCGCTCGAGCGGGGGCGCACGACGTGACCGCGGCGCTGCTCGACATGGGTGACCAGCCAATGCTGCAGACCCTCGTCGGTCCTGCGGGGTGGTCGAACACGCAAGACCGCGTCCAGAAAGCGCTCGATAAGCTGCCGCCATCCAGGCGACTGCAGGTGGCCGTGGAGATCATGGAGCAGGCCCTCACCATGGAGGGCGAACCGCCCGCGGCAGCGTGGCTGTGCTCGGTCGTTCCCGGAGGCACCGCGGCGCTGCTGACCACGGCGGCTGAAACGGGTCGGGCGCCCCGCGCCGTCGAATGGCTCCAAAGCCAGGACCAGTCCGAGACCCTGATGGACACCGTGACGGAGTACCAACCTCGCGACACCATCGACGCAAAGATCGGAGCCGAGCCATCGCCCAAGCCCCAACTCGTGGCCAATCTCCGCGACATCTCCGGCGAACGAATCGTTGGACTCAGCCTCGCCTTTGCCGAGGCGATGGCGTTTCGGCACGCAAGGTTCGAGACCGGCGGGGTTCCCGGGGCACGCGTAGACTCGAGCGGGTCGATGCAGCTCGGCCCGTCCGAAGAGCGCGACCCGCGCGATGATGTGCGCGATGGAATCCGCTTGATTCTCGAAGCTGCCGTTGGTCCGTTGCCCGCGGATGCGGCCCTTTCCGATGGCGAACTGCTGCCGCACATCAATCAACTGCGCCCAAACCTGCCGCCCGACTGGATTGCAGTGGCCATGAGCGCATTGTCCGACGACCCGACACGGCGACCCGCCGACGGCACAGACCTGTGGGCGCGCCTTGCTTCGGCCGCCGCACGCCAAGGCGTCCGGGAACGCGCTCCATCGATGCCCCGAGCGGTCGACATCGCCCACGATACCCACATTGGGTTGGGCAAATCTCGGCGGATGCAGACCAACCAAGACGCGGTCTACTACGCCCAATCGGAGCGCGTCAGCGTGATGTTGGTTGCCGATGGAATCAGCGTATCCACTGCCGGTAGCGGCAACCTCGCCAGCGCGCTGCTGGTGCAGGCTGTGGCCAACATCTGGGAGCGCGATGCATCGGCACTCGAGGCCATGGATTCCGACGAAACGGTGGAGTGGTTGACCAAAACCCTGGCATTCGCCAATCAGTCGATCTGCGAGACATCGGTGCAACTTGCCCATGGCGATCTCGGCCAGCAAATTCCAATGGGTACGACGGCGCTGCTGGCGGTGATCCGCGACTCGATGGTGTACTTGGCGGCGCTGGGCGACTCGCGCGCGTACCTGGTGGGCGACTCCGGCGTGGCGTTGATCTCGGGCGACCAAAACGTGCGCGGCCTGTGGCTGTGCGCCCACAAGGCTGGAGAGCCCCTGCCCGATGTGGCCAACGAAGGATTCGCATTGGTGGGGTACTGCGGCAGATTCGATGAAAACGGTGAGCCTGCCCCGGCCGATCCCGTGGTGCGAAGGGTGCCCATGCTGCCGAACGAAACCCTGCTCCTCGCCACCGACGGCTTCACCGACTACGCCGCAAAAACCTTCGATGGGCAGACCGCCATCGTCGCCGAAGGGGCAGCCCACCAAGATCTCTGGGCCGGATGCCGCTGGTTGACTGACCAGGCCAACGCCGGCGGTGGCGGTGACAACATTACAGTTCTTTTGGCTCGGCTCCGACCGGATTGAGGTATGTCGGTAGTCCTATGCAAAACTTTCGAGACGCACTGAAGCAACGGGTCATCCTCTTTGACGGGGCCATGGGCACCGAAATCTACAAACGCGGTGTGTACATCAACCGCTCGTACGACGAGGTCAACCTCACCGCCCCCGACTTGGTGGAGGGCATCCACCGCGCCTACGTTGATGCCGGTGCGGACGTCATCACGACCAATACCTTCGGCGCCAACCGCCTGAGGCTGATGCCGTTCGGACTCGAAGACCAGCACGACGCAATCAATGCCAAGGGCGTGCAACTCGCGAAGGCCGCCGCCACCGACAAGGCGTGGGTCGCGGGCTCGATCGGGCCAACGGGTGCGCAGTTGACTCCCATCGGCCGCATTTCACCCGGCGAGGCGTTCAAAACCTTCAAGGCCCAAGCCACCATCCTCGCCGATGAAGGCGTCGATTTGTTTGTGTTGGAGACCTTCTCCAGCGTGCAGGAACTCTGGGCCGCAGTGCGGGCTGTGACCAGCGTGAGCGACAAACCCGTGGTGGCGAGCCTGACCTTCCAGCCCGTTCCCGCTTCCGAGCGCGAAGCCCAAGCCGAAGTGGTGCTGAAGGCGGTCCAGACCATGCGCGAATGGTCCGTGGACGCGATCGGCACCAACTGCTCGAACGGGCCACGCGGGATCCTGGATATCGTGGAGATCATGGCGTCCCAGACCAACCTTCCCATCCTCGCCATGCCCAATGCTGGCCTGCCGCAGGTGGTGGAGGGCCGCACCCTCTACCTCGCCGGCCCGGAGTACATGGGCGAATATGCACGGCGCCACGCGCAGGCCGGCGCTCGGATCGTGGGCGGGTGCTGCGGCACCTCGCCCGAGACCACGAAGGAGATGCGAAACTTTCTGCAGTCGATTGCCCCCATGGAGGCAAAGTCCACGCCCCAGCCGACGCCGGCGCGACCGGCGATTGTCCAAGTTGCCGACGAAGTGGGCGAGGCGCCCGTTCCCGCCGAAGAGCGCTCATGGTTTGCCAAACGACTCCTCGGCGGGAAGTTCTGCATCTCCGTTGAGCTGGACCCGCCGAAGGGCACAGAAGCCGAACGAGCGGTCAACGGCGCCGCGATGTTGCACGAAGCCGGCATCGACGTTGTGAACATTGCGGACGGCCCACGGGCCGTGGCCAGAATGGGGCCTGCGGCGCTGTCGCACCTCGTCAAGCAGCGTACGCCGGCCCTCGAGACCGTCGTTCATTATTGCTGCCGCGACCGAAACCTGCTCGGCATGCAAATGGACCTGATGGGGGCGCACGCCGTCGGTCTGCGCAACATCCTGGCAGTGACCGGCGACCCGCCCAAGATGGGGACCTATCCGGACGCCACGGCTGTATTCGACATCGACTCCGTGGGCTTGATCAACTTCATCCAAGGCATGAACCGCGGCGTTGACTTTTCCGGAAAGACGATCGGCGGGAAGACCGCGCTGTTCGTTGGGGCAGGCTGCAATCCGGGCGCGATCGACATTGACGTGGAGGTGCTGCGTTTTCGCAAAAAGGTTGAGGCAGGAGCGGAGTACTTTTTCTCCCAGCCCGTCTTTGACCTCTCCATGCTCGAGACGTTCCTCGACAAGACCGCCGAGTGGTCGGATGTGCCGTTCATGGTGGGAATCATGCCGTTGGTCTCTGCACGAAACGCCGATTTCCTCCACAACGAGGTGCCCGGCATGCAGATCCCCGAACCGGTGCGACGCGCCATTCACCGTGCGAGCACCAAGGAGGAGCAGCGAAAAGTTGGCATCGCGATCGCGCACGACACCTTGGCTGCGCTCCGCGACCATCCCCGAATCAACGGCGCCTACATCTACCCTCCATTCGGGTCTTATCGGGCCGTATTGAAAGTTGTGGATGGCTTGCTGGACACGCGCTGGGGAGACCACGAGGCCGTCTCAAAATAAACGTTTTCAATCGGTTTTGATTGCTGTACAGTCCGCTACGAATGGCCAACTTGGTGCGGTCCCCTGCATCAGTGGCCTTCATGCTCAACCATAGGAGACGACACAATGAGCAAATTCGTGAAAGCCTTTGCGGCCCTTGCACTCACCGCTTCAATCGGACTGACCGATGCCCACGCAGACGACCATGAAGAACTGAACATCGAGACCGTCGGTGATGAGGCTGCAGATGCTGCATTTGGGAAGGCCGATGCCCTGAACACCAAACTGCTCGACGGCCAGAAGACGCTCGACGCCATCAAAGCCAAAGTGGCCGATGCCGCTGATGACGCGACCGTGCTCAAAGGCGCTGAGACCGACCTCACCGCGCTCGCAGCCGACCTCAAGAGCGTTCCCGACGACATCAAGGCCATCATCGATGAAGCCAAGGGCATCAAGCTCTCCGGAAACTTCATCACCAAAGCCAAGAAGGGAAAGGCTGTGATCAGCAATGTGGCCCAGCTTGACAAGGTGACCAAGAACGCCGATGCCTTGATCGAAGCCGTCAGCGCCACGACCACCGAGGTTGCCGAGTCGGCCAAAGCCGCCGCAGAAAAAGCGGCTGAAGCCGCCGGAGAAGACACCGGTCAGTAACCGGTCGATTCGACAAAACGCGGGGAGCCCTGAACGGGCTCCCCGTTTTCATTTCGCGCATTGGCGGATCGTTTCGCGATAAACTCTGCATCGATGCGCAGTCTCCCGACCATCAACAGCGGCGATGTGATTGGTCCATACGTCCTTGGACCAGAGTTGGGCCGCGGCGGGATTGCCGTGGTCCACCAGGCGACCCGCGCGGACAATCCAAAATTGGGACCGCTCGCCATCAAGGTGGCGCATCGCACCAACGAGCAGCGAGATGAGCGGTTCATCCGTGAGTTCGAGCGCCTGCGGGTCATCGCCTTGCCAGGAGTGGCGCGGGTGTACGACGCCGGGACCACAGACGAACTGATCTGGTTCGTCATGGATCAAATTCCTGGAAAGCCGATCCATCGGGTGATTCAGGGAATCGGCGACATCAACGACCGCATTGATGCAGCCATTCGGGTCGGTGCACACCTGTTTGAGGTGTTGGCGGGAATCCATCGGATGAATTTCATTCACCGCGACATCAAACCTTCGAACATTTTGGTGAGTGCACGGCAACAGACCCACATCCTGGACTTTGGTTTGGTCCGGCTTGTGGAGCGCGGCGACACCATGACCCGTGCGGGTCGACTGGTGGGAACGGTGGCGTTCATGTCGCCCGAGCAGACGACAGGGCTTCCCTTGACGCCCCAATCCGACATTTTCAGCGCGGGTTTGGTGCTCTACGAAGCCGTTCTGGGTCCGCGCCCCCGACCCCAGAAGCAAGAGGAATGGTTGGGTCGCATGTGCCTGCAACCCATCACCCCCATGGTGATCCGCGACCCGCGGATTCCACGCAACTTCTCATCCGCAGTCGACCGGATGTTGTCGCTCGACCCTCACCGGCGCCCGACGGCGGCCGAAGCCGCCGGACTGCTGCAGGACATCGCAGGCGGGGGCGGGCGCGCTGGGTGGCCCAATCCACCAAAGTTCATTGGGCGCGCCGACGAAGTGGAAGCCGTCTTCGCAGCATTCAGTCCCAACGAGCCCCGCATGTTCGTGCTCGAAGGCAACGTCGGAACGGGTCGCCGTCGGGTGCTTGAGCAAGTGCAGCGAAGGGCGCTTCTGTATGGAACGCCCCGCGTGACCGGCGTGTGCCGACCCCACATCTCCGGAGGTGCCGTTTACCAAATCTTGTCCGAACTGTTTGCCACCCACGCGGACCCAGAGTGGCGCGTGGCCACCGCGGGCCCCGATGTGGCCACCCTGATTTCAATGTGGCCCTCCCTCCCCCTTCCCAGCCCACTGACAGGGTCAAATTCACCGACCATGAATGAGGTGGCGGCAGCTGCGGCCAACACGATCCACCGCTCGGTCGAATCCGTGGGCCTGATGGTCGTGTTCGAGCGGCTGGACGCGGTGGACAGCCTCACGGCCCGAGTCCTTCAAATGTTGCTCCGAAACCCGCCCGACCGCCTCGCAGTCATGGGTGTGATGGAACCCCGATGGGCGACACCGCGTGCGCGCAAGCTCATGCAACACCTCCAAGACACCGACCGGGCCATTGCGCTGCGGCTCGACCCCTTGACCAGCCCCGAGGCAACCGAGCTGGCGGCATCCCTGACAAGCGATGGCGCAGTCGAGCCGATCGATGCATGCACGCCCCAGATGGCCCGGGACCACGGCCTTCACCGCCTCGCAGCCCGTCGAAATGAAGTGCGGCCTGCATTTCCTTCCCAGCTGGCCGTATTGGGATTGAGCGCCAAGCCCTTGCCAAAGGCGGTGCTGCATCTCCTCCACATCGATCCCACTCCATGGGTTGAAGACGGGCTCTTGGTCTCGGGCCCGGACGGATACGAACTGGCCGATGGCTGGCTGCGACAACGGGCCCAGTCGTTGATCTCCAATCGCACCCAAGCCGAGGACGCCATCGCCGACGCGATGGTGAGGGCTGGAGTACAAGAAGCCGCCTGCGGCGTCGTCGCCAAACACATGATGCTTGGCCGCGATCCGAACCGTGCACTGCCCTTTGCCATTCGAGCGGCCGTGCACAGCACCCTTCAAGGGCGCTTCAATGAGTCGCGCAGCTGGTTGATGGCGATCGACCCCATGCGCCGAGACCGCAGCGACCCAACCTACAAGGCACTGCGGTTCCAGCTCGCATGGGCGCGCGCCCGAACGTCGCTGAACACAGACCTGTCCCGCAACCGAACCGACCTCGTGCGACAGGCCGAAGAACGAATGGTGACCCAGGAAGACCGGCTCTTGGTGGCCGTCCTCAAGTCCGACGTGGGCATGCGCGAGGGGCGCGTTCAGAAAGAAATCGACGCGTTGCTGCACCAAGCCATGGCCATGGATGAGACAGCCGTGGGATGGCTGCACCTGAAGGCAGCACGCATGCATCTCGACCAGGGCGACCCGAAGGGCGCTCGGTCGGTGCTCGCCGAGACGGCCGTCTTGGGGGCCCACCCCAACCGGGCGGTGGTGGGAATCGATCTCGCGCGGCTGGAAGGACGAACCGACACCGTCATCGAGGGGTGTCGGCAAGCGATCGCCCGCGCCAAGACACTCGATGGCGATCCCTTCTACGGGATTTTGCAGTGTCGGCTGGGGTGGGGATTGTTGGCCAGAGGAGACCGGGTTGGCGCCACGCAGGCCGCCCACTCGGCCATTGATTTGCTCACCGAACACGGAAACCGCGCTCGACTGGCGGAGGCCCACCACCTTGCCGCTCTGCTGGCGCTGGGCCGCGGGCAACCGCGCGCGGCTCGGGTGATGCTGGACCCCTTGATTTCCACCGCTCGCAGCTTCTCGTTCACCAACTTGGAGATGTTGGGGTCTTCTCTCAAGCTGCGGGTTGCGGCCGCCATGGGGGATGCCAACGCTGCCGAGGAGGCGATGGCGTCACCGTCTCACACGGCGGCGGAGCCCACCGCGGACTGGCGGCTGGCCTTGTCCCGCTGGCATCGAACCTGCCGCCACACCGATGCCGCACGGTCTCTGGCGACGTGGACCGCTCCCAAAAATCCAGCCGAGGTCTTCTTGGCGATCGAAGGCGCCCGACTGCGGGCGGCCGCAGACGACATCTCGGGCGCAACCACCCACATCGAAGCCGCGATCAAGATCTCTCAGAAGAGAGGGTACTCTGAGCTGCTGACGTTGGCCCGAGTGGTTCACGGCGCCATCGACCTGACCCAGGACGAATACTGGCGTGCGGCACTGATTCAAGCCAGCGCAAGCCCGTGGGTTGAGCTGTCGATGGCCGGGATTGCCATGCAAGGTCGTCGAGCCATTCGGCTGGGCGACCGACGGTTGGCCCGCGAGCTGTTTTCGACCTTGCTTGAGCGCGCCGATCACCTTGACCACCACTACCAGCGGGTCGTGGCCAACGAGGCCTTGGTCGACCTCTAAATGGCGTGGTGTTCGCGCTGCGCCGGGATGGCCAAGATTCGGTCTTCTTCGAGGAGGTAACCGGTGAGCGCTCCGCCGTAGACGCAACCCGAGTCCAATCCGAGCGTCCGTGGCCGATGGTCTTGGACGCCGCGCTTCGCGTCATGACCGTAGATCACCAGCGCATCGCCGCGGTAAACCTGCCACCAAAAGGGATTGCTCGGGTCGGAGTCGTCCGGCCAACGGCGCATGCGAACGGCCTGTTCCATTGTTGTGGGACCCTCGGGATTTACGCCCGCGTGAACCGCCAACCAGCCATCGCCCTCAATGGTCATGGGCAGGGTCTTCAGCCACGTCAACGCGTCTTTCGGGGCCTTCAAATCCCCAGACTCGGCGCGCTCCAGCACGGCGAGGTCGTGGTTTCCCAAGACGGACTCGCACCCCCAGCGCTGCACGAGCGCCCAAGTCTCGGCGGGTGACGGACCCTTATTGAACACATCACCCAGCAAGATCACTCGGCTCGGATTGGCCGCCTCGAGCAGCAGCCGAAGCTCGGCCGCACAGCTGTGGACGTCGCCAACAAACAGGGTCCGAGGCATGCTCAGGTTTGGCCGTGCAGCTTCTGCAAGTTGACGACCTTCAACTCCCCGGCTCGTTGCGACTGGATCGCCGTGACGGCCGACATCGCGGCGCGCATCGTGGTGATGCAGGGAACCCCAAACCGAAGTCCCGCCAGTCGCATGGCCCGTTCGTCGTACACGCTTTTCTTGCCGCTCGGCGTGTTGATCATCAATTGAATCGTGCCGTTTCGCACCCGGTCGACAATGTCGGGGCGCCCTTCCTTCACCTTGTAGGCGAGCTCACAGGGGATGCCTGCTTGCTCAAGGACCGCCGCGGTGCCGCGGGTTGCCCAGAGCGTGAAGCCCATGGCATGGAGCGGCCCCGCGAGTTCAGGGAGCATGTGCTTGTCGCGATCGCACAGCGAGATGAAGACACCGCCTTCGTTGGGAAGCGCCTGACTCGCCGCGGACAACGCCTTGGCGTAGGCTTCGCCGAAGCTGCTTCCAATGCCCATGACCTCTCCGGTGCTGTGCATCTCCGGTCCAAGCAAGATGTCATTCATGTCGAATCGACCCCAGGGGAACACCGGTGCCTTGATGAAGTACGTTCCTGCAGGAGCCAACGGCGGCAACGGTCCAAGGTCGCGCAGCTTCTTCCCGAGACACAGGAAGGTGGCCAGTCGCGCCAGCGGGACACCGCGGGCCTTCGATACATACGGTACGGTTCGGCTTGCGCGCGGGTTGATTTCGATCACGTACACCTCGCCTTCGTGCACCGCGAACTGAACGTTCATCAATCCGACCACACCGAGGCGAAGGGCCGAACGGGTGGCCACGTCGATCATCTCGGCCTGGTTGGCCTCGGTCAGCACCACCGGCGGAATGACGCACGCCGAATCGCCGGAGTGAACACCGGCCTCTTCAATGTGCTCCATGATCCCAGCGATGTAGACTTCTTCGCCGTCGCACAAGATGTCGACATCGTATTCCACTGCTCCGCCCAGGAAGCGATCGAGCAGCACCGGGTGATCTTCCGACACCTCGAGTGCCTCATCAAGCGCGGCCTTGAAGTCATCTTCATCAAAGCAAATCGCCATTGCCCGACCGCCCAGCACGTACGACGGGCGAACCAACAGTGGAAACCCAAGCGCATCCTTCGCCGCAATGGCCTCGGCCCGATCGTGGGCCATGGCGCCCTGGGGTTGCCGAATGTTCAGCTCGTTCATGAGCGCATTGAACCGCTCGCGGTCTTCGCACAGGTCGATGGCGTCGGCGGGCGTGCCGAGGATGGGGCCGATTTCGTGACTCAGCTTGAGCGGCGTCTGACCCCCAAACTGAAGGATCACGCCCTTGGGTTTCTCATGACCGAGCACATTGCCGACGTGTTCGGCGGTGATCGGCTCGAAGTAGAGCTTGTCCGATGTGTCGTAATCGGTGGATACGGTCTCGGGGTTGTTGTTGATCATCACGCTGGTGAACCCCGCATCTTGAACGGCGAAGCTCGCATGGCAGCAGCAGTAGTCAAACTCGATGCCTTGCCCGATTCGGTTTGGTCCGTTGCCCAGAATGATCACGCGTTCGCTTTCCGCGCCTCCGGACTCGCACTCCTCCTCGAAGGTCGAGTACAGGTACGGGGTGAAGCTCTCGAACTCGGCCGCGCAGGTGTCGACCCGCTTGAAGACCGGCACGATGCCCTCCGACTCGCGCCGCGCGCGAACCGCGGCTTCATTGGTTCCCAAGATGCGAGCGAGGAAGGAGTCTGGCATGCCCAGCCGCTTGGCTCTCCGAAGCTCGACTGCGGAGACGTCTTCCAAGAACCGCCCGGCCAGCTGTTCTTCGCAACCGATGATGGTGTTCATCTCGTACATGAACCAGCGGTCGATGCCGGTAATCCGGTGAACGTCAGACGGGTCCCAGCCGCGCCGAAGGGCCTCAAACAACGCCGGCATCCGGTCGGGTGTGGGAATGGCGAGGCGCTCGCGGATTTCTTGGTCGGTCCATTGCCGAGCATCGGAGTAGCCGCCCTCGAGCGACGAGATGGCCTTCAGGAGCGCTTCGGCGAAGGTTCGGCCAATGCCCATGGCTTCCCCGACCGACTTCATGGCAGTGCCCAAGTTGCGGCTTGCGCCGTGGAATTTCTCAAAGTTCCACCGCGGAAACTTCACCACCACGTAGTCGAGCGTCGGCTCAAAACAAGCCGGCGTTTTCTTGGTGATGTCGTTGTCGATCTCGTCCAGGGTGAGTCCCACCGCCAACTGCGCCGCAATCTTCGCAATGGGGAACCCGGTGGCCTTCGAGGCCAAGGCGGAGGACCGGCTGACGCGCGGATTCATCTCGATGACCACAATGTCGCCATTCTCGGGATTCACAGCGAACTGAACGTTCGAACCGCCCGTCTCCACTCCGACAGCGCGCATGACGCCAATGCCAATGTCTCGGAGTGCCTGATATTCGCGGTCGGTGAGGGTCTGCGACGGGGCCACGGTGATCGAATCCCCGGTGTGCACGCCCATCGGGTCGAAGTTCTCGATCGAACAGATCACAATGACGTTGTCATTGAGATCGCGCATCAACTCCAACTCAAACTCTTTCCATCCCAGAATGCTCTGTTCAATCAGAAGCTGGCTGGTCGGCGACAAATCCAGTCCCCGCATGACGATTTCACGGAACTCATCGACGTTGTAGGCCACGCCCCCGCCCTCGCCGCCGAGCGTGAACGACGGACGAATGATGGCGGGAAGGCCCACCACCTCGAGCAAGGCCTCGGCCTCCGCGTAGCTGTGTGCGATCCCGGATGGGGGCACGCCGTAGCCCTCTTCGATCATCTTGGCCTTGAACAGCTGACGGTCCTCCGCCAACTCAATTGCGGCGGGACGCGCCCCGATCAACTCGACGTCGTATTCGTCCAACACACCGGCCTTGTTGAGGTCCATTGCCAGGTTCAATGCAGTCTGACCGCCGACCGTGGGAAGCAGTGCGTCCGGCCGCTCAATCTCAATCACCTGCCGCGCAGCGTCCACTGTGAGCGGTTCGATGTAGGTTGAATCCGCCGTGGACGGATCGGTCATGATGGTCGCCGGATTGCTGTTCAGCAGCACGACGCGGTATCCCAAGCTGCGCAGTGCTTTGCACGCTTGCGTACCGGAATAGTCAAACTCACAAGCCTGACCAATCACGATCGGGCCAGACCCGATCACCATGATGGTTTGAAGGTCCGTTCTCCGGGGCATGGGGTCTCCCGTGTTGACTGGCGAGGAGTCGCCAGAGCCACGCGCCAGCTAACGGGTTTCAACCATTCGATCTACGGCGCATCCAGGAACCGTCGAATCGCGCCGTTGAACGCCACGGGATCCTCCACATTTGGGCTGTGCCCGATCCCCTCCAACAGCACGAGCTCTGCGTTCGGGAGATGGGCCACCAGGGCTTCCGCATTTTGAACCGGGCTCAGCGCGTCGTCGGTTCCGTGAAGGACCAACACCGGACACGAGATGCTGCCAAGCTGGTCGCCCATGTCGAAGGTGTCCCAGGCGCCCCACTGGCGCGCGATTCCAATGGGATTGACCGGATGCCGTGCACGCCACCGCGCCAAGCTGACAATTCGCTCCGGGTATTGCTGCACGTACCGCCGTCCAAACAACAACGGTGCGATCACATTGACCCAATCATCCCGGGTGGCCTTGGACGCCGTTCGGAGCGCACCGTGGGCATCGACATTGCCCGGATGGTGAAGCGCACCCCCGGCGCTCGTGCCGCCCAACACCATGCGACGCACGCGCTCGGGCCAGCCGGCCGCCAGCTGTTGCAACACCCGTCCGCCAAAGCTGAGCCCCACAAAGTCCACGCACCCGGCCCCGACTTCATCCAAAATTCGCACCAGGTCGGCGGCGAAGTCCGCCATGTGAGCGGGCGCGTCGACCACGGCCGAGCCGCCGATCCCGCGGTGATCGAACGTGAGCACGCGATGGTCGCGCGAAAAGTCGCGCACTTGGAGCATGAACGCCGCTTGCGCTCCCCCCAAGCCATTGACAAACACCACCATGGGCGCGCCTTCGGGGCCCGCGAGGCTGTAGGCCAGGTGGGGGGCGGACGCGGTGGTCGGCATCAGCGGTCGTACCCCAAGTAGGGGCTCAGCCAGCGCTCGGTCTCTTCGACCGTGCCTTCGGTGCGCGCTGCATAATCCGCAACCTGGTCCCGATCGATCTTGCCCACTCCGAAGTATCGGGCGTCCGGATGGGCAAAGATCCAGCCTGAAATGCTGGAAGCGGGTGATATCGCCATCGACTCGGTGAGCGACACGCCCAGCGCCGCTTCAGCCCCCAACAACTCGAAGATCAGGGTCTTGGAACGGTGATCCGGACACGCCGGGTACCCCGGAGCGGGTCGAATCCCGCGGTAATCTTCCGCCACCAGCCGTTCGGGCACCATCGCTTCGTTGGGGCTCGAACCCCACAAACGGGTGCGGACCAACCAGTGAAGCCGCTCCGCGCTCGCCTCAGCCAGGCGGTCTCCGAGGGACTGGATCAAGATCGCCTCCATGTCGGCATTGTTGGCACGCAACTCCGCGGCCATCTCATCGACACCCTTGGACGCCGTCACGCAAAATGCGCCGATCCAGTCCGGCGTCCCGCGCGCAGCCACGAAGTCGGCGAGTGCGGCGTTGCTCTGGAGTGTGCTTTTCGCTGCTTGTTGCCGCAGGGTCGGCAACCGTGCGCGAACCACGTCCCGCTGCTCATTCGTGTAGATCTCGATGTCGTCCCCCACCCGGTTGGCGGGGAAAAAACCCACCACGGCCCGGGGACGCAAAAAGTGCTTTCGTTCGGCCCAGTCCAACTGTGCGTTGGCCTGCTCGAACAACTCCGTGGCCGCCGGACCCATGGCCGGGTGGTCGAGGATTCCGGGGTACGCCCCTTTGAGCTCCCACGTGTAGAAAAACGGTGTCCAATCGATGAACGGCCGGAGTTCAAGCACCGATTGGTCCACGATGTGGACCCCCGGTTGGGCAGGCCGCACCGGCGCAAAGTCCAACTGCAGCGCATTCGCGCGGGCGTCAGCAAGCGATGCGCGGTCCCGCCACGCGGTGCGCTCGGCCCGATTCTTGCGAACGGCTTCGAGTTCTGCGGCGACGTCCAGAATGAAGGTGTCCCGCATGGAGTCGCTGACGAGCTTGCCGACCACTCCCACGGCGCGGGATGCATCCAAGACGTGAACCACCGGCGAGGACAATCGGGGATCGATCTTGATCGCGGTGTGAACCTTGGAGGTGGTGGCGCCGCCGATCAGCAGGGGCATCTCGATGTTGAGCCGCTCCATTTCGGAGGCGACGTGGACCATCTCGTCGAGGCTGGGGGTGATCAACCCGGACAAACCAACCACATCGACAGACTCGCTCTGGGCAACCTCCAAGATCTTGGAAGCCGGCACCATGACGCCCAGGTCGATCACCTCGTAGCCGTTGCACTGCAGCACGACCCCCACGATGTTCTTACCGATGTCGTGGACGTCGCCCTTGACGGTCGCCAGCAGCACCCGACCCTTGCCTGCGGCACCGGTCGTGTCCTCTGACTCCATGTACGGAAGCAGCACGCCCACAGCACGCTTCATGACCCGCGCGCTCTTGACGACCTGCGGCAGAAACATTTTCCCTTCGCCAAACAAGTCGCCCACGACATTCATGCCGGCCATCAACGGGCCCTCAATCACGTCCAACGGTCGTTCCATTGCTTGGCGGGCTTCTTCGGTGTCCGCATCGATGAACCGGTCGATGCCGTGCACCAGCGCATGGCGGATGCGATCCTCGACCGGTGCCTCCCGCCATGCGAGGTCTTCCACCCGCTTCCGGCCGGTGCCCTGGAACCGACCGGCCAAGTCGAGGAGCCGTTCGGTGGCGTCGGGCCGGCGGTTCAGGATCACATCCTCGACGCACTCGCGGAGTTCGGGATCCAGTTCATCCATCACCGCGAGTTGCCCGGCGTTCACGATACCCATGTCCATGCCGGCTTCGATCGCGTGGTAGAGAAAGACCGAGTGCATCGCTTCTCGAACCGGATTGTTGCCGCGGAACGAGAAGCTGAGGTTGCTCACACCGCCGCTGATTCGCACACCGGGCAGCTCGGCTTTGATCCGACGGACGGCTTCGATGAAATTGATTCCATAGGCATTGTGGGCTTCAATGCCGGTGGCCACAGCGAAGATGTTTGGGTCAAAGATGATGTCGCGGGGCTCAAAACCAACGTCTTCCGTCAACAAGCGGTAGGCTCGGGTGCAGATCTCAACCTTCCGGTCGACGGTCTCGGCCTGCCCCTCCTCGTCAAACGCCATCACGATGACTGCGGCTCCGTACCGCCGAATGACCCGGGCCTGCTCCAGAAACACGGCCTCGCCTTCCTTCAGCGAGATCGAGTTGACGATCCCTTTGCCCTGCATGCAGCGCAACCCCGCCTCGATGATCTCGAATCGAGAACTGTCGATCACCACGGGCACGCGGCAGATGTCGGGCTCGGCCGCCAACAGACTCAAGAATCGTTGCATGGCCGAAACGCCATCCAACAATCCGGCATCCATGTTGACGTCAATGAGCTGGGCGCCGTTCTCAACCTGCTGCCGCGCGACCCGCAGGGCCGTGTCGTAGTCGTCGGCTTCGATGAGCTTCCGAAAGCGCGCCGACCCGGTCACGTTGGTGCGCTCCCCGATGTTGACGAAGCGTTGGTCGGGGCCGCCGATGTTCACGGCTTCCAACCCGGAAAGCTGAAGCGCCTCGGACGCCGGGGGTGGCACCCGCGGGGCCACCCCGTCGACCGCATCGGCCATCGCCCGGATGTGTTCCGGGGTCGTCCCGCAGCAACCGCCAATGATGTTCACCAAGCCCGCTTCTGTCCACTCTCGAATCTGCGACGCCATTTTTGCTGGGCCTTCGCAGTAACAACCGAGTTCGTCGGGGAGTCCGGCATTCGGGTGCGCGCTCACCGCGGTGTTTGCGATCCGCGACAACGATTCCACGTAGGGGCGCAGCATGTCGGCGCCCAGCGCGCAATTCAGTCCGACGGCGACCGGATTCGTATGCTGAATCGAGGCCCAAAAGGCTTCGGTTGTCTGTCCCGAGAGCGTCCGACCGCTGGCATCCGTGATGGTTCCAGAAATCATGGTTCCGGGGCGGTCGCGCTCCGGCAGGGCCTCCACCACCTCGCCAATCGCGTACACCGCTGCTTTGGCGTTGAGCGTGTCGAAGACCGTCTCGACCATGAGCAGGTCGGCACCGCCCTCGAGCAAGCCCTCCACGGCTTCCCGGTACGCAGCGACCAACTCGCGAAAGTCCACATTGCGGAATCCAGGCCGCTCGACATCTGGGCTGAGCGATGCAGTCCGGTTGGTTGGCCCCAGCGTGCCGATCACCCAGAGGTCGCGACCGGTCTCCGCCGCGACCGTGTCGGCCGCTTCCCGGGCGAGGCGCGCGCCCGCCACGTTGATTTCTCGGGTGAGGGGCACCATGTCGTAGTCGAGCATGGAGATTGCATTGGCGTTGAATGTATTGGTCTCCACCAGGTCGGCGCCCGCGCGGAAATAGTCGAGATGGATCCCGCGAATCAAGTCTGGCTGCGTCAGCACAAGCACATCGAGGGCGCCCTTGAGCTCCGCGCTGTGATGGGCAAAGCGCTCGCCACGGAAGTCGGCCTCTTCAAGCTTGTGTTGTTGCAGCACGGTGCCCATGGCGCCATCCAAGACCAACACCCGTTCCCGCATGGCGGCTTGGAATGCGGCAACTCGCTCAGAACGGTTCATGCAACTGCTCCTACCCCACCACCAAACGCGGACCCAGCGTGCGGCATCAGACTACGCGGCCCGGGTCAGGCGCAACAGGGTGATCTCTGACTGGACGCCCACGCGCATCGGCGGACCCCAGTAGCCCGTGCCGCGGTTGACGTAGACCCAACCACGGCCGAAGGCG
>JAYZVA010000029.1:0-58249 GCA_036156175.1 Myxococcota bacterium
CAAAACTCCTCGTGCAGATCATCTATTCCCGTTGTTCGACGGTTCCACGGAAAAAACGTTCGTTCTCGATCAAAAATTTCAGCGCGACACCGCGCGATTCTGAACGGGCAGTTGACGAATTCGCCTCCCTGAAGGATGCTGTCTGTAGAAGCAGGGTGGGAATCACCGCGTTTGCATGCGCGTTGAGTTCTCAGGGAGCAGCAGCAGATGGAAGTGCGTGCGTTGATTGAAGAGATCGTGAAGGCGTTGGTCGACAACCCCGACCAAGTCGAGTGTGTGGAAATTCAGGGCACCCAATCGTGCGTGCTGGAACTGCACGTCGCACCGAGCGACGTGGGGAAGGTGATCGGCAAGCGCGGCGTTCACGCCGATGCCATCCGACGCCTGGTCCACGCAATCGGTGGAAAGCGGAAGCGCCGCTACGTCCTCGAGATCATCGAAGACCAGTAGCCGGTCAACAGTTGAAGCCCGGAATCCGGACTCCGCGCTCGTTCGCCACCGTCTGGGCGCGTTCGTAGCCCGCATCCACGTGGCGAAACACACCCATGGCGGGGTCACCGGTCAACACGCGCTCGAGGCGTGCCGCTGCTTCATCGGTGCCGTCGGCAACAATGACCTGACCGGCATGCAGGCTGTAGCCCATGCCCACGCCACCGCCGTGATGAAAGCTCACCCAGCTCGCACCGTTCACAGCGTTCAACAGCGCATTCAAGATGGGCCAATCGCCCACGGCATCCGACCCGTCCAACATGCCTTCTGTCTCCCGGTTGGGGGACGCCACCGAGCCGCAATCGAGGTGATCCCGCCCGATCACAATCGGCGCACTCACCTTGCCCGACCGCACGAGTTCGTTGAAGGCAAGACCGGCCTTCGCGCGCTCGCCGTAGCCGAGCCAGCAAATTCGACTGGGCAACCCCTGGAAATGAACGCGCTCGCGCGCCATTGTCAGCCATCGGTGGAGCGCTCGGTCTTCGGGGAACATCTCCATGATCAACCGGTCGGTTTCGAAGATGTCCTCGGGGTCGCCCGACAACGCCACCCACCGAAACGGACCCTTGCCCTCGCAGAATAGCGGACGGATGTAGGCGGGCACGAAGCCCGGAAAGCGGAATGCGTCTTCCACACCACCGTCTTCGGCGCCGGCGCGCAGATTGTTGCCGTAATCGAAGGTGTGCGCACCGCGCTCCTGCAGTGCCAACATGGCACGGACGTGGTCTGCCATGGTCGCTTGGCTGCGGACCACGTAGCCGTCCGGGTCGCTCGACCGCAGCGCGCAGGCTTCCGCCAACGACAGGCCGCGAGGCACGTAGCCGGTGAGTGGGTCGTGTGCGGACGTTTGGTCGGTGAGGAGATCGGGCACCACGTCCCGCGCGAGGAGGCGTTCGAGCCCATCCGCAGCGTTGGCCACCACACCAACTGACTTGCCGACACCCTGTGCTTTGTACCGAAGAACCCGATCAATGCCGTCATCAATGGAGTCCGCTATCTCGTCGAGGTACCGATGCTCCAACCGGCGTCGAACCCGCTCCGCGTCAACGTCGAACCCCAGAAATGTTCCGTTGTTCATGGTCGCGGCGAGCGGCTGAGCACCACCCATGCCGCCCAGGCCCCCGGTGACCACCAACCGACCCGTAAGGTCATCGCTTCCAAAATGCTGCCGACCCGCTTCGGCAAACGTTTCGTAGGTGCCCTGCAGGATGCCCTGAGTGCCGATGTAAATCCATGACCCGGCCGTCATCTGGCCGTACATCATGAGGCCCTTTTGCTCCAACTCCCGGAAGTGATCCCACGTGGCCCACTGGCCCACCAAGTTTGAGTTGGCGATCAACACCCGGGGGGCATCCGCATGGGTGCGGACAATGCCCACCGGCTTGCCAGACTGCACCAGCAAGGTCTCGTCGTCTTCCAACTCCGTCAAGCTGCGGCAGATGGCGTCGAACGCGTCCCACGTTCGGGCGGCGCGCCCCGTACCGCCGTAGACCACCAAGTCGGCCGGATTCTCCGCAACCTCGGGGTCGAGGTTGTTGCAGAGCATGCGGAGTGCGGCCTCCTGGACCCATCCCTTGCACGTGAGCGTGTTGCCTCGAGAAGCGCGGATCGTACGGGCCATGGCGGCTCCTATGGTGTGCCGCAAGTCCTACGCGTCAGCGTCGTCCTCATCGGCTTTGTGAAGAATCATCTGGGTTTCGGTTTCTTCCGCTTCATCCGCGCAGTCTTCGAGTGACTCCAGGTATTTCCGGTACTCGTCTTCCGAGACCTTGCCCGCTTGGATGTTGCGTTGGACGGTGCGGACGTCCATCAATGCATCGTTGCTCATGTCGACACCTATGCTTCGACGGCGAGTTCGCCGTCAGCCGGAGGGGGTGGGAGGAGGTCGTCGTCTGCGGGCGGTGGAAGGTCGCCATCGGCCGCAGGCGGAAGGTCATCGTCGGCTGCGGGCGGCAGGGCGTCGTCCATGGCCGGCGGCAGGTCGGCCGTCGCGGGCGCCATGGACTGAATGGCTTCGTTCTCGTCGAAGTCGGTCATGTCGGCCTGGACCACATTGGCGGCGATCTCCCGCAGCGCGGTCACCACTTCCTTGTTGGTGCGGTCGTCTTCAATGAGGCAGTCTTCGCCCTTCAACAGCTGCTTGGTGCGTTCCGCAGCAACCAAAATGAGCGAGAACCGATTGGGAATGTTTTCGAGACAGTCTTCGACCGTGATGCGGGCCATGGGTCTCCTCCGAGCGGCGCCGTCGCGCCATGAGAGTGAACACCCGCGGCTATCGGGTCTGGATGGTCGCGTCAAGGCCGAAACCGTTGCAAGGATCGGCTGTCAGGCGGCCAATCTTCGCATCCGTTCCAACCGCCGCGCGCCCGAGTCACGCCAGAATCGCCGGAGCACCTCCAGCAGCGCATCGACGTGGGGCGCTTCATCGAGCGAGGAACAAAACCCCGCAGCGAGTCGCGCTGCTTCCTGGTACCGCGCAGTCTCGCGACCATCCAAGCCTTCGAGCAACCGGGCGGATCGAAACAGGCGGGTCCACAGTTCACCGCTCCGCATCGGGTGGTGGAGTCGGGCGGAAACAAACTTGTCGACTTCCGCCTGCGCTTCCAGCTCCAGCAGGGTGACCGGTTCTCCCCGGCGGGCCCGCTCCACCAGCATCAAAAAGTGCGACACCCCCTCGGTGGCCGCGCAAAACGCGTCAAACTCGCTGCGGGCGGCCTCTGCCAAAGACCCCGCACACTCAAGGCGTCGAAGGTGCGCGGCGTCGACATAGACGGCCAAGTCCACCCCGTCTGCGGACGCGCGCGCCAAAACCCACTCGCTGGAATCGCGGAGCGCGTCGCCGACAATTGCCCGCAACTGATCGCGATCCACGAGGAACTGGCGAATGTCCGGGGATTGAATTCGATAGATTGCTTCCAGGTGACTCTGAATCGCGCTCAGCATCCGGTGTCATCCGCCGGCTGCATGGGGATCACCCCCAGTTCCGAGAGCTGCTGGGCCACGACGGGGTCGGGGTTGGCGACCCACTGCTCGTACAGCCGCACGATGTCGGCATTGGAATGCGCGCGAATCCGGTCCCGCACCCGCTGCAGGACCCCCGCGCAGTAATCGAACTGTTCGGCCAGCTCTTCGTAGATCGTCTCAAAGCCGCCCCCCGCCCCCGTCCACCGCATGAGGCACGCCAGTTGGTCGTAGGCTGCGGCCCCCATCGACAGGTAGTAGTCTGGCGAAATGTTTTGGCGCGCAAGGCTCGCTCGGAAAAACCCCGACACGTACAACGCCCGGTCACCCATCTCTCGCCAAGCTTGGACGGCGGCTGCCCCGCCCCGCTCTTGGGCCATGATTTGGAGCTCAACCATTGTCTCGGGCTGCGGATGTTCGGGAGAACGCCCGCGCTCCACAAGCAGGTTTGTCAGGTAGTACACACCGTCGTCGGACACGGTCGTGCCTGTGTCCGACACGGCGTGACCAACTGCTTCGTGGAAGAAGTCGAACAGGTTCTCTTCTTGGCTTAGCAACTGGTTTGTCATTCGTTCTCCTGCGATTGTACCCCGAGAAACGGCCTCCATGAGGGATTGCTTCATCTTGAAAGCCCCCAAGTCTCCTTCGGATCCGAGCCCCGGGACTTGACTTGACTGTCCACGCAACGACGATACATCCCGAGTCGTTCACACCAGGGCGCCGCTTCTGCGGCGTCCGTGAAACTTTGTCCGTCGGGGGGCGGAATCGCCGCCTCCTGATGCACTCGAAAGCATCACCAAGAGCTCATTCAAGAGGTATAGACACCATGATTCGACCCCTGTTCGACCGCGTACTCATCGAGCGCACCGAAGAGCCCTCGCAGACCGCGAGCGGCCTGTTCCTCCCCGAAACCGCCAAAGAAAAACCCGCTGAGGGCGTGGTGATCGCAATTGGCAACGGCCGGGTAAGCGACAAGGGTGAGGTCAAGCCGTTGACCGTGAAGGTGGGCGACAAAGTGCTGTTCGGAAAGTACGCCGGAACCGAGATCAAGGTGTCCGGAGAAGACCGCTTGATCCTTCGCGAAGACGACATCCTCGGCATCATCGAAGACTGATCGAACCATCCGCGGGAGCGGCGATGAGCCGACCCGCACTTTAAGGAGAAGACACCAATGTCTGCCAAAGAAATTCTGTTTGATGTGGACGCCCGCAACAAGGTCCTGGACGGGGTCGACACCCTCGCCAACGCAGTGAAAGTGACGCTCGGTCCCAAGGGCCGCAACGTGGTCATCGAGAAGTCCTGGGGGGCGCCCGTCGTCACCAAAGACGGCGTGACCGTGGCCAAGGAAATCGAGCTCGAAGACCGGTTCTCGAACATGGGCGCTCAGATGGTCAAGGAAGTCGCATCCAAGACCTCCGACACCGCCGGAGACGGCACCACGACCGCCACCATCCTGGCCCAGTCCATTTACCAAAACGGCCTGAAGCTGGTTGCTGCGGGGCACAGCCCCATGGAGCTCAAGCGCGGGATCGACAAAGCCGTCGATGCGGTGGTCGCGGAGCTGGGCAACCTGTCCAACCCCATCGCCGATGCGAAAGAAATCGCCCAAGTCGGTACCGTGAGCGCCAACGGCGACACCGACATCGGTTCGATGATTGCGGAAGCCATGGACAAGGTGGGCAAGGAAGGCGTCATCAGCGTCGAAGAGAACAAGGGCCTCGAGACCGACCTGAAGGTCGTCGATGGGATGCAGTTCGACCGCGGCTACCTCAGCCCCTACTTCGTGACCGATTCGGAGCGGATGGACGTGGTTTTGGAAGACCCGTACATCATCATCCACGAGAAGAAGATCTCCAGCCTCCGCGAGTTCATGAAGCTTCTCGAGAAGCTGGTCAACACCCGCAAGCCCATCCTGGTGATTGCCGAAGACGTCGAAGGCGAGGCCCTCGCGGCCCTCGTGGTCAACAAGCTTCGGAACACCCTGCAGTGTGCCGCGGTGAAGGCCCCCGGATTCGGCGACCGCCGCAAGCAAATGCTTGAAGACCTCGCGGTCCTCACGGGCGGCAAGCTGATCGCCGAAGAACTGGGCCTGAAGCTGGAGAGCCTCGACATCGACGACCTTGGCACCGCCAAGCGCGTGGTGATCACCAAGGACAACACCACCATCATCGACGGCGCCGGTGAAGCCGAAGCCATCGAAGCCCGCATGGGACAGATTCGGACCCAAATCGAGAACACCACGTCGGACTACGACCGCGAGAAGCTCCAAGAGCGGCTTGCCAAGTTGAGCGGCGGCGTGGCCTTGATTCGCGTGGGCGCGGCAACCGAGATCGAAATGAAGGAACGCAAAGCGCGCGTGGAAGACGCCCTTCACGCCACCCGCGCGGCCGTTGAGGAAGGCATCCTTCCCGGCGGTGGTGTGGCCCTGATCCGGGCCGGCAAGGTGTTGGACGAACTGACCGTGCCTGACACACAGGCCTTCGGTGTCAACATCGTCAAAGCCGCCATCCAAGCACCGCTCCGTCAGATCGTATCCAACGCGGGTGGTGAGCCGTCCATCGTGCTCGAGAACGTGCGCAACGGCGAAGGTGGTTACGGCTACAACGCTCGAAACGACACGTACGAAGACCTGATCGCCGCCGGCGTCATCGACCCCACCAAGGTCACCCGGTCTGCGCTTCAAAACGCGGCATCCGTGGCGGGTCTCCTGCTCACGACCGAAGCGCTGGTCGCCGACCACGCCGAAGACGAAGACGGCGAGCACATGCACTGAGCCGTTGGTTCACCGTGAAACCAAGCAGCCCCCGTCGTTCGACGGGGGCTGCGTTGTTTGGCGGGTCTCAGCTCAGACGATGCGGAGCTTGTAGGGGTTCTTCGTGGCCGCCGACTGTTTGGTGGAGGCCACCTTGGCCTTGTCGAGCCACTCCTTCATCACCTCATTGTCCGGCTCAAATGACAACGCGAACTGGATGTTCATGACGCATCCCTTGAAGTTTTTGTCTTCCCAATCTTTCAGCGCCATGTGCCAATACTTCTCGGATCGCGGATCGGATGCGGCGTGCTCCGGGTTTTCCGCCTTGAGACGCTCTTGCTCCGCGATGGCGAGCGCTTCATCGGTCATGCGGAGAATTCCCGCTTTCACGATCTCGTCGTACTGGGCCCGCTTGTCCGGGTCGCCCAGACTCTCCCCGGCTTCTTTCATCCGTTGGAAGATCTCGTTGGCCTTGGTCGATACATCCGCATCCCCGAGTGCGCTCACGCGATCGGGGTGATGCTGGCGCGAGGCCGCGCGGGCAGCCGGCTCGATTTCTCCCTGCACGCAGTCCGGGTCCAACTGGAGCAGACGGTAATAATCGAGCTCGTCCAAGAGCTCGTGTAGCGTGTCGATTTCTATGCGCAGTTGAACCTTGGGATCCATTCAACCTCCAACCCCCACAGTGTACCTCGAAAGACTACTCGATGATGTCATCGTCTTCGAGCAAGACATCGTCGGTGTCCGCCCGCTCGATCGAATCATCGCCCAGATCGATGTCGTCGTCCTGCGATGGCCCCATCAGCGTGGCGGACGATTCCATGGCCTCACTGCCCCCCGCATCGGGGGATCGCGCGGATTCAAAGCGGAGCGACTCGACTTCACCGCGGGTGAGATTCGACGAAGATTCCACACGCATCTCTTTGGTCGATCCGGTTCCGGAAGCCGTCGCCACCACGTTGACAAGGCCGTCTGCATCGATCTGGAAGGCGACCTTGACCTTGGCGTACCCGCGGGGCCCTTCGGGCAACCCGTCCAATACGAATTCACCGAGCAAGGCATTCGAGCCCGCGCTCCGGGAATCGCCCTGGTACACCCGGATGCGCACCTCTGTTTGGTTGTCCCGGCTGGTGTGAAAAATTTTGCTCTCCATGGTGGGAATGGGGGTGTTTCGCCGAATGATGGGCTCGACGAAGTCCCCGATGGTTCGCACACCGAGCGTCTGGGGGGTCACGTCCAGCAACACCGTGGACGGCTCGCTCGAGACGCGCGTGAGTTGCGCGGCTTGAATGGCGGCGCCGATGGCAACGACCTCATCGGGATTGATGCTGTCGATGGGGTCTTCGCCGAAGTATTGCGCGACGGCCTCCTTGATGATTGGAAAACGGGTCATGCCGCCCACCAACACGATGCCGTCCACTTGCGCGGCCGACAGACCCGCCTGCGCGAGGGCGTTGTCGCACACCACAAACGACCGCTGAATCAAGGGCATGCAGACATTGCGGGCGAGGGTCCGGCTCAGCATCGCATCCACATCGAGGGGGTTTCCCGACGCATCGAGCGCCAAGCCTTCGAGGCGAATGCTGGCCTGGTGTTGAACCGACAGGGCACGCTTCAGCTGCTCTGCAGCCTCATTCAATCGAACATTGGTCCCGTGGTCGCGCGGGATCGTTCCCCGTCCGTCGGACTCGTAGGCATTGCGGATGTGCTCTGCGAGCGCCTGATCGAAGTCATCGCCACCCAAGAAGGTGTCTCCGGCCGTCGCAATCACCTCAATCAAGTCGTCCCCCATGTGCAGGACGGACACATCAAAGGTCCCGCCGCCGAGGTCATAGACCACGATGCGCTGACTCTTCCGCTGCTCGTAGCCGTAGGCCATCGAGGCGGCGGTGGGTTCGTTGATGATGCG
Source organism: Myxococcota bacterium (assembly GCA_036156175.1). GTDB lineage: Bacteria > Myxococcota_A > UBA796 > UBA796 > UBA796 > UBA796. Next base: position 8,112 of record JAYZVA010000029.1, read on the forward strand.
CAGGCACTGCAGGTTGGCGATCTCTGCAGCGTCGCGGGTCGCTTGGCGTTGCTGGTCGTTGAAATAAGCGGGGACGGTGATGACTGCGGAGTCCACCGTATCGTTGGTGGCCTCTTCCGCGATCTTGACCATGTGGACCAGGACATGGGCGGCGATTTCCTGCGCCGTGTAGGCCTCGCCGAGGACCCGGATCCGGGCATCGCCGGCATCGCCGCCAAACACGGTCCAGCCCACCTGGCTGCGAAGGCGCTGCGTTTCGGAGTCGTTGAAGCGTCGACCAATGAGACGCTTGGCGCTGGCCACCGTGGTCTGAGGGGCCAGCGTCAGCCGTTCTTTGGCCTCCTGACCGACGACCGGACGGGCGGCATCCTCGAGCGCAACCACGGAAGGTTGGAGGCTTTGGCCGTGGGCGTCGGTCAACACCCGCGGCCCATCGTCGTCCAGAATTGCAACCACCGAGTTGGAAGTCCCCAAGTCGATGCCGACTGAAATGCCCATCAAATCTCCCGCGAGTGCGACCGCAGCAGAGCCATCAATGCCTCGGTCATCTCCGTATGTAGTGCGCCATTCGTCGCGAGCAACCGCGGCGCGTCAAGATCGATCTCCGTTCCATCCATGTCGCTCACCCGACCGCCGGCTTCCTGAACCAACAAGATCCCTGCAGCCACATCCCAAGGACTGAGGCCAAACTCCCAGTATGCATCGACCGCCCCAGTGGCGAGGGCAACAAAATCCATCGCGGCCGCGCCGGCGCGCCGCAGGCCGCGGCTTCGAACCAAGAACTCACGTACAAACGAGAGGTACCAGTCCACCCGTTCGCGGCGGTCATAGGGAAATCCCGTCACCAGAAGGGCTTCCTCCAGGGTGGGCGTCACCGACACCGCCAGACGCTGGTCGCCGCACCACGCACCGCCGCCCCGACGAGCCGTGTACACGCTCCCCGTGACCGCATCCAAGATGCACCCCACTTCGAGGCGCCCGTCCACTTGAAGCGCGATGCTCACCGCATACGACGGATATCCGTGAACAAAGTTGGTGGTGCCGTCCAGCGGGTCGACAATCCACCGCGTGCTCGCACCGCTCGCACCGCCGCCTTCCTCGGCGAGCACCGGAATCGCGGGCGTGTGCCGAGAGACCACATCGACGATGGCCTGTTCCGCCGCCAAGTCGACCTGCGTGACCAAGTTGATGGCGCCTTTGTGCTGGATCTGCCGGATGTCTTCTCGGGCATCTCGAATGATGCAACCGGCCGCTCTCGCCGCCGTCACGGCCACGTCAAGCGCGTCCATCACGGACCCGTGCAGGTGACGGTGTCGGCGGTGGCGGTGCAGGTCACCGTCCCACCGGTTGAGACTTGAACCGCACCCTTCGCGTCGCCAATGTCCACCCGACAGGTGGTGGGCACCGTGAATGTGCGCCGAATCATGCCGGCAAACTGGCCCTGTTGGCCGTCGCCGCATCGAAGGGTGGCACTCGCCCCCGCGGTTCGAAAGGCCACCTCGAATTCGCCGGTTACCGAAGCGGGAATTTCAGAATCGCTTGCCGGTGCCCGACGGCGTTTTGCGCGCTTCACCCGCGGGGTCTTCGCCGGTGTGGGTGCCGCCCGCTCCGAGCGAACGGGCGTTCTTTCTTCGGCCTTCGGTGCATCCGACTGGTCTGCCGGCGCCGCGGCGGATTCGACCGCCGGTGGCGGCCCGTCGCGCCGATCTTGCAAGTACCAGTACGCCACTCCAGCCACGGCAAACAATCCCAGAACCGTGCCCATGCCCACCACCCCGATGACCACGGGGACCCATGGAAAGGGGGTCTGACCCGGTTCCCGCTGAGGCGCCGGCGAGACCCGCGAAGCGCGCACCGGTGGCGGCACGGGGGAGGTCGGCTCGGCGGACGGTGGCGCGAGCGGCCCTGGGGGTTGTGGGGGAAGGGTCACCGGTTCCCGAGCCCCGCCGGCCTTCAGTTCGGCGATGGCGGCGTTGAGCTGGGGCGATGCATTCTTGCCGGTCAGGGTCGCATCGGGCGCCCACGGTGCCTCCTCGGGGTACGGCGTGGACGGCGAAGGTTGCGGAGGCTTCCGGGGCGCGCCGGAGTGATTCAGTCGCCCGGCGAGGTCGCGGCGATCAAACATCGCGGATGCCGACAGCTGATCTTCGCCGTCGTCCAGCATCGCCGCGATTTTGTCGCGACTCCAGAATGCCGTGCATTCGCCTTTGGAGCTGGCCGTCTGGCGGCGGCTGTACTGCCCCGTCCTGGTGAACACTTTTCCCATCTGCTCGGGCTCGGCGAGGACCTCATCGATGGCGGGCACATCGGTCGACGCGGGCGCGGCGGCGATCGACGACTGGGCCCATTCGACCAATGAGGGGGACCCCATTTTTGCGGCCACGCCGGACACGATGTTGGCCACGTCCAGCGGGGCAGGTCGCTCGGCTGGACTGTGCGCGAGCATCGAGCACAGAAAGTGAATCACGGGGTCCCGGCCCGGAATTCCTTCCATCTCCGTCCAATCAATCGCCAACAACCTGTCGACGATCGCGTCGTCGTGGGCGTCGCGTTCCCGGGGAATGGCCCCCATGGGAGTCGAGCTGAGCATGGCATGGAGCACAATCCCAAGGCCGTACACATCCGACGCGGGAAGCTGAAGCGGCGAGTCGGGAGCGCGACCGGTCCGTCGCGCCAATCCGAAACCGCTCAGGCTGACCGAACCATGAAAATCGATGCACACATCGCCGGGCTTGATGTCGCCGTGAAGCGCATTGTCGTCCTCGGCAATGGTGAGGATGTCGGCCAAGAAGGCCACCACCTCCAGGCAAACGGCCATGGGGACTGGGCCGCGCTCCAGCAGGGCGGAGACCGTCAGACCGGGGGGTGTGCCCTCATCGGTCAGCACCTGGCCTTCGGCTCCTGCTTCGCGGGTGTAGTACCAACTCAATTCGTTTTCTCCGCCCCGCCAATTGATACCACGTCTTCAAGGGCAGACTGAACCGCGGTTCGCACTTCAACCGCATCCATTCGCCCCGCGAACTCTCGCATAATGAGCCCAATGAAAAACCCAAGCAGCTGCCGTTGCCCGTCTCGGTAGCGAATCACTTCGGCGGGATGGGCGGCAATGGCCGCATCGACTGCGGCGCGCAGCGCGCCCGCGTCTTGCAGGGTTTCGAGCCCACGTTGCTTCACCAGGGCCTCCGGGTCGCCGCCCGATGCGCATGCCTCATCGACCAACTCCCGGCCCACCGCCCGCGTGATCCGACCCGAATCGACCATCGCAATGATCGCGGCCAAGGCCGAGGGAGTCAGCAAGAGCGATTGCGTCGCATGCTCGTTGAACCAACGAGCCACCGGGCCCCGTATCCACTTCACCGCATCGGATGGCGGCGCACCGCGTTCCACGGTGGCCTCAAACAAGCGCCGCAGGTCGCCGTTGGCCAACAGCGCCATTGCATCGGCCGCACCCAGACCGTGCGCCCGTTGGAATGCATCGCGGCGCGCGGCATCGTTGTCCAACAACCACCGATCCAGGGGGCGGCCATTCAAGGCCGACTCCGCAGCCGCGCGATCGGCCTCCACGACGTGAATGGGGCCCATGTCCGGCTCGGAAAAATAGCGGTAATCCGCCGCCTCCTCTTTGGTGCGCAAGGGCACCGATTCGTGACCGGTCCAACTTCGGGTGGACTGAACCACAGGCCGGCCGGACTCCAACAAGGCGACTTGGCGCTTCACTTCGTGGCGAATCGCCTTCGCCACGAACTTAAAGCTGTTGATGTTCTTGAGCTCAACGCGGGTACCCAACCGCGAGGGGTCGGCGGATACCGACACGTTGGCGTCCGCCCGAAAATGCCCTTTTTCCATGTCCCCCTGGGTGACCCCCGCGGCCACCATGACCCGGTGGAGCATCCGCAAAAACGACTCGGCATCGTCGGCGCTGTGAAGGTCGGGGCGGCCCACAATCTCGATCAACGGCGTGCCGCCGCGATTCCAGTCGATCAGGGAGCGCTGCCCGTCGTGAGCGAGCTTTCCCGCGTCTTCTTCAATGTGAATTCGTTCGATCCCAAACCGCTTTCGCCCGCCGTCCGCCTCGATGTGCAGCGCGCCGTCGGTGCAGATGGGCCGATCGAACTGGCTGATTTGATAGCCCTTTGGATTGTCCGGGTAAAAGTAATGCTTTCGCGCAAACCGGCTTCGTTCGTGAACGGTGCATCCCACGGCGTAGCCGGCCCGCACGGCGAGCCGAACCGCCTCGTCGTTGAGCACCGGCAGGGTCCCTGGAAACCCCAGGCACACACCACAGACCGCGGTGTTGGGCGGTGCAACCACTCCCGCGGGGCAGGCGCAGAACAGTTTGGTCCGCGTGTTCAGTTGACAGTGGACTTCCAGTCCGATGGTGGGGACAAAGGTGGGCACGGCCAAGTCTCGGGATGATTCGTTGGCGTAACACACGCTCGGACTGGATATAGAGGCGCCCAGGAGGAGTCATTCATGGCCAAAGTTTTTCTGCCCAAGGGCACCCGCGATTTGATGCCGGAGCAGATGAACCGTCGATTGATGGTCATCAACACGGTGCGGGAGGTCTTTGCCCGCTACGGGTTTGATCCGCTGGAGACCCCCGCGTTCGAGCGCATTGAAACGCTGACGGGGAAGTACGGCGACGAAGGCGAGAAGCTGATGTTCCGCATCCTGAAGCGCGGAGCGGGCGGAACCAATGGCGAGGTCGACCTCGCGCTCCGATACGACCTGACCGTTCCGCTGGCACGGGTGATGGCCATGAATCCGGGAACACCCCTCCCCTTCAAGCGGTCTCAGATTCAGCCCGTTTGGCGGGCCGATCGCCCCCAGCGGGGCCGATTCCGCGAGTTTTACCAATGCGATGTCGACACCGTGGGAACGGACTCGCCGGTTGCAGACGCCGAGTGCATCGCGGTCGTTCACGACGCCCTCACTGCGCTCGGATTCACCGACTTCGTCATTCGCGTGAATCACCGTCAAGTGCTGCGTGCACTCGCGGTTGCGATCGGGGCGGAGGACCGCGAGACGAGCATGCTGCAGGGCATCGACAAGATCGACAAGATCGGGCGAGCCGGGGTGGAGAACGAGCTGGTCGAGCGCGGATTCACGGTCGACCAAGTCCACCGACTCTGGGGCTACCTCGACGGCGAAGAAATTCCGGGGGCGGCGCCGTACGAGGCCGATCTCAACACCATCGTTGGCTTGGCGACGAGCATGGGTGTCGATCCGGCCAAGGTTCGCATCGAGCGCACCTTGGCGCGCGGACTCGACTACTACACCGGCCCGGTGTTCGAGACCGTGCTCGCCGGAGACTACTCCGGGTCCATCTCGGGGGGCGGACGCTACGACGGCCTGATTGGCATGTTCTCGGGCAAAGGGGACGTCCCCGCAGTCGGCGTGTCTTTGGGCATCGAGCGGATCTTCATGTTGATGGAAGAGATGGGCTTGGTGGCCGCAGCCCGGACCGCCACCCAAGTCTGGGCCACCGTGTTCTCGGACGACACCCGAAGCGCAACGCTCGCGGCAGCGACCGCGTTGCGGCGCGCAGGCGTGCGGGTTCAGGTGTCCACTCGGGTCGGCAAGCTCGGGAAGCAGTTCAAGGATGCCGCCTCCAAGGGGGTGCCGTTTGCGCTGGTGTGCGGACCCGATGAAGCCGCTGCAGGAACCGCCGTGTTGAAGAACCTCGAAACCGGGGAACAACACTCGGGGACCCCCGAGGAGTTGGTGCAGCATCTGCGCGGCTGACTAAAAAAACAGCCTTCCGCCGATCCCGCCATCAAAACCTCCGTGGGAAATGGGGGCCACCACCCACACGGGAGCCATCTCGAAGTACACCTCGAGGGGAATGCTGTCGGGCTCGACGCTCACGCTGAGCGGAAACCGCAAGCCGAAGCTTCCCCGTTCCTCCGCAGCCAGCGTACCGCTGCCGAAGAACCGTCCGCGAAATCCCAAGCCAATGCTCACTGGGTACCGCAGGCCAACCGTGTCATCGGAGGTGATTTCGGTGACCGTGTACAGGTAGTCTGCGCTCATGTGCATTCGCTTCTGCCCAAAGCTCCAGCCCTGGATCAGTTGCACGGTCTGCACGGCGTCGATTCGGTAGGCCACATTGGCCGAGACGGGCTCGCCGAGGGAGACCCCGACGCCAAGTCCCGTGGGGCGCCCGTGGGCGTCCAGTCCGCCAAGCAAGGCGCCGGCCATCCACAACAGCACCGTCATTTCCGCTCTCCCACCCACTTGCGCAGCGAGGGCGAACCGTACAGGACAGCAATTCGACGAAGCACCGACTGAACGCGTTCGTGCTGGGTGAACCCTATCCAATCCGGATCGGCGATCACCATCTCCAAGTCGAATCCGTGGCGAATCGCCAACATGAGGTGCTCCTCGAAGGCGATCGGGTCGCCCGCGAGCCCCGCCAAGTGGGCCATCCGGAAGTGGCCGGCCCAGTGGTCCGGCGTCAAGTGAACCACGGCGTTGAAGTCGGCTTCTGCCAAGTCAATTCGTCCGGCTTTCAGATGAATTTCCCCGCGATCGTAGTGGGCCATCGCGAGCGATGGATCCCGGCGAATCGCCGCGTCGTACTGGAGCACCGCCGCGTCGAACTCCCCCAATCGATAGTGGGCATACCCCGCCTCATAGGCGACCGGCGCCAACCGAGCGACGCCCCGTTGAATGCGACCCGCCAGCTTGATGGCGTCGCGGTAGCGACCCACGCGGTTCAAGCTTGCAACCTGCTGCGCGAGATCCTCGCCCAGTTCCGTGCGGTAATCCACCAACTCTGGCGCCGCAGAAGCGGCGCCGCAGAGCATCAACGCGAGCGGGAACATCAGCACGCGGCGAGTTTATCGTTGCCGGCGCCGTCCCGCTGCAATCAACCCCGTCAACAACAGGCCAAACCAGGCGGAGCGTCCCATTGACGGGCTCGCGGAACAGGTGCAGCCCTTGGCGCTGCCCTCCAAGACGACGGGGCCATCCGCACCCACGGCGCTTCCTCCGGGGGAATCCGTGCCGGGGTCGTCCTCACCGGTCTCCGGCGGCGCATCACTCACGGCGTACACGCAGACATCATCGATGTTCCATCCGCCCATGGTGAGCCCCTGGTCGGTCACGATCTCCCAGCCAATCTCAACGGTCGCGCCGGCCTCGGCGGAGAACGGCACGCTGTGCAGCATCCACTGGGAATCCTGATGATGCTCGTCGCCGATGGAGCGCATCGTGGCGTGATTGGTCCATTCGACGACGTCGTTGACCACAATGTTGGCCTGGTCGTAGTAGCCGTCTTCGACGTGCAACCATCGGCGATAGGTCAGCACATACTCGGTGGCATCGCCCAGCTCGATCGGAGCCGAAGTCAGGCGGTTGTGCTTGGAGTTCTGGTACTCGCCGTTGTAATTTCCCCCCCCGAGGTCGTTGCCCCACACCTTGTCGCCCGAGGCCGCGAAGTTGGGATCGCCCCCCAGTCCCAAGGGCGTGCCCCACATCCAGTCATCGGCTCCCTCGTCGTTTTGGCCCGCGAGCAAGGCGTGGGTGTAGCCGCCGTCCGTTGCCTCAAAGTCTTCGCAGTAGATTTCTTCCAAGAACCCCACATAGACGGTGAAGGGGTTGATGGCGCCGCCGCTCGGCGCCGTGGTGCTTCCGGCCTCGTCCACGTTGAGGGTCATGTAGTACTCGATCACCGTGCCCTCTGGCTGCGGCGGGATGACGCCGTCGAGCGCCTCCAGCGAGCCCTCCAGAGCCGTCGTGTCCCATGTCTCACCGCCATCGGTGCTGTAGTGAAGGGTGGCGCTGTCCAGTTCGGCGTCGACGCACTCGGGCGACAAGTTGAGTCCCTCGGCATCGATCGCGATGTCCATCAGCGGGGGAACAACGTCGATGGGGTCGTGAACCAACTGAACGACGGACCCCGACCCGCCGGCCGGGCCGAGACCGTGCCGGCTGAACGCGTCGATGATGGCGCAGCTGTTTGGCGTGCCGTCGCTGAGGTCGCCGTTGTCGTCATCGGCGACCAACATTTCTTCAAAGCTCTGCGGAATGGTCGGACCGGCTTTGGTGGCTTCGACCAACAGTGTGCTGACCGCATCGTAGCCGGCCTCCGCACCAAGGTCGTCCTCGAGGACGCCCCAGAGGTCCCAGATCGCACCGCCGAAGATGAGGCCATCCTCGTGGACCTGATTCACCCAATCGTCCGGGTACACCCGGTCCGACGACAGCTCTCGAATGCCGCCGCCCGACGTGAAGAAGTAGGGCGAAATCACGTAGTCACCGGTGTTCAGCACCGCGACGGAGTCGCCAATCCCTTCGGAAATTGCGCCGTCGAATTCGCCGCTCACCAGGTTGTAGTAATGGAACCCATGGCCCCACTCGTGGTAGCTCACATCCGCGATTCGGCCGGTGTTGTTGCACCCACCGCCCGCTTGGTAGAAGTTCAGCGTGCCATCGAAGTAGGCATTGCAGGTCTCCGACAAGTTGACGTACACCTCCAAACGGCTGTCCGACAACGACAATCCAGGGGCATACCGCAGCGCCCAGTCGCGAATCTGTCCTTGGAAGATCCAGGTGTCCAGCTCGGCCTGAGTCGCATCGTCATCGGTGAAGGTGAGATCGCCCGAAAGCATCTCGAACTCGGCGTCGGCCCCCCCTTCATTGCGAACCCGAAGGTAGCTGCCCACCATGTCGCCTTCCGGAACCGCATCGGTGTCCAGGGTCCAGGCTCCGTCCTCATCGGTGTAGGTGGCGGCTCCGTCGGTTTGAACCCGCAAGCCCCTCAACGGACTCACGGCCATCTCGCCGTTCACCGTGCGAAGGTCGTGCTCGGCGTGCGCCGTACCGGTGAGGAACCGCACCTCGTTGTACACGTGCAGCAGCACGCCCGAGTGGGCGTCGACAAAACTCACCCAGTGGCCCTTGGGGGTCTTCGTCTTCGACCGGACTTCCCACACCAAAGTGGGCGTCAGGCGCGCGCCTTCATCGATGGGGAGAACCATCAACTTCGTCTTGATGTCGGTGTGCTCGGCGCCATTGCTGGCCGGTCCGGCCGCGATCGCCTCCGCCTGGGCCCGCTCGGCTGGAATGGAGGGGTCGGGTGACATGTTCTCAACCCCGGCATGCGTATCCACACCAAATCCGATCAACCGGCCGTGCTTGATTCGCACGCGCACCCCGCCGCGCCACACCCGGACATCCGTTCCGGGAATGACTTGATCAAAGTGAACCAACCAGGCGTCTTGGGTTTCGACGTAGCCCGACCGCCCCAACACCAACGAATCGAGCGGGACGCCGAGCGCCTCGGGGTTGGCCGCAAACACCGCGCGAACTTCGCGCTCCACCGCGCCGATGTTGGGCAATGCGCCCAATTGGACCGGCGGACCCCAAGCCCACTGAGGCGTTCCCGTTCGTTCATCAAACCGAGCGAGCCAGCCGGTCTCCGCCCATGGACGCCAGGCTTTGCCGTGCCTCAGGTCGGCTTGGCGTTCTTGGTGAAACCGGTGGATGCGAGCGGGCTCTGAGCCAATATGGATGGATGGGTCCGGTCGAAATGCGCTCGCTGTTAGAATGATGCTCCAAATGCCAATCACGAAATCCTCCCGGAACGCATCGCGCGCGGAACGCGCGCGACCCTGCAGTCTCCATGGTGGGTTGACTACACTTCCAATGTAAATGAGAACTGTCGCCCACAACACGTTCTTGACACTCGCGCTCCTGGTGGGGCTGCCGATGGCGGTGGGGTGCGAAGCCGACCCTCCCCCAATTTCAGCAGTTAGTACCTCCGATCTACCGGAGCTTCCGGACGCCACGACCGCCCGCGATGCGCCCCGGGGTCCCGAACGCGATCGCCGCGACCTCACCCTCGCGTTGGTGGGCGAAGTCCGGGGGGAGCTCGAACCGTGCGGGTGCCCCACGCTGCCGTACGGAGGGTTTGAGCGACGCCACACGCAGCTTGACCGGTTGCGAAACGACGGTCCGGGCCCCGTCTTTCACATCGACCTGGGCGACACCCTGGTCAAGGGCATCGCAACATCCCGGGGCGACGACATCCAAGCTCGGGCAGAGGAAATGCTGCGGATGAGCCGAATGGTGGGGGTCGACCTCTGGATTCCCGGAGCCAGCGACTTGGTCGCACTGTCCGGCAAGGCCATTGCCGACATCGACTCGCCCGCGGTGGCCAGTGCCACATGGGTCGATGCGGCGAGCGGCGAGTTGTTGTTGCCCCCGTTTGCGGTTCTGAAGCGCGGCGGGGTGCGCGTGGGGGTGGTGGGCTTGAGCGCCCGCCCCCAGGGAACCGATGCCGTTGACTACCGACCGGTCGTCGACGCCGTCGAGCAAACCCTGCCGCTCCTGCCGCAAGACCTCGACTGGGTCATCGCGGCCGGAAACGTCGCCGATGCCGAGGCCGAAGCCGTCGCGGCAATCGAAGGGGTGAGCGCCGTGTTTTCAACCCGCGGCGAGTCCTACACCGATCCGCCCCAAGGCCGCTCGGAGGGGGTGGTGATTGAAACCCCGGACCGCGGCCGGTACCTGCAGGTGGTTCACGCGAGACTGGGGACCGATGCGGGTCGGCCGCTCTTGCTGCATCCCGATCCACCCGAGTGGCGCGCCCGGCTGGCGGGCGTCCGCCGCGGCGAAACCGACGCCTTCGTCGCACGGGGAACGGGGCGAAACTTGGGCCTGGTCAACACGATTCCACTCAGCGGAGACCTCGACCGCGAGGGAGCGGTGTCCACCCGCCTCGGAACCTACCGCAACGAGCAGCGCATCCGGGCCGCAAAAACCGCCGCCACAGAACCCGACACTGGGCCGCGCTACGCGTCGTCGGGTTCGTGCGTAAACTGCCACTCCGACGAGTTTGCCCGGTGGACCCTCACGAGCCACGCAAAGGCATGGCGGTCTTTGGTGGAGCGCCGCGAGACCGACAATCCCGAGTGCATCGAGTGCCACACCACCGGCTACGGCGAACCGGGCGGGTTTGGCGAGCTGTCGACCACCAACATCCGCAAGTACAAGGGCGTCCAATGCGAAGGCTGCCACGGGCCACTGGGCGGCCACCCCAACGCGGCCCATGTGAAGTCAACGCCCATCACCGAGGCATCCTGCACCGGCTGCCACGACGAAGCCAACAGCCCCGACTTCGACTACGCCAAGTACATGGCCCAGGCGTCGTGCCAAGGGGGCGCACCCGAGTTGATACCGCGACCGCCCGACCCGTAGCGCGTCACCAGGCGGTGAGGAACCGGTCGACCTCTTCGCGTTCAAGCTGGCCCAACGAACGGTCAACGCACTCGCTGCAAATCGCCACGCCGTTGTAGCTGTACATGCCCCGTGCCTCAAAGTGGGTGCGGCCGCACAGCGAACAGTTGGCATGCTCATCCGCCGCCAGGCTTTGCCGATGCTGGCCGACTTCCACCACGCAGTGGTTGCATACGGCGGCATTCGTGCCCACCATCAAGTACCCGACCTCGGCGCTTGCCCGCCCGCAGGTCGAGCAGTGCAACGCATCCGACGACGCGGCTTTCTTGGGGGTCGCGGTCTTGGTCGGTGGCACCACGTAGGACAAAAACCGCTCCACCTGGTGGCTGGCACCGGTGCCGTTGGCCGTCGCTGACAACTTGGCGGTCGCGATGGGTTCCCCGTACATGGCGAGACCGGCCCATGCGGCGGCGGCCAAGTCCGAGTCGGCATCCACAGCCCAGCGCGCCAACAGCGACTTGCCCGATGTGCTGCGTCGAACACCGATCGCCAGCAACAACAGGGCCTGGTAGGCGCGCGCACGCTTGCGCTCGGTGGCGATGTTCTTTCGGTGAGCCGCCACGTCGTCTGCCGGGCCGTGGCGGTCCACGGCCGCTTTCTTCAAGTCGGCTTCGTCGAGCTTCAAGCCCGCCGTGAGCACCGGTTCCGGCAACACCGCAGCGGACGACAGGGCCTCCAGCCCCAGACCGGGGCCGTAGTGGCGAGCGGGGTCGCGGAGCCGCGAGGAGGCCGCATCCGCCACCGCGCCGAGGACCATCGCGCAGGCCGACTCCCACAGCTGAAAGCGAAGCCCCTCGTCTTGGGTGCGGTCAATCGAACCCAGAACCGTCGAAAGCATGCTCGGTCCAACGTCGCGGAGTTCGTCGAGGATGGTCTCAATGCGCTGGCGGGTCACTCCGCGCGCATCGACGGACCCGCCGGGCGGAAGCCGATCGAACGTGCCCACCTCGGTCTGCAACGCCCCGACCAACCACGATGAATCCTGGGTGTGGCGGCGGGACCGGACCATCTCCACGTACGACGGCATGTGTTCCGGATGATCCGACAGGGCCGCTCGGAACACCTTGGTCGCCTCGGCGGTGTCGCCCTCTTCGAGCAACGTGCACCCCAGCGCATAGCGGGCCTGCAGGTGGCTGGGATCGACGAGGAGCGCTTGATTGCACGCCTGGCGCGCTTTGTTGAAGTCGCCCATCTGAAAGAACGCCATCGCCATGCGCGCCAGCACATTGCAGTCGTCCGGCCGCTCCCGCAGGTACGCCCGAAAGTGCTGCACGGCGTTGTTGTACTTCCCGGCCTCATACGCAACCTGTCCAAGATGAAACTTGGCAATCGCCGCGTGGTCCGGGTTTTCGCGCAGGCGGATGAAGAAACGCTGGGCTTCTTTGGTGCGCCCGGTCAACATGCAACAGACGCCCATGTCGCGGAGCAACCGGGGGTGCTGGTCCGGCGTGGGATCCAGCTGCATCGCCCGCACAAAGTGGTACGAGGCCCGTTCGATCGGACGGCGGGGGTCGCTGGACCTCGCGAGGCGCATCAGCGATTGGCCCAACAGCAGGTGCGTCTCCCACGCGTCCGATGCCGCGCGGCACGCGGCTTCAAACCACCGAACCGCTTGACCCACGTCCCCCATCTCCAATGCCAGTGCGCCGCACGCCAGGTTGAGGTCGGGCCGATTGGGTTCCACCGCGAGGGCCTGTTGGAGGTATTTGTCGGCCGCTTCGGCCCGGCCCATGGAGACCAACGCGCCGCCGGCAACCACCAAGGCCAGCACCGATGTGGGGTCGTCTTGCAAGACCCGGCGGGCGCCCTGCAGGGCTGCGGAGCAGTCCACTTCGCCGCCGTCGTGCATCCATCCGCGACTCCACCGGCACTGCGCCAACTTCAAGCGCGCGTCGAGGTTCTCGGGCTCGGCCAACACCGTCTCTTCAAGCTTCGAGATGGTCCAGTCGAGTTTGGCGTGGGGGAGAATGGGTGAGGACATGGTCGGGGATTTCCAGCGGGTGATTTTAGCCTAATCCATCCGCCGATCCCCGCCATCCCCTCCCGGGTGATACACGCCCCCGCATGAATCCTGAACTGGCTGAGTTTCGTCGCGAGCGCGCCATCCGATGGCTGATTCCGCTGTTCCTGGCGTCCGGCGCCACATCGTTGGTGTACCAGACGATCTGGGAACGGCAGCTGCACCTAATTTTCGGCACCAGCCAGGTGGCCGTGTCCACCGTTCTGGCCGCATTCATGACTGGACTGGCGCTGGGCGGCTTCGGCGGTGCACGGTGGGCGGACCGCATCGCCCGACCCATTCGGGCGTACGCCATCCTCGAGGCCTTGATTGGCCTGTATGCCCTGGCGTTCCCCTGGTTGGTGGACTTGGTCAAGCCGGTCTACATGGGGTTCTTCCACGCGGTGGACCCGTCACCGGCCGCGTTTGCAACCTTTCAGTTCGCATTGCTCGGCATGATGTTGCTGCCGCCCACCTTCTGCATGGGCATGACGCTGCCCCTGTTGAGCCGATTCGCCACGACCACCTCCACGGAATCCGGCGCTCGAATCGGACGACTGTACGGCGCGAACACCATCGGCGCCGTGATGGGCACCGGGTTGGCGGGGTTCTACCTGCTGCCGACCATCGGACTGGCGATGACCACCGCTGCCACAGCGGCCGCGAACGTGCTCCTCTGCGTCGCTGCACTGGCCTTGTCCCGGTCGGTCGACTCGCTGGGGGTTCAGCCCGCAGAGACCGACTCGGGGAGTCTCGACGCCGGTTGGTCCATCAGCACGCTGGGCGTGGTGGCCATGCTGGCCGGCTTCGCGAGCCTGTTGTACGAAGTGGCCTGGTTTCGGCTGATGGCATTGATATTGGGAGCCAGCGCCTACGCCTTCTCCGTGATGTTGTTCAGCTTTCTGCTTGGCATCGGCACGGGCGGCTGGCTAGGCGGGCCCTTGGCCGACCGCCTGTATGCGCGCGGCGGCGTAAAGCGGGTCCTGATGGGACTGGCGATCCTTCAAGGGGGCATCGCGTCCCTGACTTGGGGGGCGATGTACTTCTACAAAGAGCTGCCGTGGTTGTTCGTGGTGATCTACGACACCATGAGCGCCTCCAGCCTCTTGCTGTGGGCCGGAAAGCTCTTGTTGGCCATGATGGTCATGGTTCCCCCCGCCATCTTGATGGGGATGGCCTTCCCATTGCTGGTTCGAGCCGCCGCGGGAGAAGCGTTGGCGCTGGGCAAGCCGGTCGGTCGCCTGTACGGCTGGAACACGGTGGGCGCCATCATGGGGGCCGGCCTCGGCGGCTTGCTTTTTCTGCCGTGGATTTTTGTTCAGGGCACCGTGCTCTTGGCCATCACCGTCAACGTGTTCTTGGCGGCGCTTCTGTACGTTCGGGCCGCCGAACACGACCCTCACCGCATCGTCAAGGGGGCGATCGGAGGCCTGGGTTTGGCCGCCCTCCTTCACCTGAGTGCGGCGCCGTGGAATCCGTTGCAGATGACCGCGGGCACCTACAAATACGTGTACAACATGGACGTTCGCACCCGGGACGCGGTGTACAAATCCACGGTCGCGCCCTACGAGCTGCTCTACTACGCCGAAGGATTGTCGAGCGTGGTCACGGTCGCCAAAAACAAGAAGACGGGCGACGTATGGTTGGCGAACAACGGCAAGATCGATGCCTCGTCAAAAGCCGACATGCCGACCCAGATCTTGGTGTCGCACATGCCCTACTTTTACCGACCCGATGCCGAGCGGGTCATGATGCTCGGCCTCGCGGCTGGGTATTCGGCCGGTGCGGCCGCGCTGCACACCAGCCCCACCGTGATCGACCTGGTCGAGATCGAAGAACGCATCATCGAAGCTTCGCACTTCTTCGACGAGTGGAACCATCAACCCCTCGATGACCCCCGCATGGTCATGCGGGTGAACGACGCACGGAATCACCTGAACCTGACGCCCGATGGCCACTACGACCTCATCATCGCCGAACCGTCGAACCCCTGGCTCACCGGGGTGTCCAATTTGTTCACCCGCGAGTACTTTGAAATGGGCAAGCGAAAGCTGGCGCCCGGCGGGATCTGGTCTCAGTGGATTCAGATCTACGGCATGGACACCGGCGACCTCCGCTCGTTGCTCGGCACCTTTTCCGACACCTACCCGCACGTGCACCTCTACTCCACCATCTCGGATGCGGACTTGGTGTTGGTGGGTTCCGAAGAGCCGCTGGACATGAACCTGGCGAAATTTCAGGCCCAAATCAACGCCAACCCCAAGCTCAAGTCCAGCCTGATGGAGATCGGCATCGACTCCGCAACCGACATCCTGGCCCGATACCGCCTCGACCGGCCGCGACTGCAGGAGCTGGCCAGCGACGTGGTGCGAAACACCGATGACAACATGCGGGTCGAGTACTCGGCACCCCTCAATCTCTACACGTGGACGGGCGACGAGAACGTTCTGATGCTCAACGAGTCGGTGGGCAAGGTTCCCCTCGTGCCGTACGAGGCCACGGTGGGCGTCGACGGATTGGTCGACCTCGCGCGGAGCTACGCAGAGCTCAAGCTGTACATCCAAGCCCTGATGTGCCTCCGCAAGGCCGTCGAACGCGAGCGCACCGAGAACGCCTCGGCCGATGAAGCGATCGAACCGCGAACCGACATCGATGCGCTCTACGCCGAATACCAAGCCGCACTCAAAACGCAGATGGACGAGGCCGACGCCGCCACAAACTAAGTCAGCGACGCGAGCGGCGGGAAGCGATCGGGCTGGTGAAAATCGGGCGCGCGGCCCGGAAGCGCCACCATCGAGAGGTAAACCCGGTCCGCGCCGCTCCCGTGAATGGCGGTTGCATTGACCCGCCAAGGCGGCGGCGGCAGCAACCGGTGCGCGATGCGCGCGGTGCCGACCCATCGGTTGCCCGCGATGCGAGCGGTGTACGAAATGGGAATCATCGACGCCACGGCGTGTCGCACCCCGTCGAGCTGCAGCACGAGGTGGTGGCCGCTGGGTGCGAGCTCGATCTCGGTGTACCGCCCGTCGCTGCCGGCCACAAAAACCTCCACCACTTCGAACTCCCACAGCCGATCCGTGGGCCCCACCGGCGACGATGGCGCGGGCGGATCCCCGTAATGCGGGGCGGACACCCGCAGTTCAACCGAATCCCCGTCCGGGGTCCATTCAATCGCGATGCGATGGGCGTCACCAACGGGGTTCCCGTTCCAGGTCGAACAGATTCTCAGCATTCGCGTGGGTCCCGGCATGCCCCCCGGTTAGCACGTTTCGCGGAGGGTCCGGTGAGTCGAGCGTGCGTGGTCCAAAAATACGGCGGGTCATCGGTGGCAGACGTCACCCGCATTCGCGCTGTGGCGGAGCGGGTTGTGGCGACGCGGCGGTCCGGTTTCGATGTCGTCGTGGTCGTCTCGGCCATGGGAAACACCACCAACGAGCTTCTTGCCCTCGCCTCGGAGATCAGCCCCAGCCCGGGCCGGCGGGAACTCGACTTGTTGATCAGCGTCGGCGAACGGGTCTCCATGACGTTGCTTGCGATGGCCATCCAAGAATTGGGGGAGCCCGCGCAGTCATTCACCGGCTCTCAGTCGGGCATCATCACCGATACCCGCCACGTCAACGCGGCGGTTCAAGAGGTCCGTCCTCACCGAATTCGACGGGCGCTCGACGACGGACAAATCGCCATCGTTGCGGGCTTTCAAGGGGTGAGCCGCACCGGGGAAGTCACCACCTTGGGTCGGGGGGGTTCCGACACCACGGCCGTGGTCCTGACCGCTGCGCTTGGCGCCGAATACTGCGAAATCTGTTCGGATGTGGACGGCGTCTACACCGCCGATCCCCGGGCGGTCGATGCCGCACGAAAACTCGACACCATCCCCCTCGATTCGGCCATTGCCATGGCCCAGGCGGGATCAAAGGTGCTGCTGGCCGAAGCCCTCCAACAGGCGAAGACGCACGGCGTCACGCTGAGCGCAAGCGCCACGAGTCGCCCGTCCGGATCGGGCACGCGGGTGGTGCCCGAAGCCGCCACTGGTGCGATCGTGGGGGTCGCGGCTGATGCGGGGATTTGCATCGTGGATTCGGGCGTCGATCTGCACGAATTTGCCGGCTCCATCCGCGGGTGCTTGCCCGATGGGCGCGCCTTGGTGGACGAACGAAACCTGCCCCCGGTTTCCGCTTGGACCGCACCCGGTCGCCCCATCGCGACCGTCAGCGCGATCGGCCGGGAAGCCGTGACCGACCCGGCGATCTTCGACCGTGCCGTCGACGCCGTCGCATCGGTCGATGCCGACATGGTGTGGTGGTCGCACGGCGAAACGCTGACCTTCGCCGTGGCGCGTTCCGCGGCGCCCGAAGCGGAACGCGCGCTGCATGAAGCGATCGTTCCGCCCACTACGTCCCCGGTTGCGGATTCGTAAAATCGAGCCTAATCTGTAGGTTCAACGCCGATTATTTCAGAGAATATTCATGATTCGTCATTTTCTCAATCCCCCCAACTGGTTCACGTCGGCGGGCATCTTCTGCGGCCTGTACAGCATTGTGCTCTCCACGGGCGTGGAGGGGCCGCCCAACTACTACCATGCCGCGATGATGGTGCTGTTTGCGTCGGTGTTCGACATGCTGGACGGTCGCGTCGCGCGCATCACCGGACGCGGTTCGGACTTCGGCATCCAGCTGGACTCGCTGGCGGATGTGGTCAGCTTCGGCATCGCACCGGCGGTGCTGCTGCATTCCTGGGGCATCCACTCGCTTGGTGCATGGGGCCTCATCGGTTCCTTTTTCTTTGTGCTCTGCGGAGCGTTCCGACTGGCCCGATTCAACTGCGACGCGGGAACCGATGAGCCGGCCACTCACTCGGAAGGACTGACCATCACGATGGCGGGCAGCACCGTTGCAGCGGCGGTCATGGCGCACGCGGCTTCCGGACGAATTGGCGTCGAGCATCCGTGGAACGTCTGGGTTCTTGCGCTGCTGTTGTCGCTGCTGATGGTCAGTTCCATACCGTACCGAACCCCAAAAACGCTTCGGTTGTCCCGCGAGACGATGATTCTTTCCGCATTGTTCTGGGGCATGCTGCTCTTGGTTGCAGTCCGGTACCGTGTGAGCACAGCCTTTGTGGTGCTGCTCGGAACCTACGCGGTGTCCGGGCCAATCGAGGCCATCTTCAGCCGCAAGAAGATCACGCTGATCGACGACCAAGACTTGTCGCTGGACGAGTTGTTCGGGACGGAACCGGCCGATGAGGTCATCGAACGCTGAGGTCGTCCAGCCACAGGATGTTCTCACCTCGGGCGTCGGTGTGCAGCGCGGTGAGGTCTTGGAGCGTCAGCGACACGATGCTCCGCGGATCGATCGACGCAGACTCTGCCGACTGAAACGACTTGACGGGCAGTCTGAGTTCCGTCCATCGACCCATCCGCACCGTGAGCTTTTCAGACAACCACACGCGGCCGGCATCGTCCTCGAGCACCGCTCGAACCTTGGCCGGGACCGACTCCGAGCGAACCCGAAAGGACACGACGGTCACCCGTTCCCCATCGGTATCGAGGCCAAAGGCAATGAAGTCCGTCTGGCCATCCATCAGCTCGGTGTCCCACTGCAGCACGCGACCGTCGGGGCCATCGGTGACCCGCAAGTCGGATTCTTTTCCACGCTCCCAACCGCGGACCCACGGTGCCGTGTTCAGCCGGAAATCCTGCGCATAGGGAAGGGACTGGATGGCTTGCTCGCGCAGCGCAATGCGGCCCAACATGCCCCGCGCGCGCGCCCGACTCGACCGGTATGGAAGGGCCGACGCCAAGCTGCGCTTGGCACCGGCCAGGTCTCCCGCGGACCACCGCGCGAGCCCCAACCAATACAGCACCTCACCGCGCTGGTCCTCTTCCGCGGGGATTTGCGCGACCAGCGCTTCGTAGACCGCGATCGCCTCGCTTGGCTCGGCCCCCAGCGCTTGACTCAGACGGGCGTCATAGGTGCTTGACCACTCTTCTGGCGTCCCGGCCCAAACCACCGCGGCGGCAACCAAGGCGGCAATCACTCAGTTTTCCTCACCGATGAACTGGTACCCGACGCCGTGAAGGGTGCGAATGAACTGCGGCTCCTGGGCGTTGTCGCGCAACTTTTTCCGAACCGTGAGCACGTGGGTGTCCACCGTCCGGGTCGCAACTCCGGCCCGGTAGCCCCACACCCGCTCCAGCAACGTGTCGCGGCTGAGAATGAGCCCCTTGTTGTCGATGAAAAACTTCAGCAGCGCAGCCTCGCGCTTCGACAACGGCTCATCCCCATCCGGGTGGTGAATGGCCATGTCGTTGGGCCCCAACTCCACCTTGATGTCGCCGTAGTGGTACAGGTATCGGGCGCCGCCCACCCGCTTCAGCATGGCCTCGATCCGCTTCTCCAAGACCGGCAGCGAGAAGGGCTTGGTCACGTAGTTGTCCGCGCCAGCGTCGAACCCAACAATTTTGTCCTCCTCACTGGTGCGGGCGGTGAGGAACAGGATCGGGCGGTGAAAGCCTTGGTCGCGGAGGGCCGAGCAAATGTCGAAGCCGTTCATCCCATCGGGGCCCGCGGGACCCTCTTGGAGCATCACGTCCAGCACCGCCACATCGGGCTGGAACTTGTCCACAATCTCGAGCGCGTCTTCCCCGGTGCGTGCGCCGTGAACAATGTGACCTTGCCGCTCGAAGTATTTCTTCAGGGTGCTCAGCACCTCCATTTCATCTTCCACGAACAAAATTCGGGCCATGTCATGCTCCTTGTCGATTCATCGGGTTTCCCGCCAAGACCGGAAACCACAGCGAAAAGGCACTGCCTTCGCCAAGCTTGGATACCACGTCCACCCGCCCGTTGTGGGCCGAGACAATGTAGAAAGTAATCGCAAGCCCGATTCCGGTTCCTTTCCTTCGCCGGACTGAGGCGTCTCCCCCGCGAAAAAACGGGTCGAAAATTTGTTGGAGGTCCGCTTCGGGAATGCCGATTCCTTCGTCGGTCACGGAAATCTGAACGCCGCCGCTGGCGCGCACGACCGCGACGCGGATGGGCCGGTCGGCTTCGGAATACTTGGCCGCATTGCTTGTGAGGTTGATCACGCACTGTGCGATGGCATCGGGATCGTGCGCGACGACCGGCAGGGAGGGCTGGATCGACACGTAGACGTCCCGCTCCATCAGTTCGGCCGATCCCTCGACCACGTCAATCGCGGCCCGAACGGACTCGCCAATGTCCCCTGGCACCAGCGCATACGTCTTGGCACCCCGCTCGATGGCGGAGAAATCCAAGACGTTGTCCACCAACCGGCTCAACCGCTCCGACTCGCGAACGATCGCGCGGTAGTCGTGCTGTTGTTCCTCGACTGTGTCGCTCAAGCCCAGCATCAGGCTCTCCGCCTTGAGGCGAATCTGGGTGATGGGGGACCGCAACTCATGGGACACGTTCGCCGCGAAATCGGCCTTCATCCGCGCGCTCTCGAGCTCGGAGCGAACAAAACGCGCGGTGGACAACGCCCCCACGCCAATCAACGTCACGGCCAAGAAGATGATGCCGATGCGGCGATTTCGCTGGGACTGCAGCTCCCGGGCCAACGCAACCGCATCACGGGGAGTGACCACCATCGACCATCCCACCATCCACGGAACCAAGGACCGCCGCACCAAGACGGCGTCCGGCATCCGTTCGTTTGGCCCGACCAATCGCCCCTGGATCGCCGACCCGGGAGCGGCCACGTCTCGCGCGAGGGTCCGGGCATCCCGAACCAAGGTGGTCCGATCGAGCGCAAAGGCGTAGAGGTTCTCGTCCCACCAAGTCAGCGCCCACAGGCCCCGGTCGCCCTGGACCCACCGGATTTTCCCCTTGTCCACGCTCAGGTTGACCTGACCCGCCAAAACACTGTCCAGCTCGGGCAACAATTCCTCGGTCCAAAACTGCATCCGCATGCGGTCATCGATTCGGGCGCGGGTCGACGCCACCCACTCCGAGTCCGCGAACGGCTCCAGCCGGGAGAGTGCACGCCGGGCAACCGCGCCTTCGCCGCCCTCGCCGATGGCCCACCGCTGGTCCATGAGTCGGTCGATCAGCGTCCGCAGGTCATCGGCGCCCGCAAGCGGTTCCCGGCCGATGCGATCTTCGGCCAAGAACAACTCGATGAGGTCGTCCATTCGAAAACCCCAAGGATCGCGGATGTCGCCGAAGAGCTGCCGGGTGTCCTCGAGCACCATGCGAGCATCGGCGATGCGTCCCAAACCGAGCAACGCACGGCTCCGATCAAAGCGCATCCGGGCTTTGACCTGATCCGACCCCACGCTGCGGCTCGCCCGGCCATACAGCCGCGCAACCACGGCCCCATCCTCACCACGGCGTTCCGCCGAGATGGCGCGTTGAACCACCGGGTCGAACAGGTATTCGATGGGCTCGGATGCGTTCATGGACCGTCGGTAAAAGGGAGCAACCACGTCCAAATTCCGATCGAGCTTCAGGGCGATGAGCAGATTGGGGTGGAGCTCGCTGGCGGCTTCGAGCGGACTCCGGCCCGCTTCCAGCCGATCGAGCACCGAGCCCTCGAAGTACCCAAACGCCCGCTCGGCTTGCGACAAATACGACGTGGCGGCGCCATCGGCCTGCTTCTCGATGTCGCCCATGGCGGCCAGCTCTTCTCCTTGAATCGATGCGATTCCGAAGTACGCGAGCAACATCGAGGGCAACAGAATCAACACCGAGCCGGTCACGATGATGCGCATCGAGCGGCGGAGCCGCAGCGCATTCTCCATCGCCCGCACGGGACTGGCCTGTTTGCGAAAGAACCAGCGAAGAATTCGCAAGAATCGGGGCTGATCGGGTTCGGGGCGATTGACGGCCATCGTGTGCATCATAAATCGTTCGCATGAAAGCAGTTCGAATCGATCGCCATGGCGGCCCCGAGGTTCTTCGCATTGTCGACGTGGAGGAACCCTCGGTGGGGCCGGATGAGGTCCTCGTCCATATCACCCACGTCGGCCTCAACCACCTTGATGTGTGGGTGCGAAAGGGCGTCGATTCGCATGCCTTTCCGCTGCCGTTAATTCCCGGGTCGGATGTTGTCGGAGTCCGCGACGATACCGGGGAGCGCGTGGTGCTGCACCCCGGTTTTGGGTGCGAGCAGTGCCCCGCATGCCACCGCGGTCGGCACAACTTGTGCCGCCGCTACGCCATCCGAGGCGAGACCGTGGACGGGGGGATGCGGGAACGCATGGCGGTCAAGGAATCCCACTTGCTCCCGTGCCCCATCGAGCCCGCCCAAGCCGCATCGCTCCCCCTGAGCCTGTTGACCGCGTGGCACATGCTGGTGGGGCGGGCGCGAATTCACCCGGGACAGACGGTGTTGATTCAAGCGGGGGCATCCGGTGTGGGCTCTTTGGCCATCCAAATTGCGGCCCTTCACGGGGCGGAAGTGGCCGTCACGGCCTCCACGGATGAAAAAAGACGGCGGTGCATCGAATTGGGGGCCGCACACGCTTGGGCCTATGAAGAAGCCAAAAACGAGGTTAGAAAGTGGACAAGCAAGCGGGGGGTGGACATCGTCATCGATCACGTCGGGACCGACACCTGGAAATCGTCAATTCGCTGCTTGGCCCGTGGCGGGACTCTGGTTACCTGCGGGGCCACTTCAGGGCACACGGCTGAAATCGACCTCCGTGTCCTGTTCTTTAAGCAACTCAGTCTCCTTGGAAGCACGATGGGCTCAATGGATGAAATGCGGGAGTCTTGGGCCGCCGTTCACACCGGTGCGGTCCGGCCGGTGGTCGACCGCGTCATGCCCATGACGTCCTTGGCGAAAGCCCATCGCTTGCTGGAGACCCGAGCCGCCAACGGAACGGTGGTTGTGGAGCAAAACCTGTGCGACGCGTAGCGCTAATTCTGGCTGGAATGGGGTGTTCGGACCCCGACTCGTCGCCCCCAAAGGACGGCTTGGACGACGCAACCGATGGGTTGTGCCCGACCGAGTTTCGGTACACCGCCGCCGACGCGATCGATGGCATCGCCATCGTGGGCCCGTTCAACAACTGGGATCCTTCGCGCAACGCGATGGAGCGGGTGGGCGAGAACGAGTGGCGGGTGTCGGTCCCCCTCGAGCCCGGTGCCCACCCGTACATGTTCACCGAACTGATCGACTGGACTTACGACCAAGCCGAGTTGGCCGTCTGCGACCCGAACGCCGGGCTGGCCTTGTGCGAATACACCACGGCGTACGAGAACGACTGGGACCAAGAGTGTTCCACGGAGTCGTCGGACTGCGCGTCGATGATCGTGGTGCCCGATTGCAGCCAGCCGGCCGCCACCATCGACGGGCTCACCCACGCCGAAGGAACCCTGACCATCACCGGCACGGTGACTGCCGGGGCGTTTCCGATTGATTCCGTCGAGCTCACGATCAACGGGGTGGCCCAAGACGTCGCGGTCGAGGACGGCACGTTCCACGTGGAACACACGGCGGAGCCCAACGCGCGTCACCACATTGTGGTGTCCGCAACCGACACCGAAGGCACCCGTTCCGCCCCCGCCGTGGCCCCCATTTGGACCGACGAGTTCGAATGGCCGGATGCGGTGATTTACCACGCCTTGATCGACCGAGTGGCGAACGGAAATCCCGACAACGATGCGACGGCAGACACCACCCACGCCATCTCCGACTGGGCGGGCGGTGACTTGGCCGGCTTGGAAGCGAGCCTGCCGTTCTTGGATGACTTGGGCGTCAACACCTTGTGGCTGTCCAACCCGCAACCCGCACCCCCCGATGCCTGGCCCGGCGACTGCAACGCGACCTACTCGGGCTACCACGGGTTCTGGCCGGCGTCGTACGACGGCGTGGATGCCCACCTCGGCGACACCGCTGCCCTCGACAGCCTGATCGGCGCCGCCCACGAGCGGGGCATGCGGGTGATCATGGACTGGGTCGGCAACCACGTGCACGACGACCACGCCGCCGCGTCCGACGACGAGCGGTTCCACCCGACGGCAGTGTGCAACGACCGAGGGGGAGACGGCGTGAGCAACTGGGACCGCATCCCCGAGGAATGCTGGTTCACCAACTACCTGCCCGACTGGGACCACAGCCAAGCCGATGTCGCCAACACCGTGGTCGAGATGGCGCTCGACTGGGCGCGCGACCGCAAGCTTGACGGCATGCGCGTGGACGCCGCAAAGCACATGTCCAAGGCCGTGCTGTTCAACCTGCGCAGCACCCTCGATGACCACCTCACCCCCCCGGGATCGAACTTCGAATTCATCTTGATTGGGGAGACCTTTGACGGCGCCGAGGCGATCAACGCGGCCATCGGTCCCCACCTGCTCCACGGGCAGTTTGACTTCCCGCTGTACTGGACCATCCGGGACGCGTTTGTCTACGACACCGCGTCGGTCGCGGCCGCCGTGAACCAGGCCGCCACCATCGCCGACCAGTACCCCGGCGGTCAGATGTCCACGTTCCTCGGAAACCTGGATGTGGGCCGGTTCTTGACCGACCGCCACGAAGGCAACATGAACGTGTGTCCCGACGGCTCAATCCGCCAAGCCGGCTGGCCAGACGACGCCGAGGCCTTCGATCGCCTCCGCTTGGCGTGGACGCTGCTGTTCACCCAGCCGGGCATGCCGATGATCTACTACGGCGATGAGTTCGGGATTCCCGGCTACGGCGACCCGGACAACCGGCAGCCCCTGTGGTGGCACGGAATCGACACCACGGCCGGCTCGGTCGCCGCGGTGGCTGCAGACCTGAGCGCGGGCCCCGCGCGCGTGGTGGACACCCTTCAGCGGCTGATCGCGGCCCGTGCGGCGCACCCCGCCCTGCAGCAGGGCGAACAGCAGAACTTCTGGGTCGACGGCGACGGACTCGTGGGCACGGTGCACAGCACCGATGACGATGCCGCCATCGTGATCTTGAACCGAAACGACACCGAAGCCGCCATCGACAACTCGCTGGCCTTTTTCGGCCTGCCCGAGGGCACTTGGGTGGACCTCTTGTCCGACGAACGATTCACCAGTGACGGCGACCGCCTTCGCTTCTCTGTACCCCCAACCACTCCCCGCGTTCTCGTACGGGAACCCTGAACTCCATGCTTCGACATTTTCTGTGCTTCTTCTTCCTGACGGGCTGCGCCGCCGAGCAGTACACGTCCGTTTACGCCATCTCCGACACGGCCCCGAGCCTCTCCGCCGACGCGATCGAGGACCTCGACCACATGGGACCGACCATCATCGATGGCGGCATCAACTTCGCGGTGTATTCCGAAAACGCGGAACGCCTTGAGCTTCTGATCTTCGACGATCCGGAGAGCACGCTGCCGACGCAGAGCATCGAGATGAACCGGCTGGGGAACGTGTGGAACGTGTTCGTGGAGGGGATCGGCATCGGAACCCACTACGGCTACATCGCGTGGGGCCCCAACTGGACCTACGACCCGGAATGGATCCCCGGCTCAACGGCCGGGTTTCGGTCGGACGTGGACGACCATGGCAACCGGTTCAATCCCAACAAATTGCTGAGCGATCCGTGGTCCAAAGCCCTGCACCGCGACCACGACTGGTCCAAAGGGTCGGTGGCGTCCGGACCCAAGCGCGCCGAGCCCACCTACGCCGCCAGCTCAAAGAGCGTGGTGGTCCAGTCCGAGTACGTCTGGTCGGACCACGAGACGGAGTGGCGCAAGGGACGCGCGAACAACGATCTTCCCGGGCACGACTGGCGCGACCTCGTCATGTACGAGGTGCACCCCAAAGGCTTCACCCAAAACCCCGCTTCCGGCGTCGATCACCCGGGAACCTTCCGGGGCGTGGGCGAGATGGCGCCGTACCTCGCTGACCTGGGCATCAACGCCATCGAACTGATGCCCGTTCACGAAAAGCCGCTCGACGGCGGCTACTGGGGCTACAACTCGCTCAGCTTCTTCGCCCTTGAGCACAGCTTCTCCGCTTCGTTTCAATCCACGGGACGCGTCACCGGCGTGATCGACGAATTCAAGTGGATGGTGGATCAGCTGCACCAAAACGGCATCGAAGTCATCGTGGATGTGGTCTACAACCACACCGGCGAAGGTGGCCTGTGGCGGGAGCGCCTCTTCTTCGAGACCTACGAAGACGCCGAGTCGTTCAACTTCGATCCCAAAGAAGTCGCCGGCTTGTACAACTTCCGCGGTCTCGACAACGCCGCCTGGTACGCCCTCAGTCCCGACGGCCAGACCTACTGGAACAACACCGGAGTCGGCAACCAGCTGCGCCCCAACCACGTCCCGGGTCGGCGCATCATCATGGACTCGCTGCACTTCTTGGTCGAAGAGCTTCACGTGGACGGCTTTCGGTTCGACTTGGCCGGCATCTTGGGCGAGAAGGACCTCGACTACAACGCCCCCACTCCGGTCGAAACCACCATCGTTCAAGAGATCGCCGACGACCCGGTCATGCGCGCGCACAACGTTCGGCTGATTTCTGAGCCCTGGACGGCCAGCGGCACCGGCCCAGGGATCGGCGGATTTCCCATGAGCCAAGAGGACCCCAGCTTCGGCTGGGCGGAGTGGAACGCGCACTTCCGGGACTGGTGGCGGGCCTTCGCCAACCACTGCAACTGGTTGGACGGCCACATGGTGTGCCACGGCTGGGACGCCCCAGCCACGCCCGCATTCGTGTTGAACTCCACCGAGGGCATCGACGGCGGCTCCGCCATGACGGGCAGCGAATCGGTGTACGGAGACGAAGGGCGGTCGCCCGTCCACAGCGTCAACTTCGTCACCGTCCACGACGGCTTCACCTTGTACGACTTGTTCTCCTACGGCGACAAACAGAACGAGTGCGGCCTGCTCAACCCGAAGTGCTGCGACGATCCGCTGAGCGTGTGGTGCGATACCCAGTCGGGCGAGGAGCACAACCGGTCGTACGACTGGGGCAACGAGGCCATGAAACGCCAGCAGATGCGCAACCTCTTTGTCGCGATGATGATCAGTCAGGGCACCCCCCTGGTCTTGGGCGGCGACGAGTGGATGCGCACCCAGTACGGGAACAACAACGCGTACTCGACCTGGGCCGACAACGAGTGGAACTGGTTTCGGTGGGGCGAGTGGCGCAACGTCACCGCACCGCACCGTCACCGGATGCACGACTTCGTGCGGGACTTGATCCACTTCCGCGCCGAGCGCATCAACCGCCTCAACCCGGGAGAATACGGTGCCGCATCCATCGCCTGGAAGAACGCATCGAACGGCGACATGTCCGGCGATGAGTGGGGGCAGAAGCGCCACGTGATGCTCCACCACTACGGCGAAGGCGACACCCCCGAGTTGGTCACCCTGATCAACTTCGAAGCCGGCTCGGTCAACTTCACCCTGCCGGAAGGCCAAGAGTGGGGTCGGGTGATCGACACCCAGTCGTGGTTCGACACCCCCGCCGATGCCGGCGAGGGCGGCGGCCTGTTCAGCGAGGACGAGACGCTCGATCCGTACATCTCCTGGAACATTCAGACCGATGATCCGCCCCTCGTTGGCGAAAACTACGACGTTCAAGCGTTCAGCATCGTTGTTCTGGAGGCGCAGTGATTGGCCGTCTCGCAGTGACCTTGATGGGCCTGGGGCTGCTGAGCGGGCCCGCCTCCGCGAACGCGCGGGTGGGCGGCTACGCCCGGGTGATGGCGCGTCCCGACCTGCAGGGAGGAACGGGTCGCCTCGGCTACTGGAACCTCTACGGCCGCCTCCTCAACGAAGGGCCCTACGCCGCACTCGACTTTGACTACGACGTGCTCGAGCCCGACGGAGCCAACCCCTGGACCACCATTCACATGCGCGTGGAAGGGGGAAGCGTCCAAGGCGCGGATTCTGGAAACGGCTCCCTTGACCGGTTTCGAATGTCGCAGCTGTACATCGAAGCCGGAAACGTCATCATTCCCAATGTGTCGTGGCAGGTCGGCACGCTGTACCGAACCATGGGCGACATGGGGCTGTATGACATGCGCCCCGCGACGATCTTCTTCAACACCGTCGGACTCAGCGGTACGCTTCGCACGGGCCCCCTTGAGCTCACGGTGGGCGGCGGAGACTCCGGCAACAGCCTGCGCATGAATCGGTACCACCCCGTGTGGACGGGAGGGGGTGCCGCCCGCCTTGGCTTGGGCCGGCACGTGCAGATCGGAATCGGCGGAGAGTGGTCCATGGAACGGGGCACGGAGGGCCATCGGTACGCCGCATACGACACCCCGGGCGTCGACTACGAAGACTGGCTCCGCGGCGAGACCATCGAGGCCTATCGGAGCGAGTTCCCCATCGACGCCGATCGGTTTCCGGATCCCATTGCGGCCGATGCCCAGTCCGGCCATGCGTTTGCCTACCTCGGCTTCGGCGGGCTTGGGCCGTTGAAGTGGAACAGCACCACCGTTCGGTTCGACCGGCTCCACCCCGAGGGACCCACGCGGGAAGACTACAACGGCGAGAGCGAAGACATCCACGTCACCTCCCTCACCGATGAACGGACCGTGCTCTTTGTGGGCAACGAAGCGCACATCGCGGTGGTCCCCGAGCGCGTCGATGTGGCGTGGGGCGCCCTGTATGGAAAGCACGTCGACGGCGACAACACCGTGGCGCCATCCGACCACAACCGCTGGTACGCATCGACCGTGCTTCGGCTGCAAGTGGCCACCACCCGGACCCTGGCGGTGCTGCTCGAGAGCAGCATTGCCCAAGAGGTCTCGACCCTCGGAAACCGCTACCGCGAGCACGAGGACTCGATCTTCGCCAACACCAACGGAATCCCCGATACCCGGGGACTGGAGTACGGCGAGACCGACACGCGCACCACCTGGCAAGGCAAGGGTGGAATCGTGTTCAACCCCATGGGCCCCGGAATCTTCTCTCGCCCCAGCCTGCGGCTCCTGTACGGCGCGCAACACTCGAATGAAAACAACGCGTTTTCCAATCAATTTGTCACCACGTTGGACCAGTACAACGAGTTCGGAACCGTTGAACAGCACTGGCACCACGTGTTGGCACTGGAGGCCGAAGCATGGTTCTAATCGCTCTAATGTTGGCCTGTGGTGCGCCCAAGGTGGACGCCACGAACTTGCCAACCATCGCGGTCAATACGGCCATGGTTGCCCAATCACCCGCGGCCGTGGACGCCATGCGAGCGCCCATTGAGCGGGTCTTGCAAGCCGAGCGGCTGACCGCCACCGCGGTCGCGACCAACGACGCTTGGGCGGGACTGGGGACCAGCGGTCACCGGACCGCATGGCTGCTCGAACGCACCGACGGCGCGCTGTCGCTGCTCATCGAGGCCGATGCCCGACGACGGGCCACCTTGGTGGGCCGCTTTCAGTGGGAAGTGTCCGCGACGGTGATCGTGGCCCAAGCGGACTTGCCCACCCTGGAGCAGACCACCGTGATGCGGGTGACCCTGCCCCACTCCCACCAAGACGAACGGGATGCCCTCGCCTCGGCAGCGCCCCGAATCGGACACTACGCAGCGGGTCTGGTCCGCCAGTTTCACGGGCAGCCGGAGTGATCGGCTGGTTGTGGTGCTTGAGCGCGGCGGCTGCCCCGATGGACAGCGTCTACCTCATCATGGTGGATCGGTTCGCGAACGGACGCACGGCCAACGATCAAGCGGTGGACACGGCTTCACCCACGGCTTGGCACGGAGGGGACCTGGCCGGGATCCGCGCCAACCTCGACTACATTGAACAGCTGGGGGTGAGCACCGTCTGGATCACCCCCATCACCCGCAGTCGAACCGAGCCCATCGGCGGGCACCCGTCGTGGCACGGCTACTGGGTGGCCGACGGCCGAGCGGTCGACCCGCGGTTTGGAACCCTGGCGGAACTCAAGGCCCTCCGCGACGACCTCCACAGCCGGGGAATGAGCCTGATGATGGATCTGGTGCTGAACCATGTGGGGCCCGAGACGCCCCTGACGACGGCCCATCCCGAATGGTTTCGCACCAATGGGGATGTGACCGACTGGACCGATGATGCGCAGCGGCGCACCCACGACGTGCACGGCCTTCCCGACCTCGACCACAGCCAGCCCGCCGTGGTTCAGCATCTGCTGAAGGACGGGCGGCACTGGATTCGGTCGGTTGGGCCCGATGCCATCCGGGTCGATGCGGTGCGGCACCTCGACGTGCCGTTCTTGACGGCGTGGATCGATGCGATGAAAACGGCCTCCCCGAACCCCATCGCCTTCGCCGGTGAAGTCTACGACGGAAACGCGGCGGCGATCGCGCGCGAGGCCCACGCCACGGGGCTCACCCACACCTTCGATTTTCCATTGCATTACGCCATCACGGAAAGCGTGTGCGAGTCGGGCGACCTCCGGAAGATTCCCGCCGCCATCACCCAGGACCGAGCCTATCCGGCAGGGCACCAGTGGATCACCTTCCTCGACAACCACGACACCGCGCGAATCGCAACGGTGTGTGGCGATGCGACGAAGACCGCCATCGCCTTGATGATGAGCCTCCGCGGCATTCCGTCCATCACCTGGGGCACCGCGCAGGGCATGACCGGTCGAACGGAAGTCGAAGCGCGCGGTGACATGGTGTTCGCGACCGGCCCATTCCGGGACTTCATCGCCGATCGACTGGATGAGCGCCGCTCCTATCCACCGCTCGCCAACGGGCGCACCGAGTGGCTGACGGCGACGGCGACGGCACTCGCCTTCGCACGGGTCACCACGAATCAAGCCATCATCGTGGCCACCGGAGAGGCCTCGAATCCGCCAGCACTCCCCAAAGAAGCCGGGTCCCCCACCTGGGTGAGCCTGCCCGATGCGGGACTGAAGCGGTGGTTGCTGACTCCCGCGGCTGGCACAGACTTCTCGGACTGGACGGCCCGCCTTGATGCCGAATCGACGGCCACCAAGACCGTCACCCTCACCACCGCCTCCGACGGGTTCATCTCCGGAAGCGACCCCGCCGTCGGTGCGTGGGATTCGTCCAAGGCGGTCGGTCCGGGGACCGCCGAGGTCCAGCTGCCGAGCGGCGGCGTGGTGGCGCTGAAGAGCCTGAAGCAAACGGAGGATGGGCGTCCCGTGTGGTCCGCCCATCCCGATACGTTTGTGATTGTGAACGACCTGCCCGAAGGCGAGCCGGTCAAGGTGAGTCCGTAGCGTCCTCGTCGAGGACCACGCCAAACCCATCGCTGGGCAGCTCGTCCATCGGCTCCTCAACCGCCGCGACCGAGGTCATGATCGGCAGATAGAGCGTTGCACCCACCGACAAGTGATCGAGCGATGTTCCCGCATTGAACGCTGCAAGGACCCATGCGGGCACCCCCGCCACGTGCTTCGCGATGGCCCAAGCGGTGTCCCCGGTGCGGACCGTGTAGCCCTCAATGCCCGCGAGCCCACCGTTCGCGGCAAGGTAGCGTTCGAGCCGGCTCTCGAGGGCACCGCTGCGGGACGCCTCGAAGGCCTCTCGGTCCGCCATGGGGATCCGAAGCACCTGACCGGGCACGAGCGGCGCCGTGATTTCCAGGCCAGTCTGAGCCGCAATTTCCTCGACAGACGCCGCCGACCACCGACTCAGTTGATCGAGCGATTCGCCGGCGCGCACCGTGACTGCGGCGGCGTCAAGCGCGACCGGCGCATCGCTCCCGGCGGGAGCATCCAACGTTTTCGATTCATCCGACGAATGCTCCGGTTCGTGGATCGAAGGCGCCACCGCCTCGGCCAGGACGACTTCCGGGGGGGGCGTCAACGGGGGAACGGACGCGATCCGCCGGTCGGCAGCGGCTTGGGGGTCGAAGGCGCTGCTGTGGGGGGGCGGCTGGGAACAACCGACGGCGGCGAACAGGAATGGGATTGCGTGCTTCATGGCTTCCTCCAAGGTGTGGTGTTGATGCACGGCCACCAACAAAGCAACGAGCATGCCAAGGTGTTTATGTGTCTGTTTTTGTTGCCATTTTCTTTCAATCGACCGATTTTTTCTCCCCTGTTTTTGGCTGAGGATCTACAAATTCACGATTCCCCGTTACGGTTGACAGCACGGAGGGCAGACCCATGGCCAGCGGAAGCGCAAAAGCCGTCTATGCGGCAATCGGAGCGAACTCGGTCATCACGGTGACCAAGCTGACCGCGTTTGCATTCACGGGCTCGGGGGCCATGTTCTCCGAGGGCATTCACTCGCTCGCGGACGTCATCAATCAAACGTTGCTGGCGCTCGGCATCAAGAAGGCCAAAAAAGCGCCCGACGCGGATCACCCCTATGGCTACGGCCGGGACGCGTTCATCTGGGCCTTGATCAGCGCGGTTGGAATTTTCTTCTTGGGGTGTGGTTTCACGCTGTACCACGGGATTCATTCCCTCATGCACCCCGAGGCACCCGAGAAGATTCACATTGCTGCGGGCGTGCTGATCTTTTCGTTTGTGCTCGAGGCGTGGACCCTCTGGGTGGCCTACAAAGCGGTGGATGACGCCGCCAAAGACTTGGGCATCGGATTTTCGCAGTACGTCAAGGAGGGGCCGGATCCCATGGCGGTCGCGGTGCTGCTCGAGGACGCTGCCGCCGTGATGGGGGTCACCCTGGCGGGCGCGAGCATCGCGCTGTTTGTGATCACGGGAAACCCCATCTGGGATGCCCTTGGTTCGATCATCATTGCGATCCTCTTGGGGGCGGTCGCCGTGTTTTTGGTGGTGAGAAACCGCAAAGCCTTGCTGGGACAGTCGGTCTCGCCGGGCCAACACGCCCGGGTCATGGATGTGCTGGAGTCCGACCCGGCTGTGGAGTCGGTCCGGGATGTGAAGGCGACCGTGATGAGTGCCGACGGGTTTCGGTTCAAAGCCGAAGTGGACTTCAACGGTCGCGCCATCGCCACGCAGTGGTTGGCCGACCAAGACATCGAACAAATCCACGGGCGCGTCGCCTCCGAGCCCGCCCATCTTCGTGAATTCCTGCTGGAGTTCGGCGAACACATGACCACCGCTGTGGGGGACGAGATTGATCGCATTGAGTCCGCCATTCAAGACGCCGTTCCGGCAGCAAAACACGTCGATCTGGAGTCCGACTGATGCCCACCCGACTGACCGAACCCGAAATCGCCGACCGGCTCTCGTCGCTGGGAGGCCCCTGGACGCGCACCGACGCGGGACACCTGACCGCGCCCTATTCGTTCGCCAACTTTGCCGAGGCCTTGGCGTTCGCGAACGCCGTGGGGGAACGGGCCGAGCGGGCCAATCACCATCCGGACCTGCACGTGGGCTGGGGCCGGTGCTCCATCGAGCTGTGGACCCACGATGCCGATGGCTTGACCGAGCTTGATTTCGCCTTGGCTCGCGAAATATCGGCCTGCTACGACGCCTTGCCGTAGACTTCGGCCACGATGGACCGAACCCGTGCCGGGCTGACCGGCGGCTGACCGGCGACCGAAAAGGCCCATGCCAGATTGCCCATGCACCGGTGCACCGCATCGGACTTGGCGTAGCCCAGCCGGCGCATCAGCTGGGCCCGCGCCCGCACGTCGTTCTCCGTCGCGATCCGCCGTCCGTCGCCGCCATCGGGTCGCGCCGCATCACCGTCTTCGTCCAACCAACAAAAAGGCATTCGCTCCTCCTGCGCATCAAACCTCACCCATACACTCAATCGTTGCAAATCGGTTGGTCGATGTCCTCGATAAATCAGTTAGAAGGAACGCCATTCAGGGGGAACCATGACCTCAAGTGACACGCTGTCTTCCATGTTCATCTTCAAGGGAGTCCCCAAAACGGCGCTGCAAGAAGTGTGTTCGATGGCGCCTCCTGTGAGTTTTCAGCCCGGGGTCACCGTCTTCAATCAAGGCGATGAGTCGGACGTGGCGCTCTTGCTGATCGACGGAAAATTGGGCGTTGAGGTATCGAGCGCGGGCCAACTGCGGGAAGTTGGCCAAGTCAACATTGGCGAGATCGTTGGCGAAACCGCGCTGTTCGCGCGGTCCGGAAAGCGCAGCGCGACGGTTCGAGCCCTGCAGACCAGTCAGTGTTTGCTGATCAATCGCGAGTTGCTGACCAATGCGGCCAAGAACGAAGCCATCATCGCCATCGAGCGGCATCTCCTGGCCACGCTGGCCCGCCGGATTCGACGAACGAATCAAGAGACGGCGAAGCTCTGGAAAGAAATCGGTTCCACCCCAGAAGCGGCGGCGGAACCGGCTGGATTCGTCGCCAAACTCAAGAAACTCTTTGGAGGGGAATGATGCAACGCATCGCCGCCATTGACGCCGACCGCCTCGCCAAGCGCATTGTGGCGCACCACTCGTTCCCGGGGGCAAGCCACGCCGCAATCGAGCGGGTCCTCAATCTGGGTGAGCTGCAGCACTTCGACCACGGCGCGACCCTGTGCGCCGAGGGCAAACCGGGCAACGAATTGTTTTTCCTGGTGCGGGGAAACATCTCCGTGCTCCGCCGGGATGGAACGGGAACCGACCGGGTGTTGAGCGACATGACCTGCCCCAATGTGTTTGGCCACATGTCGGTCATCGACGGCTCGATGCGATCGGCGACGTGCAAGGCGAATGGACCGGTCGAAGTGGTGATTCTGCCCCGTCAGATGGTGGACCGACTGATCGGTGAAGGCTCGATCGCCGGAGTGGCGCTGCGACGCCTGTTGGTCGCCAGCCTGTGCGATCAGCTGTCGCAGGCCAATGGATTTGTTCGAAAGATTGTCCTCGATCACTCCACGGCCGCCGCCGCGCACACGCCCAATGCGGCGCCGGCCACCCCCGCGAAGCCCCGCCGACAAGCCGAAGACCTGCGCACCCTGACGGCCGCTCTCGGTGGATGGGAAACCAACTTGGACGACTTGGAATCGCTCGAACAAGAGATCGAGTACGTCATGGATGAAGACCAAAAGCGCACGCTGGATGCCCGAAACCGCAGCTGAGCATCATCCCAATCGATGCACGGCATCCCCCACGGCAATGGCGCCGCCCGCAACCACGGTCAAGTAGACCCCGCGGATGCGGGGAGTGGCGGCAGCGAACACGAACGCAGGGTGCCCAAACCGGGCCCGGAAGCGGTCGCAGGGCACATGGGGTGTCGCGCTCACACGGACCACGGCTTCGCCAATCCGAAGCTCCGCACCTTCCGGCAACGCCGTTTCTCGAAGATCCAGGTCCGTGAACAGGTTGTCGCCGAACAACCCAATCGACTGGCCGTTGGCCAATCGCGCTGCCACGTCCACGTTCATCATCGACACCTGGTCACCCGGGTCCGCCTTGCCCGTCGCCCACCGATCCCCGACGAGTCCACCGGTGCGCGACAATTCCGCTGCGGTCGGTTGCTCGCGGAAGCCGTCTGGCCGACGAATCACAATGGCCTGCAACGACGCACGCTCCGACTCCAAAACCGGATCAAACCCCGCGAAAGCGCGTTCAAGCTCTTCGCGACTCAAGTGGCGCGCCGGCTCTCCCACCAGCGGCGCACGCCCGTGCAGAGTCTGGGCCCATGCTCTTGTCGTTTCGGCCACGCTGTGCTCCCCATACCAGCGTAGCACCACGCCATTCGGCACACCACGACCTCCGGGGAATGGCGATGCGGCGTACCGGGTTTGATGGCCCGTGGCGTGTTTGCGCGCCCCGGCGGTTGCTGCTGGGACGACCCGTCGGACGGGGCGCCCACCGGCCGCATGCCAGCGGCTTGCGATACCGGGTCCAATCTGACACCATTCGACCAATCACTTGCCTCGCATCATCGAGCAGCCCGTTAAGCGAAGGGCACCATCCGGGGGAGCACGAGTGTCCAACTCACTGAAAAAATCCCTGACCCTCTACGACGTGTTTGCGATCAGCACGGGGGCGATGTTCAGTTCCGGCTTTTTCCTGCTTCCCGGAATCGCAGCGGCCCAAACGGGGCCGTCGGTCATCTTGGCGTACTTTGTTGCGGGAATCATGATCATTCCCGCCATGCTGAGCAAGGCCGAACTGACGGCCGCCATGCCCAAGGCCGGCGGCAGCTACTACTTCATCGAGCGGGCCATGGGGCCGTTGATTGGCACCATCGGCGGCTTGGGCACATGGCTGTCCCTCGTCTTCAAGACGGCGTTCGCGCTGATTGGCATGGGCGCCTACCTGGCGATTTTCGTCGAGCTGCCCGTGAAGCCGCTGGCCATTGGACTCACGTTTGCCTTCATGGCGCTGAACGTGGTGGGAGCCAAGGAATCGAGCGGCCTGCAACGCATCCTGGTGACGGTGCTGCTGGCGGTGCTGGGCTTCTTCATCGCTCAAGGCCTGTACATCGTGGCCGATCGCCCCGAGGCCACCCAAACGCTGAGCGAGATGGGCCCATTCTTCCGGTCGGGTGTCGAGGGCTTCATGGGCACAGTCGGTCTCGTGTTTGTCTCGTACGCGGGACTCACCAAAGTCTCGAGCGTCGCCGAAGAAGTTGAAAATCCCGATCGGGTGATCCCCTTGGGCATGCTGATGTCCATTGCTGTGGCCACCACCGTGTACTGCATTGGGGTTGCGGTGATGATGTGGGTGCTCGAACCCGGGAAGTTCGAGAGCGATCTCACCCCGGTGGCCAGCGCCGCCAGCGTCATGTTTGGATGGCTGCCCGATGGTGTGGGCGTGGGGCTTGCCGTGACTGCGGCGGTGGCCGCGTTTGCATCCACCGGAAACGCCGGAATCATGTCGGCTTCACGGTACCCCTTGGCCATGGCGCGCGACCGCCTTGTTCCCAGCGTGTTCACCCACATCGGCCGGTTCTCCACCCCAACAATGGGCATCTTGGCGACCGGTGTGCTGATGGTGCTCACCATCGTATTCGCCGAGGTGTCGACGGTCGCCAAGCTGGGCAGCGCGTTCCAGCTGGTCATCTTCGGACTGATCAACCTGTGCGTCATCGTGATGCGAGAAAGCCACCTCAAGTACTACCACCCAGGCTTCCGTTCGCCGTTCTATCCGTGGGTCCAGATCGCCGGCATGATCATCCCGGTGTGGCTCATCTCCGAAATGGGGTGGCTGCCCTCGTTGATGAGCACCATCCTCATCGTCTTGTGCATCGCGTGGTACCACTTTTTCGCCCGGGGCCGGGTCGAGCGCTACGGCGCGGTGCACCACGTCTTCGAGCGCTTGGGACGGGTTCGGAGCGTGTCGGTCGACAAAGAACTGCGCACCATCTTGGGCGAGAAGGGCCTCCGCGAAGAAGACCTGTATGAAGAGGTCATCGCCGGTGCGCCGGTGCTCGACTACACCAAACACATGACCTTCGAGAACATCGTGCGCGACGTCTGTTCTCAGATTGCCAAGGCCGAGGGCATCGACGAAGAAGAGCTCTACGACGGATTTGTCATGGAGTCCCGCGCGGGCCTCATGCCCCTGGATCACGGCATCGCCGCTCCGAACATGCGGCACCATGATGTGGCCCACCCCCGGATGGTGCTGGTGCGTTCCAAGGTGGGCGTTGAAATCGACCTCTCCGAGTCGTTCGGACACCTGGAGCTGGATGAACCGGTTCGCGCGTTCGTGTTCCTGGTCAGTCCGGAGCGGCACCTTGGGCCCCATCTGCGGAGCGTTGCGCAGATTGTGACCACCATCGATGCGCCCGATTTCCTGGAACGATGGATTGAGTGCGAGACCGAAAGCGAAATGAGGGCGTTGTTGCTCCGCGACGAGCGGTTTTTGCAGATCACCGTGCACGCCGGCGGAACCGGTGCCGAGCTGGTTGGCGCGCGGCTTCGGGACCCCAACTTCCCATCGGGGGTGCTGGTGGCGCTCGTTCACCGCGACGACCAATCGTTCGTGCCAACCGGCGACGAAGTCATTCGGGACGGCGACCGGCTCACCATCATCGGCAACCCCGGCATGGTCGAAAGCCTGCGCCAGCAGTTCGGTGCCGGCGAGGACATCACGCCGCAGTCAACCGTCTGACGCCCGGGCGCCCGTTGCCTGGATTACCGCGTCCCGGTTGACCCAAAACCGGACTCACCGCGAATGGTCTCATCCAGGTCATCCGTGCATTCGATGATGGCCTGCGGCGCCGGCGCCATCACCATCTGCGCAATTCTCATCCCCCGCTCGATCGCGATGGGCTCGAGACCCAGGTTGATGAGCAGCACCTTGAGTTCACCCCGGTAGTCGGAGTCGATGGTGCCCGGTGCGTTGGGAATGCTGAGCCCTTGACGCAAGGCCAGTCCCGATCGGGGTCGAATTTGCGCTTCCCACCCCGGCGGGATGGCGACTCGAATGCCCGTTGGAACGGCCCGACGGGCCATGGGTTCCAGGGTGCACGGTTCCGCCGCTCGCAGGTCCAGCCCCGCGGCACCGGGCGTCGCATACGCAGGAAGGTCCAGGCCCTCCCCGTGGGGAAGGACCTGGACCTTCAGAAGCGGAGGCCGAAGCATTGGACCTACAGGTCCGCTGCTTCGAGGGCTTCCTTGCGGCTCAGACGAATCTTGCCGCTGCGCTTGTCGATGTCGATCACACGAACCAACACTTCGTCGCCTTCGTTGACCACGTCGGTGGTTTGTTCCACGCGCTCGTTGGCCAAGTGGCTGATGTGCACCAATCCTTCCGTTCCCGGGAAGATTTCAATGAACGCGCCGAAGTCCACCGTGCGCTTGACGACACCGAGGTACAGCTTGCCAATCTCGGCTTCTTGGGTGAGCTCGCGGAGCATGCCCAGAGCCTTGTTGGTGGCGTCCATGTCGGAGCTGGCCACGAGGACCGTGCCGTCGTCTTCCACCGTGATCCGCACGCCGCACTCTTCTTGCATGCCGCGAATCGTCCGTCCACCGGGGCCGATGATGTCGCGGATCTTGTCCTGCTTGACCTTCAGCTTGGTGATCCGGGGAGCGTTGTCCGCGATGTCCTCGCGGGGCTCGGCGATCGCCTTGGCCATCTCGTCCAAGATGTGAATCCGGCCTTCGCGGGCTTGGCCCAAGGCCTTCGCCATGATCTCGCGGCTGACCGAATCGATCTTGGTGTCCATCTGGAACGCGGTGATGCCGTTCTTGGTTCCCGTGACCTTGAAGTCCATGTCGCCCAAGTGGTCCTCGTCTCCGAGGATGTCGGAGAGGACGGCGAAGTCATCGCCTTCCTTGATGAGTCCCATGGCGATTCCGGCCACCGGAGCCTTGAGGGGCACTCCCGCGTCCATCAGGGCCAGGGTCGACCCGCAGACACTCGCCATCGAGCTGGAGCCGTTGGACTCCAGAACGTCCGAGCAGCAACGGAGCACGTAGGGGAAGTCTTCTTGGCTCGGAAGCACGGGAATGATGCTTCGGTGAGCAAGCACGCCGTGACCGATTTCCCGACGCTTGGGACCGCGAAGCATGCGCGCTTCACCGGTGCAGAACGGCGGGAAGTTGTAGGTCAGCATCCAGCGACGGAACTGCTCTTGCGTACCGGCATAGTCGATCCGCTGAGAGTCCATCTCCATGCCGAGTGCAGCCGTCACGAAGGTCTGGGTCTCGCCGCGGGTGAACAAGGCCGAGCCGTGCGCGTTGGCGGCCTGGCCGACGCGGCAATCGATGAACCGAATCTCATCGGTCGCGCGGCCGTCGATCCGGGTGCGGGTCGACAGGACTTGCTTCCGCATGATCTTGCCGACCAGCTTGTCCCACGCATCTTTGGCTTCGCCGGTCTTGGACTCGATGACGTCCTCATCGGTCTCGCCGTCGAGCAACTTCTCGATGACCGCGTCGCGGGCGGCCTTGAGGGCCACCTTGCGCTCGTGCTTCCCGGTGATGCCCATGGCTTCGGTGAGGCTGTCGGTACCGTTGTCGGTCACAAACGCCAGCACATCCGCGTCGATCTCCGGTGCGGGAGGCACTTCGGCGTTCTCGACGCCGGCGATGCCGCGAAGCTCTTCGATGGCGCCGATGATTTTCTTGATTTCTTCGTGGGCGAAGTCCATCGCGTCCATCATGGCGTCTTCCGACATCTCCTTGGCGCCGCCTTCCACCATGCAGACCGCGTCAACGGTACCGGCAACGACAAGGTTGAGGTCGGCCTCGACCATCTGGGCACGGCTGGGGTTGCTCACGAGTTGGCCGTCGATTTGGCTGACCCGAACGCCCGCGATGGGGCGCTGAAGGGGCGCGTTCGAGATGTGAAGGGCCGCGGAGGCGCCGCACATGGCGAGGGTGTCGGTGTCGCAGCCTTCGTCGTACGACAACACCGTGCCGATCACCTGCGTCTCGTTGCGGTAGTGCTTCGGGAACTGCGGGCGGATCGGGCGATCGATCATCCGAGACACGAGGGTCTCGCGCTCGTTCGAGCGGCCTTCGCGCTTGAAGTAGTTGCCGGGAATGGTGCCGTATGCGCCGTTGCGGTCTTGGTACTCGACGGTGAGCGGCAAGAAGTCGAATCGGGCCGGGCCACCGGTCACGGCGGTCACGAGGACGGCCGAGTCGTCCATGCGGACGACGACAGCGCCATCGGCCTGCTTGGCCATTACGCCGGTTTCAAAGGTCATGGTACGTCCGCCGATTTCGACGGACACGGATTTGAGTTCCATTGGATTCTCCAGATGGATGCACGGGTGGTGTGTGCGGCCGTCCATAAGGCCGCTGCACCCGCAGAGTGTATTGAGGGTCGCGCGCATCATGCGCGCTCCGCAATCAAGGACAGGTCTCAGGCTTCAAAACGCGACCGAGACTCCGTAGACCTGCGAAGGTTGAATGACCGAGAGCATTCAAGCTGCGAAGACCTGCGGGATCCGGCTGTCCAAAGACGGTTGACCGATTGCGGCGATTGAAAAGAACAAAGAAAAACGGGCGACCCAAAGGTCACCCGTTCCACATTAACGACGAAGGCCGAGGCTCTTGATGAGTGCCTTGTACCGGTCCTCATCGTTCGTCCGCAGGTACTTCAGCAGACGCCGACGGCGCCCGACCATCTTGAGCAGACCACGACGGCTGTGGTGGTCTTTCTTGTGGGTCTTGAAGTGACCATTCAGGTAGTTGATGCGTTCCGTGAGGAGCGCGACTTGAACTTCCGGTGAACCCGTGTCGCCCTCGTGGGTCGCGTAGGTTGTCATCAGTTCTTGCTTGCGTTCTGCAGTCATTGCCATTTTGATGTCTCCTTCGATGTCGCCCCAGCAGGTGGTCATTGGATGGCGTACCAATGGGTGCCGCTTGAGACGTTGACAGCCGCTTATGGCCCGTTGTGGATAACTCGTCAAGCGATTGGATCGAGTTGTTCGGCCTAAATCGCCATTCCGTAAATTCCGTAGAGGAGCATCTTCGGACTGATGGTCCGAAGATCGACCAACTGCTTCTTCAGTTGACGGGGCCGCATGTAGAATCGCCGCATGGCCCACGACTGCATTTTGACCAAGGTCTGCGGGTCGTATCCGTGGGGATGGTAGATCAAACGATCGGGGTCGGGGTTGAAGGTCGTGTAGTTTTCCCAGTCATCCCGGAACAGGTCCTTCTGCCAGCGATCGTCGAACAGCTTTGAGCCGGGAAACGGCACCGTGATCGCGAACTTGGCAAAGTCGAGGTCCAGGTCAACCGCGAACTCCACCGTCTCTTTGGTCATCTCCGGGGTTTCTCCCGGCATGCCGATCATGAACAGCCCCACGGTCTGGATCCCGGCGTTTCGCGCATTCTCAACGCCGACCCGCACCTTCTCCGTGGTGATGCGTTTGTTCACGTTGCCCAGCAACATGTCGACGCCGGATTCAATGCCCATGAGCACCCGCCGGCACCCGCCGTCGTACATCATCTGACACGTCTCAGGGTCCAAACGGTCGGCGCGAGTCTCGCTCAACCACTGGCACTTTTCGTCCAAGCCCCGAGCAACCAACTCCTTGGTGAACGGCTCCAAGTCGCGCTTGACCAGCGGAAAGATGGGATCGATGAACCCGATTTGCTTCACCCCGAATCGGTCCACCAGGTATTCGTATTCGTCCACGATTTTGATTGGATCGCGGCGCCGATACACTTTGCCGCCCGTGTGAATCAGCGAGCAATAATCGCATCGATAGGGGCACCCCCTCGAACCCGAGATCGTGAGCACGGGCTTGGCAAAGTCCGCGAAGGGCAGCAGGCCATACCGGTGGTAGGGAAACAAGTGCCATGCAGGATACGGCAGCGCATCGAGGTCCTGGTTGATGGCGCGCGCCTTGTTGGTCACCACTCCATCGTCCGAGCGCCACGTCAACCCATCGATGCCCGAGAAGTCGGTTTCGTTGCTCGCAATGGCGTCCACCAGCTCGGTGATCGTGATCTCGCCGTCTCCGTGAACGGCGTAGTCGGCATCGCGCGACTGGACGATCTCGTGACCAAAGACGTCGGCGTGAACCCCGCCCCAGACAATCTGCGTCTCGGGCAGCCGCATGCGGATTCGTGCACTGATCGCGGTGCACACGGGGGCAGACGGGGTCAGGACCGTCATTCCGATCAAGTCGGGCCGAAACCGTGCCGACTTTTCGGCCACCTGGTCCACATCCAAGCCTTCCGCAAACATGTCGATGACCCGCACATGGCAGCCGTGCTGCTCGAGCGCCGCGGCGATGTAGGCCAGACCAATGCACGGCATGGGCTCCAGCAATCCAGAAAACCGACCAAGCTTGGCCAGGTTCATCGCTGGATTGATCAACAGAACGCGCATGGTGGCTTCCCCTCCCAGGCTTCACTGTACCTCATTGCTTCGGGAAACGATTGCCGTCTTCTTCGGAAATGTTCATCGGCAACCGCGGAAGGTCTTTTCGGGTCAGGTACTGAAAGAAGACCGGGTGCGCTTGCGTGAGCCCCCACCGCGGCTGGTGTTGCACCGAGTGGTGATCGTAGGCATCGGTCACCGCGACCGCAGAGCCCGGAAACATCGGCGTAAACGTGACCGTCTGACCCACATACTGGACGGCCGGGACCATGGCCTCGGGGCCCATCGCGACGATCGCTCCGGGAGACACATCGCGGCGTTCCGTGCGACCGGAGGCGTCGATCACGGGGCCGCCGTAGTGGTAGGCAATCGATCCCGCGCTGTGCAGCGCAACCCGTTGGGGTTTGTCGAACCGCCACTTGAGGAAGCGCGCCATTGCTTGAGACTCTTTGAGCGCGATTCGGCGCTCTCGCGCCACCGTCGACCGATCGGCCCATGCCTGCCCCGTGTCCACACCAATCAGGAGCAGCGCCACCGCGACGATGGACGGGGTTCGTCGAAGCCGCGCGACGGCCTCGGTGGCCAACCAGGCCATCACCGCGATGGCCGGCAGGAAGCGATCAGCAGCCGGTGCCACATCGTCGGCACCCATGGTTCCCCGAACCAACCACACGGCCGAAGCCCACAGCGCAAACCGAACCACAGGGTGGCCGGTTCCCGCTGCGGCGATGCCCGCTGCCGCCACGATGGTGAGCACCGGAAGCGCCTCCGCAATCAACCCAACTCGGGACGCATCCACGTGCCGAAGGTCGATCAACAGGGCGGTCGGAGCATCGAACCCAAGGGCGAGCGCAACGCCCAGCTGGACGGTCCCAGCCACGGCAACGGGCCGCCAACTGCCCGGAATCCCCACCCACAGCACACCGGCTGCGGCCAGCCATCCCAGTGGACCGCAGAGGCCCAACACCACCACCGCCAGCACGCCCGGCCACCGCAGTCGAGACCGGCCAACATCGCGCCCAGCGGCCACCAATGCCACGGCCGTCCAGGCGGCCAACCATGCGTCGTTGGTGCCCGACCGAGCGGCCAACACAAGGGGCACCGCGAAGGCAAGCGAGATCGCGGGCAACAGGGCCCGCGCCGTCCCAAATCGGCGCCATGCATCGCCCGCCAAAGCGGCGATGCACACCGTCGCCGCGCCGATGCACACATATGGAAGCGCCCGCACGGGCTCCGCCCCCAGGGCGTGAATCCCGGTCAGGGCCGCCACCCACAACGAGTCCAGGAACCCCATCGTTCCTTCTTCTTGGCCCGGAAGCCGACCCGCCCGGCCCCACGAAAAGGAGAACGCGTACCGGACAGGCACAAAGGCGCGATCCACCCAGGTCGGCACGCCGGAGCCGCCAGACATCAACGCCGCGAGCCCCACCAACAGCGCCACCAGCCAAGCGGGGCCGGCACGGCGGTGATCCGGGCTCAAGAAACCCCCATCACCAAGTCGGCCACGCTGAGCCCGTCGAGAACCTGTTCCATGGGAATGTACGGCTCTGTGCCGTCCAAGATCGAGGCCGTGGCCGCCAGCTGATCGGTGTAGAACAGCCCTTCGCCCGGTGTCAGCTCCACGGTTTCACCGTCCACGAAGATGCGCCGATCTTGTTGCCGAACGATGCCCTTGTCGAACTCGAGGACGATCTCCAGGTGCCGATCGAGCCCCTCCTCCATTTGGCAGTCCAGCCCCACACTCACATCGTTGGGATACAGCAGCTGCACGGCCAGGTTGCTCGGCGTGCAGCGCTCCACCGACACGTCCTCCGGCACGCCAACCGCATCGATGATCCGCTGAAACCGGGCAACGTTCGCGTGAGCCGGCGAGGTTGCAAAGGGCCGGGCGCCCCCGGTGAAGCGGACGCTGCCGCCGAGCAAGGTCTTGTCCGCCGCAAAGCGGCGAATCCACTGCGCAGCGGGCGTCAGCAGCTCGATGTGTTCGACGTGCAGCACCCGGTCGCGGGCCACGGAGAGGGCAAACAGGCTGGATGCTTCACCGGCGGATGCCGCGACGGGGTACTCGCACACCACGTGCCGGTGCGTGGACAGTGCGATGTGCACTTGGCTTGCATGAA
Organism: Myxococcota bacterium; assembly: GCA_036156175.1. Taxonomy (GTDB): domain Bacteria; phylum Myxococcota_A; class UBA796; order UBA796; family UBA796; genus UBA796. The sequence goes on from JAYZVA010000029.1 coordinate 52,992, forward strand.
AGTGGTCCGGCGAACAAATGGCCACGGCGTCCACGTGCTGCAGCATTTCCTCGAACGATGCGAACCGCCGGAGCCCGACCGCCTCGGGATCGCCGCGCCATCCGCCGACGACCACCGCGCGGGGATCGGCTCGAAGCGCCTTGACCCGCGCGCGGCCCGCGCGTCCGACCCCCAACACGCCCCATCGTACCTTCATCATCGATCGCACCCCTACCCGCTGCCAGATAACATGGGCTCACACGGAGGCAGCTTTGCGGGTGATTGTAATTGGTGGCGGGATCATGGGCCTTTGCACCGCGCTATCGCTGCGCCGAAGCGGTCACCGGGTCGCGCTGTATGAACAGGGACCCATCCCCAATCCAGCCGGCTCCAGCGTCGACCACCACCGCTTGATTCGCCACCCGTACGGACCGCTGAGCGGATACGCGCGACTGATCGACCCGGCGATCGCCGCTTGGGACCGCGTATGGGAAACGGTGGGTCAGCGTCTGTTTCAGCCAACGGGCACCATCGCGATGGCCCGGGGCGATGGGTCCTGGATCGAGCAATCGCTCAAGGACATGGCGGACTTGGGGATTGCCACCGAGGTGCTGGACGCCGCCGGGCTTCAGCGCCGCGCGCCCATGCTGCACAGCGATGGCATCGAACTGGCGGCATGGATCGACTCCGGAGGGGTGCTGTTCGCCGATCGAATCGTGGCCGCGGTGGCCAAGCAACTGGTGTTGAGCGGCGCAACCGTGCACACCCACACGCCGGTGATCGAGATCGACACGGCACGGGGCGCGATCGCGCTGGAAGATGGCACACGGGCGCGGGCCGATGCGCTGGTGGTCGCCTGCGGACCCTGGGTTCGATCGCTGGCGCCATCGACTGTGGGGCGCGTCAAACCCAGTCGGCAAGTTGTGGCGTACCTCGATCCACCCGATGCCCACCGCACCGCGTGGGCGTCGGCACCCATGATTCTCGACATTCACAGCGACGGCGGGATCTACGCCGTGCCGCCCTGCGGAAACACGCCCCTCAAGGTCGGCGACCACTCGTTTTCGCGAAAAGGCCACCCCGACCGGAAGCGGGACGTCCGTCCAGGGGAAGCCGAGGCGCTCAAAGAGGCGTGCCGCACGCGTTTTCGAGACATCGATGACTACGCGATCACCGGCGCAACCACGTGCTTCTACACGGTCCAAGCCGACGAACGCTTCATCGTCGAGCGCCGTGAACGGGCGGTGATCATGACCGGGTTTTCCGGTCACGGATTCAAATTTGGTGCCCTGATGGGCGAGCTGGCCAGCGCCATGGTCACCGAGCGGGTGGACCCCGATGAGGGGTCGCTGTGGGCGGCGGGAGGCATCCTCGACAACGACCGTTCGGCGGCGATCACCACCCTTTGTTTGGGTTGAACCGACGGCGGTCACGCTTGGTGGGTCGGGCCCCTTTTCGACCCTTCCGACTGCCGCGATCGAAGGTCGGATCGCCGGGGACGGGCCCGGTGGGCGGCGGTGGCGGTGTGTGGTCGACATACAGCGAGATGGCCAACTTGGCGGGACCGCGCTTGCCCGCCAATCCGGCCACTTCCAGCACGCGGGGACCCCCGGGGGTCAAGGCTTCGATGGTGTCGCCCACCGCGACATTCTTGCTCGACTTGGCGGGTTCACCGTTGACCACGACGTGACCGCCCGCGCAGGCGTCCGAGGCCATCGATCGGGTCTTGAACATCCGAGCAGCCCACAGCCACTTGTCCACGCGAACTTTTTCCATGCCGTTCCATCAAAGGGTGCCGCACCATGGTAACCAAGTGCCATGAAAATTCGCTTTTATTACGACGTTGTCTGCCCCTATGCCTACCTGGCAAGCCTCCGCATCGAAGCGCTTTGTCGGCGGACCGGCGCCGAGCTGGAGTGGTGCCCCATCCTGTTGGGCGGGGTGTACCGAACGCACCAAACCGCGGACGTTCCCGCCGAATCCTGGTCGGCAGCGAAGGTGGCGATGGGCGCCGCCGACCTGCTTCGCGAAGCGGCCGCCAACGATGCGCCGTTTGCCCACAACCCGCTTCATCCGCAGCGCAGCGTCACGGCCATGCGCCTGCTCACCTTGGCCCAAGGGCCCGCCCGGGTGGCCCTGACCAAGGCGCTGTATGCCGCCTACTGGGTGGACGGCCGCGACATCAACGACGACGCCCTGCTGGGTGCGCTGGCCGCGGCTCACGGCGTGTCGCTGACCGAGGCACGGGCCCAGCCCATCAAAGACGCCCTGCGGGCCAACACGACCGCGGCGGCGGAGCGCGGGGTCTTTGGTGTGCCGACCTTTGAGATCGACGGGGCGTTGTGGTGGGGCCAAGACCGCATGCATCTGGTCGAAGCGGCCCTCGGGGGAGCGCCCGAGTACATGCCGACCGTGACCGCACCGACGGCGGAGCGCGTCACGGTGTTTCACGATTTTTCAAGCCCGTACTCCTACGTCGGCGCCATGCAGATGAATCGCCTCGGTCGCGAATGGGGGGTGGCAATCGAGTGGAAACCCATGCTGCTGGGCGCGGTGTTCCACGCCATCGGCACCCCCAACATTCCCATCTTCAGCTACGGACAAGCCCGCCAGGCCTACCTGATGAAGGACCTCTGCGACTGGGCCAACTGGTGGGGGATCGACTTCAACTTCTCGCCGCACTTTCCAATTCGATCGGTGACCGCATGCCGCGTCGCAATCATCGAGCCGGCGACCACCGAGCCCTTGTACGCCGCGGCGTGGGTTGACGGGGTCGATCTCAACGACCCCGATGCATTGGCGGCGGTGCTCAATGCGGCCGGGTTCGATGGCCCAGCGCTGATCGAGGGCACCCAAGACCCGGCCGTGAAGGCCGCGCTGCGGGCCAACACGGAGGAAGCGGTCGCCGCGGGCGTCTGCGGCGCACCGACCGCCATGGTGGGCGACACCCTGTTTTGGGGCCAAGACCGCCTTCACCGGGTTGCTCAGGCCCTGTAGCAATCAGGCGCCCACCACGAGGGCCTGCAACTCCCGGATCATGTCCCGCATCTCCGCGGCACGCTCGAACTCCAGCTTGGAGGCCGCCGCCTTCATCTGTTTCCGCAAGCGCTTGATCTCCTGCTCGGGATCGGAGGTCTTTCGCTGCGCCACCTGTTGGGCCACCGACGCGGTCTTCGCCACGTTCAAGCTGCCGGCACGCAGGAGTTCATCGAGGGGGGACTCCACCGCCTTTTGGATGGTCTCGGGCGTGATTCCGTGCTCCGCATTGTAGGCCTCTTGTTTGGCCCGGCGGCGGCTGGTCTCTTCGATGGCGGCCGCCATCGAATCGGTCGTGCGCTCGGCGTACAACACCACCCGTCCATTCACGTTCCGGGCCGCCCGGCCCATGGTCTGGATCAGGCTGGTGCGGTTGCGCAAAAACCCCTCTTTGTCCGCATCCAAGATGGCCACCAGCGACACCTCTGGGATGTCCAGGCCTTCCCGAAGCAAGTTGATCCCGACCAAGACGTCGAACTCGCCCCGCCGCAAGTCGCGGATGATCTCCATGCGTTCCAGCGTGTCGATGTCGGAGTGGAGGTACCGAACCTTGATTCCGAGGTCCCGGTAGTAGTCCGTCAGTTCTTGGGCCATGCGCTTGGTCAACACCGTCACCAAGGCCCGCTCGCCCGCCGCCGTGATGGTGCGAAGCTCGGCAAGCAGGTCATCGACCTGATGCTCAATGGGCCGAACCTCTACCGTCGGATCCAGCAGGCCGGTGGGTCGGATGATCTGCTCGACCACCACGCCTTCCGCCCGGGTGAGCTCGTGTTCTCGAGGCGTGGCCGAGACGTAGACCACTTGGTCCAGCAGGGCCTCAAACTCTTCGAACTTGAGTGGCCGATTGTCGAGCGCGGAAGGCAATCGAAATCCGTGGTCCACCAGCGTCTCTTTTCGGCTGCGGTCGCCCTTGAACATTCCACCAATTTGGGGGACGGTCACGTGGCTTTCGTCGATCATCATCAGCCAGTTGGCGGGAAAGAATTCCATCAAGGTGGGGGGCGGCTCGCCTTGGTCTCGGCCCGACAGGTGGCGGCTGTAGTTCTCGATTCCCTTGCACCGACCGGTTTCTCGAATGAGCTCCAAGTCGAACCCCGTCCGTTCCTCGAGGCGCTGGGCCTCCAACAGCTTCCCGAATGAATTCAGCTCGTACAAGCAGTCCTTCAGTTCCACCTCGATGGCGTGCAGCGCACGGTCCATCTGTTCTTTCGGGGTCACGTAGTGGCTGGCCGGGTAAATCGCGACGGTCTCCAGCTCCTGCAGGCGCTGGCCCCGCAGCGGGTCGACCACGCTGATCCGCTCCACCTCATCTCCGAACAGCTCGATGCGAATGGCGACCTCGTCTTCAGACGCCGGAAAGACCTCCACCACATCGCCGCGCACCCGAAAGGTCCCGCGGTGAAAGTCGTGATCGTTTCGCGTGTACAGGATGTCCACCAACGACCGCAAGAGGTCGCGGCGCGACCACTCTTGGCCCACGTCGATGCGGACCAGCATGCCGTCGTAGGCCTCTTTTGAACCAAGCCCGTAGATGCAGCTCACCGAGCTGACAATGATGACGTCTTTGCGCTCCAGCAGCGACTTGGTCGCCCGGTGACGCAGCTTGTCGATGTGCTCGTTGATGAGCAAATCTTTCTGGATGTAGGTGTCCGACGAGGGAACGTAGGCTTCGGGTTGGTAGTAGTCGTAGTAGCTGACGAAGTACTCCACCGCGTTGTTCGGGAACAAGCCCTTCAGCTCCCCGTACAGCTGCGCCGCCAACGTCTTGTTGTGGCTGAGCACCAAGGTTGGTTTGTCTGCATGCGCGATCAGGTGGGCCATGGTGAAGGTCTTGCCCGTACCCGTCGCCCCCAACAGCACTTGATGGTGGATGCCTTGGTCCAACCCCGCGCAGAGCTCGGCGATCGCTTGGGGTTGGTCGCCCGACGGCGTGAACTCCGTGATCAACTCAAAGCGTCCCATTCAGGATTTCCTCGGACTGCGAATGGCGACCACCGCGCACAAAATGCCCAAGCCCATCAGGCCCAAAAACTTCGACTCTTGCAGAATCCAGTGCATCTCGGGAACGGCCTTTTGAAGCGGGCGGAGCCAATAAAGCGGCCACGCAGTGAAAAAATAGGACGGGAGCCCCACAACCCAACCCCAGCGACCCAATCGGCCTTCCACCAACGCCGCACCAACCACAGCGGCGGGAAACAGGGCCATCACCAAGTGGTGCTCATAGGTGTAGACGGGCGTGACCA